>NZ_JAMCCR010000025.1:0-34559 GCF_023371075.1 Pseudomonas sp. GX19020
GGCGATCCGCGCCTGGATCAACAGGATCCGCGCCCTGCCGGGATTCATCACAATGATCGGGCTGGATGATCCGCAATATCGCCGTAAGGACCGCCCGTAACGATCCTCGGAAATGCCATGGCGCGGCGGAGGCATCGCCGCGTCCCGCTTCGGCCCGGGAGCGGGGCGTGGCTGGCACTGATCCGGATTCTTTCCTCCCGGGGCCGGGCAGCACAGAACAATTCTTCTCCTGCGTCATGGTCAAAGAGCGGGGGCAATTCTTCCTGAAAAGCACGGATTACGATACCCTCAGCGACCGAAGCATCCCAGCATCACAAGCCAAAACAGGCGCGCTTTGCCACAGGGCGGGAAGATGCTGCGCAGACCCCATGGACCCGGCGGGCGCCCGAAGGCACCTCCGGAGCTGGCCACAGGAAAAGGACGAGACGAGATGATCACCCGCCGCCATCTTCTGCAAACCCTTCCGGCAGCATCGCTGGTCAGCGTCGCTGCGCCCGGCCTTTTGCGCGCGCAATCACTCTCGGAACTGAAGATCGATTTCGCGACCTATAACCCGGTCTCGCTGCTCCTGAAGTCCAAGGGCTGGCTGGAAGAGGAATTCGCCTCAGACAAGATTGCCATCACCTGGGTGCAATCGGCGGGCTCGAACAAGGCGCTGGAGTTCCTTTCGGGCAGCGCGATTGATTTCGGCTCGACCGCTGGTTCGGCGGCGCTGGTGTCAAAGATAAACGGCAATCCGATCCGCTCGATCTACAGCTATTCGCGCCCGGAATGGACGGCGCTGGTGACGCGGGCCGAAACCGGCATCACCTCGGTCGCAGATCTCAAGGGCAAGACCGTGGCCGTCACCCGTGGCACTGATCCGCATATTTTCCTGATCCGGGCACTGGCAGATCAGGGCCTGTCGGAAAGCGATATTACCACAGTTCTGCTTCAGCATGCGGATGGCAAGACCGCTCTGTTGCGCGGCGATGTCGATGCCTGGGCCGGACTTGACCCGATCATGGCCTCAGCCGAGGTCGAAGACGGCGCTTCGCTTTTCTTCCGTAATGTCGCCGCCAATACCTATGGGATCCTCAATGTGCGAGAAGCCTTCCTTGCGGAACAGCCCGAGGTTACGACCCGCGTTCTCACTGTCTATGAGCGCGCACGGAAATTCGCGGTCGAAAACCCTGATGAGCTGAAAGCGGTCACGGTCGAAGTCACCGGCCTGCCCGAGGCGGTGATCGAAAAGCAGCTCAATGAGCGCACCGATCTTTCCGACCCGCGCCTTGGCGCGGCCCATCGTGACGCGATCCTCGCGGCGGGGATCGCGCTGCAAAAAGCGGGTGTGATCGAGGCGGGTGTCGATGTCACCGCAACCGTGGATGGTCTGATCGACGACCGCTTGCCGACCGCGTAAGCCCCTCCACAGGATCAGATCTGCCTCATGACCGAGACCTCCAGCCGGGCCGAAACCGGCCCCGCCACCCGCACCGGCGCAGATTTTCTGTCGCGGTTCCTTGGCTATGGGAAGCCGTTTTTCATCGGGCTGATCCTGCCTTTGGGCGCGGCCCTGATCTGGGAGGCGGTGGTGGCGTTTGGCTGGAACACCGGCCGGCTTTTACCTCCGCCAAGCGTGATCTGGGACACGCTCGCCGCGCTCTGGCAAAAGGGCGATCTGACGCGCCATGCCGCGGCGACGCTCTGGCGGGTCCTGGTGGGCTTTGGCCTTGGGGTGGTGGCGGGGACGATCCTCGGCGCGATCACCGGCTATTACCGCTCCGTTGCGCGGCTGATCGACCCGACCTTCCAGGCGCTGCGGGCGATACCGTCCATCGCCTGGGTGCCGCTTTTCATCCTCTGGTTTGGCATATTCGAACTGCCCAAGGTCATGCTGATCGCGGTCGGCGTCTTTTTTCCCGTCTATCTTGGCGTGATGGATGCGATCCGCTCGGTTGACCGCAAGATCGTCGAGGTCGGTCGGGTCTTTCGCCTCTCCGGCGCGGGGATGGTGGCGCGCATCCTCTTGCCCGCGATCTTCCCGGCCTATGTCACGGCGCTGCGTTCGGGTCTGGGCCTTGGCTGGATGTTCGTCGTCGCGGCGGAGTTCATGGGAGCCTCAACCGGGCTTGGTTATCTGCTGGTCGATGGCCAGCAGCTGGGCAAACCGGCACAGATCGTTGCCGCGATCCTGATTTTCGCGATCCTTGGCAAGATCACCGACAGTCTTCTGGCCTGGGCAACCGCACCTTTCCTGACCTGGGAAGACAGTTTCGCGCGTGGCAAAGAGGCCCGCACCGGCGCAGGGGAGGCCTGATATGCTGACGATCCGCAACCTTGGCAAAACCTATGAAACCGGCACCCGCGCGCTGGCGGGGATAAACCTCACGGTTGCTCCGGGCGAAATTCTTGCGATTGTCGGCGGCTCCGGCTGCGGGAAATCCACGCTTTTGCGTATCCTTGCGGGGCTTGAACAGGCGACGCATGGCGAGGTCGCGATTGACGAGACCGCGCTGGACGGGCCGCATGAAAAGATCGGCATCATCTTTCAGGAGGCGCGGCTTTTCCCCTGGCTGACTGTGCGCCGCAATGTGGGCTTTGGCCTTGCGGGTCTGCCGCATGCTGTCCGCGAGGCGCGGATCTCGGCCACGCTCGCGCGGGTGGGTCTTACTGATAAGGCGAATGCCCTGCCGCGGCAGCTTTCGGGCGGCCAGGCGCAGCGTGTCTCCATTGCCCGCGCGCTGGTCACCGAGCCGGAGGTCTTGCTTCTGGATGAACCCTTCTCGGCGCTGGATGCCTTTACCAAAGCCGATCTGCAACAGCATCTCCTGCAGATCCACGCAAAAACCGAGCCAAGCCCGACCCTGATCATTGTCACCCATGATATCGAAGAGGCGATCCTGCTCGCCGACCGGGTCATCGTCATGTGCCCCAATCCTGGCCGGATTGCCGAGGATTTCCCGGTCGATCTGCCGCGCCGACGCGCAAGAGGCGACGAAGGGTTTGAGGCGCTGCGCCACCGGATCCTCGACACGCTCAATCTCAGCCATACTGCCTGACCCGGCAGAGCATTTGCTTCGGCCCCGTCTGCGTCCTAGCCTGTGGCGCAAGGGCTTTGCGAAAGGAACCCCATCATGACCACCGTCCGCCTCTGGACCGATGCCGAGGCCGAAGCCGATCCCCGTGTCAAAGCGGTGTTCGACGATATCCGTGCCACCCGGAAATCGGATTTCATCAATAATATCTGGCGCGCTTTAGCCAATCAGCCCGATACGCTGGACCGGCTCTGGACCGGGCTGAAGGCGGTGATGGTCGCGCCGGGAAGCCTTGATCCGGTGGTGAAGGAGATGATCTATATCGCGGTGTCCAGTGCCAATGGCTGCGGCTATTGCGTGCATTCCCATACCGCAGCGGCGAAGGCCAAGGGTATGACCGGGGCGCAGCATGAGGAATTGCTGGCGGTGATCGGCATGGCCTCGCAGACCAATGCTCTGGTGACGGCGCTGCAGCTGCCCGTCGATCAGCAATTCCTGGTTGAGAGCTGATCCGATGGCCTCAGGCGCAGAAATCCCGACCCATACCGGCGCAATCATAGCCCGCAAACCCGGTGGCGCCGAGGTGCTGGAATGGGCCGAACTCCCCCTCGCGCCCCCCGGCCCCGGCGAGGTGCTGATCCGGCATGAGGCCATCGGGCTTAATTTCATCGACACCTATTTCCGCTCGGGCCTTTACCCCTGGCCGGGCGCGGTGCTGATCCCCGGGGCCGAGGCGGCCGGCGTGGTGATCGCCGTGGGCGAAGGCGTCACGCTGAAACCCGGCGCGCGTGTGGCTTATCTGGAGCGCACCGGCGCCGATGTGCATTACCGCGTGATGCCCGCCGACCGGCTTTTCCTTTTGCCCGACGGGATCACGGCGGATCTGGCGGCCTCGGTCCTTCTGAAAGGGCTGACGGCGGAGGCGCTGGTTTCTACCGTAGCGCCGGTGCGGGAAGGTCAGGTGGTGCTGGTCCATGCGGCGGCGGGCGGGGTCGGCTTGCTGCTCGGTCAATGGATCGCCTCGCTTGGGGCGCGGGCGATCGGGACCGTCGGGTCCGCTGAGAAGGCGCGGCTTGCGCTGGATCACGGCTATGATGCGGTGATCGAATACCGCCATGAGGATGTCGCCGCGCGGGTGGCGGATCTGACCGGCGGCGCGCTCTGTGACAGGGTCTTCGACTCGGTCGGGAAAGACACCTGGCGTGGCTCACTCGAAAGTCTGAAGCCGCGCGGGCATCTGGTGTCCTTCGGCCAGGCCTCGGGGCCGATAACCGGGTTTCAGGTCTCAGATCTGGCGAAAGGCTCAAAGACGCTCAGTCGCCCGGTGGTGTTCGACTATCTGACGACCCAGGAGGAACGCGCGGCCCGGGCGGCTGCGCTGTTTCATAGGCTTGCGGATGGCAGGCTTAAGGCGGGCGCTGCGGCGCGCTACCGTCTGCAAGACGCGGCTGAGGCGCATCGCGCGCTGGAATCTCGCGCGACCAGCGGGGCGGCGGTCCTGATCCCGGAAAATCCTTCTCTGTAATGTCGGCGGCGCAGAAGAAAACCTCTGCGCCGCGCAAAACAAAGAAATCGCCTTGATATTGTTGTGGAAATCCAGCGGCAGTATCACAAAGACGGGCAGTTGACCGCCCCCGAGCCCCGGCATTTCAGGGCCGGAACAGGGGAGCGATCCGGTGAACAGTCGGGTGAGCATTCGGGGCCTTCGCGCGGCGCATCCGCGCCGTGTTATCGGGCAGGAAACCATTGTCTTCGGGCTGGCGATTGCGCTTTTCGCGGGTTTTGCGCTGCTGCTCGACGGTTTCGCGGCACCGGCGAACCTTTTGAACATCCTGCGCTCCGTCGCCGTGCTGGGCATTCTGGCCGCCGGGATGGGGATCGTGGTGATCGGGCGCGGCATCGATCTGTCGATGGTCTCGGTCATGGTGGTGACGGTCGCCGTGCAGTTGCAGCTGATGCAAAGCGGCTGGGGCCTGTGGCCGGCGAGCGCGGTGGTTGCGCTGATGGCCATTGCGATTGGCGCGGCGAACGGGGCCATGGTCGCCTATGCCGGGGTGCCGGCACTTTTTGCGACGCTCGCCTCTGGCGCGTTTGTCTTTGGCTTTGTGCGCTCACAGATCCTGTCGCAGGATGTGGTCTATATCCCCGAAAACGCAACCGGGCTTTTGTCACTGGGAACGGCACGCGTCTTTGGCCTTCCGGTCGATGTGCTGGTGTTTCTGGCGGTGGTTCTGATCCTGATCGGACTGTTGCGCTGGTCCAGGCCGGGGCGGTTTCTCTATCTCATGGGCGATAATTTCAACGCAGCGCGCACGATGGGCATCCCGGTGCGCCCGCTGATCGTCGCGGCCTTCACGCTCGCAGCGCTCCTTGCCTGGCTCGCGGGGCTGGCGAGTGCGATCAGCCTGCAAAGCATGAACACGCGGCTGGTCAATTCGGCGCTGCTATATGACGTGGTGCTGGTCGTGGTGATCGGCGGCATCGGGCTTTCGGGCGGCAAGGGGGGCACGCGCAATGTCGTCGTCGGCGCCATGCTGATCGGGGTTCTCCTGAACGGCATGACCATCCTCAACCTGCCGAATATCCAGCAAAATCTTATCAAAGCGCTGATCTTGCTCGGCGCTATCATTCTCGACGGGCAACTGAACCCCAGAGATGAACAGACCAGTCAGCAAGGCGATATCTGACCTTTTCACCTTTCAGGGCGCTGCCGGATGCAGGCCCTTTTCCCGGAGGAACCACAATGTTCAAACCCCTTCGCCTTGCCGCCCTTGCCGGCAGCTGCGTCCTTACGCTCGCCTCTGGCGTCACCGCCCAGGACAGCAACCCCGGCCCCGAAGCTTATCGTTCGGCGCTGGAAGGCAAGCGCGTGGTGCTGGTGCCGATGACGATGGGCTTTGACCTTGCCCAGGGCTGGAACCATTTCATCGGCGAAGAGGTCAGGCGTTTCGGCGGTATCTGGGAGACCCGTGACCCGAACTGGAGCGTGGATGCCGGGGCGCAGGCGATCACTGATCTGATTTCCTCGCCCGACAAGCCCGACAAGCCCGATGTGCTGATCGTGCAGACGCCGGACCTCAATTCTTACTCGCGGCTCTTTAAACGCGCACAGGAGGCGGGGATTTTCGTCGTTCAGCTTGATAACCCGTCGAATTTCGCCTCGGATATCTTTGCCGGGTCGGATTGGAAAAAGCTTGGCGCGCTGGAGACCCAGGCGGTGATCGATCATTGCGGCGAGGGGTCATCGAAAAAGATCGGTGTGATCCAGGGCGATCAGGTCAATGCCTCGTCGCTGTATCAGTGGGAGGGCGTGCAGGAAGTGCTGGCCGCGAATCCGGGCTGGGTGGTTGCAGGCACTGCGGATTCGAACTGGGATCCGACCACAGCGCGCAATGCGGCGGCGACAATCCTGCAGCAAAACCCCGATATTTGCGGCATCGTTGATTTCTGGGATGCGACCGCGCAAGGGACCGCAGCCGCGATCCGTGACGCAGGCCTGCAAGACAAGGTCTTTATCGCCACCACCGGCTCGGGTGAGGCGATTGACTGCAAGCTGATCGAAGACGGCACCTTCGGCGCGATTGTGACCTCGGAACTGCCGCGCCAGTCGCAGGATGTGGTCGCCGCGATCAAGGTCCTGCTGCAAAGCGGCATCAAGCCCGGTGAGAGCAAAAACTACCTCTACACCTATGAGGTCGCGCGTACCAAAGCCGACCTGACCCCGACCACCTGCTGGAGCCAGGCCGCTATCGAGGCCGCCGCGAAGAACTGATCCTGACAGGGCCCGGCCTGATGGCCGGGCCCCCATTCGCCACACTGGAATTCCCCAAGAAAGCCGCAAGATGAGCCTGCGCGAAACCCTGATCCGCCTGCGCTATAACCGGGTGCCGGACCACCTTCTGGGCGAAATCCTCTCGAAAAGCTGGACCGACAATCTGGTTCCCTTCGCCTTTCTGCTGGCGGTGGTGATCTCCTTCGGGACGCTTTTGCCGGGCTTTTTCGCGGCATCGAGCCTGATCGATACCACGCGGCAGCTGGGTGAATTCCTGATCGTGGTGCTTGGCCTGACGGTGGTCATTATCGCGGGCGGAATCGACCTTTCGGTCGGCTCGATCTTTGCGCTGGCGGCCTTCGCGGTGCTCTCTGTCATCTATATTGCCGAGGGGCCGGTCTGGCTGGCGCTGATCGCCGGCCTGGGCGCGGGCGCAGCCTTTGGCGCGCTGAACGGATTTCTGATCGGCTATCTGCGGCTGCGCGCGTTTCTGACGACACTGGTCACGCTGATCATTGGCCGCTCGCTTTACGATATCCTGATTACCGCCTGGGGCACCCGGATCCAAAGCTCGCCGGTCTGGAATGACACCTTTGACGGGATCGGCAGCGGCAGCCTCTGGTTCCTGCCGCTTTCCGCCCTGATCGCGGTGTTTTTCGCCATCACCGCGCATCTGGTGATGAGCCGCTCGCGGATCGGCTGGCATTTCATGGCGGTTGGTGGGGCAAGGCGTTCGGCCTTCAATGCCGGGATCAATGTCCGCCGCACTGTGTTCCTGTCTTACGTTATCTCGGGGTTGGCCTGTGGGCTGGCGGGGTTCCTTTTCGCCGCGCGCCTTTCCGGGATAGGGCCTGGAACCGGCCTCGGGATGGAGCTTGCCGCGCTGACGGCGGCGGTGGTCGGCGGCAACAGCCTGGGTGGCGGGCGCGGCTCGGTCGTCAAAGGGGTGCTGGGGGCGATTGCGGTCCTGCTGACCACCAACGGGCTGATCCGCATGGGGGCTGGCACGGGCACCAGCCAGATGATCGTCGGGCTGATGCTCGGCGCAGCGATCATCCTGGATATGCGCTGGCTGAAAAACCGCCACAAAGTTCTGTCCGAGATCTATGTCGCCCCATTGCACCACGCTATGGCTCCGGCGATCCCGGCTCTGCCCGGCTCGGGCACGGCCTTCGCGCTGAACGACCGGCTGGCGGGGGCGGAGGCGATCGCGCTCGGGACGGTCGAGGGGCCAGAGGATGTAATCCTTGACGAGGCTGACAATCTTTATGCCGGAACCCGCCATGGCGAGATCGTCAAATGGTTCGCCCCCGATTACACCCGCTCAGAGATCTTTGCCCATATCGGAGGCTTCCCCCTCGGCCTTGCCATGACGCGCGATCAGCGGGTGATCTCCTGCGTCGGTGCCATGGGGCTTTACGGTGTGACGCAAGCGGGCGAGGTCTCGGAACTGACCACGGAAACCGGGCGCTCGCTTTTCTCGGTGGTTGATGACGCGCGGCTGCGCGACCCGAATGACCTTGATATCGCGCCCGATGGCCGGATCTGGTTCACCGATTCCACGACGCGCTATGACGCGCATGACTGGGCGCTGGATTCGATTGAGAGCCGCCCGACCGGGCGTCTGCTGGTCTATGACCCGAAAACCGGCACCACCCGGACCATGCTCAGGGGCCTGCGCTACGCCAATGGCGTCTGTCTCTCGCATGATGGTCAGTCGCTGCTGATTGCCGAAAGCTGGGCCTGCACGGTGCATCGCTACTGGATTTCCGGCCCCAGAGCCGGGCAGCTGGAGACCGTGATCAAGGACATGCCGGGCTATCCCGACAATATCAACCGCGCCTCGGACGGGACCTATTGGATGGCCTGGCTCGGCATGCGAACGCCCAGCTTTGACCTTGCCTTGCGGCATCCCGGGATGCGCAAACGCATGACGCGTAACCTGCCGCAGGATGACTGGCTCTTCCCGAATATCAATACCGGCGGGGTGGTGAAATTCGACGATAGCGGGCGGATCCTCGGCACTCTGGGTGATCTCGGCGGGCTGTCGCATCCGATGGTGACCTCGATGCGCGAACATAAGGGCTGGCTTTATATCGGGGGCATCCTGAACAACCGGATCGGGCGCATCCGGTTGGAGGGCGCCGATCCGACCTGGACCAGTGGGCAATCCTATTGGGGGCCGGGGGCATGAGCCGGATCAGTCTGCTTGACCGCCTGCTGGAGCCGTTCCGTGGTCAGGCGATCACCATCCCGCCCTATGACGGCGCCTGGAAGCCCGATACGCGGCTTGAGACTGCGGCGCCGGTCGCGGTTTTGCCGGGCGCTGACAGCCTCGCGCGTGACGCTGCGGGAGGGGTCTGGGCCAGCGCCGGGCCGGTGCTTTATCGCCTGACCCCTGGGGGGGCTGAGGCGGCGGAAACCTATCCCGCCCCGATCACGGCGATAACCGGATTCCAGGACGGTCTTGCGCTGGCTTTAGAGGATGGCGGGCTTATCCTGCGGGGCGGGGCAGGGAGCCGCGATCTGCGCAGCGCCTTCCCCCGCCCGGTTTCCGCAACCGCGCTGATGGAAGACGGTGGCGCGCTGATCATCGCCGAAGGCTCGGCCACGCATAAAGCAGGCGACTGGGTTGTCGCCCTGATGCGCAAGGCCGGGGACGGCGGGCTCTGGCGACTGGAGCCTGACGCGCTGCGCGCCGAACAGATCGCCACGCGCCTTGCCTGGCCTTCGGGGCTGGCGCGCGCGCAGGATGGCAGCATCGTGCTGGCCGAGGCCTTCGCGCATCGGCTGACGGCGCTGACACCCAAGGGCGCGCGCAAGCTTCTTGACCGTATCCCCGGCTATCCCGGGCGGCTCTCTCCTGCGCTGAATGGCGGCTGGTGGCTGACCATTTTCGCGCCGCGCAACCGCCTTGTGGAGCTTGTGCTGCAGGAAAACCATTTCCGCGCCGATATGCTGGCGACGGTCCCGCAAGAGCATTGGATTGCTCCCGGGCTTTCTGTCGGCCACAGTTTTCTGGAACCGCTGCAGCGCGGCGGTGTGCGGACCATGGGCCTGCGCAAACCCTGGGCGCCGGCGCGGTCTTACGGGCTGGTGGCGCGACTTGATGCCGGGTTTGGCGTGCTGGAAAGCTACCATTCCCGCGCTGACGGGCGCAGGCATGGCGCGGTCGCGGTGCTGGATCTGCCGGGCCAGACCCTTGTCGCGCTGAAAGGCGCGGGCGAGATCGTCGATATCGCCGAAGCGGAGGAAGCCCGATGACCGCGATCCTGTCCACAAAGGCCATTACCAAGGCATTTCACGGCAATATCGCGGTGGATCAGGTGGATTTTGACCTGTTTCCCGGCGAGATCCATGCGCTTCTGGGCGAGAACGGCGCCGGGAAATCCACCTTTTCCAAGCTTCTGGCCGGGGTCTACCCGCCCGATAGTGGCGAGATCCGCCTTGCGGGTCAGCCCTTCAAAGCAATCGGCCCGGGTGACGCGCTCGGGCAAGGCATCGCGATGGTCTACCAGGAGACCAGCCTCGTCCCCTCGATGACCGTGGCGCAGAACCTGTTCCTTGGCCAGGAGAAAGCCTTCAACCGCCTGCGCGGCGTCACAATTGCTGCGCAGCAGTTCTTGCAATCCCTGAACTTCACCGTCGATCCCACGGCGCTGGTCTCAAGCCTCGGCGCGGCCAAACGCCAGATGGTCGAGATCGCCCGTGCTGTGCGGCTCAACGCGCGGATCATCATCTTTGACGAGCCGACCGCGACCCTCACCCCCGAGGAACGCCGTCATTTCTTCGCCCTGCTGGCGCGGCTGCAAAAGCGCGGTGTGGCGATCATCTTCATCACCCATGCGCTGGAAGAGGCGCTGCAGGTCTCGGATCGGATCACCGTTATGCGCGATGGCAAGCGGGTGCTGACTGCGGCGGCGCAGGGTCTGACGCAGACCGGAATTATCGAGGCCATGGTCGGGCGCGACGTGGCGGCGGATTTTGCACCCCGCGACAGCATTCGTCCGCCGGGGGTGCGGGTCCTTTCGGTCGAGGATGTCTCGATGGGGGCGCTGGTCAGGAATACGTCATTCTCGGTCTTCGCGGGGCAGGTGACGGGGCTGTTCGGGCTTGTTGGCTCGGGCCGGACCGAGACGGCAAAGATCATCGCGGGGGTTCTGAAACGCGATTTTCTGCGCGGGGGGCGGGTGGAATATCAGGGGGGGCCGGTGCGCTACGCGACCCCCGGTCCGGCGGTGGCGGACGGCATCGTCTATGTCACCGAGGACCGCAAGCAGGAGGGTTTTTTCGAGAATATGACCGTCGCGGAGAACCTTTATGCCGGGCTGCTCGCGGCAGGGCTTAACCGCTTCCCCTGGGTCTCAACCGCGGAAATGCGCGAGCTCGCGGCGCACTGGTCCGCGCGTCTCGTGATCCGCTCGATTGATCCGGGCGCGCGGGTGGTGGAGCTTTCGGGCGGCAATCAGCAAAAGGTGGTGATCGGCAAGGCTTTGATCCAAAATCCGAAACTGGTGATATTTGATGAGCCGACAAGGGGTGTCGATATTGGTGCGGTGGCCGAGATCCACGCACTGATCGAAAGCCTCGCGGAGCAGGGCATCGCGGTGATCGTGATCTCGTCCTACCTCCCCGAGATCCTGAAGCTTTCCGATCGGATCCTGGTCTGCCGTCAGGGGCGCGTGGTCGAAGAATTCAGCCCGACGGATGCCAGCAGCGAGCGCATACTCTATGCGGCAGTGCATTGACTGCCGGAGCGTTGCGGCCCGACAATCGGGGCGCGCCGCAACGCGGATGGCGGGATCCATCCTGCCATCATGGCAGACCGCCATGCGACTATGATCGCAGGCATTGATCCTTTTTACACGTCACCCGCCTCACGGCCCTGACTTTGACCTCGCGGCGGGCCTTCCGTCTCGTCATATCCGCACGTCAGTTTCCTGGTCAAGATCTTGCCTTCGCGTCCGGAAAACCGACAGCAGACCGCTACCCAGAACTTACGACCGGAGCCGCCTTTGCCTACCAGATCTGCGCGGGTGAAAGCGGGCTCGTTGTCATATTCAGCCCGCCGCGCACTCTGAGGCGCACATAGGCGGCCCGGGCGAGCGCATCACAGTCGTCAAGGCTGCGCTCCATCCAGCGTGTGCTGAAATCCGACAGCAGGCGGCAGGCAAGATCGCGTTCCCCCGCTGCGCTCAGCAGGCCCGAGGCCCGCAGCGTCTCAGGCAGATCGGCACGGATCAGCGCCTCAAGATCGCGCCAGTGGCTGTAGATTTCGGGCAGCAGCGCCTCGCCATCCTGAAAGGCCAGATGCATGAGCTTGCGGAACTGATAGACCGCACCATCGGCGCTTTCGATCCCCTGCGGGATCCGCGAAACCACCTCGGGCGACTTCACTTCCTTGCGGCGATCGAGGAAACGGCCGCTTTCGCCTTCGGTCAGATGGCGGTGCTGGCGATAGGCCGGAGGGACCTCGTCCATGCCAAGGAAGACCGGCGTCAGCGGCGCGGCAACCGGGCCGATGGCGGCATGCCACATCATCCTTTGCTCCGGGAAGTCGGGTTCCGTCAGCGGCACGATCTGTCCATAACCGGCGGTATCCCCGGTCAGCTTTTCGGTCGCGATGGCCCAGACAATATCTTCGATCCCCAGCTTTTCCGGGCGGGCGGCGCGGGACTGCATCTCAGCCTCGATCCAGGCCTGACCTTCCCAGCGACCCTTGCCATCGCCATAGACGGCATTGACGTCAAAGGCGCCTGTGGCCGGATCGTACCAGCCCAGATCAATGGCCGTGCTGATGAAATGCGGTGGGAACAGGAAATTTTCGTCCGGCACTGCCGGGATCTGCCCTATATAGCCCGGGCGGGAGACGCGGATGCTGCTGTCACCCAGCCGCTCGGCGACCCAGAGACGCCGGCCGCCGGCGAATTCAATCACAACCCAGGCTTCCTTGCCATCCGCGATGATATGCGAATTCCCGCCATAGGTCGAATAGCCGTGGCTGGCGATCAGATCCCCGATGATCTGCACCCCTTCGCGGGCGGTGCGGGCGCGTTCCAGCACGATGCGCGCCAGATCCGAATAGTTGGGGCCGGTCTGATCCTTTGGCGTCATCGCAATCAGCCGCTCGGACGAGGTTGACCAGATGTCGCGCACAGCCACCCCGTATTCGTTCAGCCCGCCATTCGTCAGCGGGCAGGGCACGCCAAGATAATGGCTGTAGCTGACCCGCATATGGCGAAATGTGCTGGCAACCTGCGGGATCTCAGAAAGCAGGCCCGGCATCAGCGCCGCAGGCGTCACCCCGACGGTGATTGTCGCCTCCGGCGCATGGCTGGCTGCAGGGATGATTTCGAGCCAGTGGCTTGACGGTTCATCGCCATAGCCAGCCAGATAGGGAAGACCGTCGGCCGTATGGGCGCGGCCGATGTAAATACCGTAACTCATGGAACGTCCTTGTCGTCTCTGCTGCTGTCCGGGATCAGCCGGAAAGCGGGAAGTGGCAGGCAAAAACCCGGTCAGTGCCTTCGGCCTGATGGGCCGGCTTAAGCTGGTGGCACATTGGCTGGGCCAGCGGGCAGCGGGTCACGAAATCACAGCCCTTTGGCCGGTTCAGCAGGCTGGGCACCTCGCCTGCAAGACCCAGACCGCTCTGGCGCTGATCGGGATCGGGTTGCGCGATCCCCTTCAGCAGCGACGCGGTATAGGGATGGCGGCATTCGCGGAAAATCGCTTCTGTCGGCCCTTCTTCCACGATACGGCCAAGATACATGATCGCGATACGGTCGCTGATATGGCGGACCACCGGCAGATTATGGGTGATGATCAGGTAACCGAGGTTAAAGCTGCTCTGCAGCCCGGCCATCAGATTAAGCACCTCACCCTGAACCGAGACATCAAGCCCGGCAGTCGGTTCATCGGCCAGCAGAAGACGCGGGCTCAGCGCCAGCGCCCGTGCCACCCCGACGCGCCTTGCCTGGCCGCCCGACAGCTGATGCGGATGGCGCGACAAAAGGGCCTTTGGCAGCCTCACCATATCGGCAAGGCGCTCAACCTCGGCGTCAAGATTGCGCCCGCCCTCACCATGAATCTGGAACGGCTCGGCGATCAGGGCGCGCACGGTTTTGCGCGGCGAGAGCGAGCCATTCGGGTCCTGGAACATCATCGCCATATTGCGGCGCAGGGGCTTGAAGGCGCGTTCGGGCATGTTCTGCACCGCGGTCCCGTCAAACAACACCTTGCCGGAGGTCACGGGAACCAGGTTCAGAATGGCCCTGCCAAGCGTGCTTTTGCCCGAGCCGCTTTCCCCGACAAGCCCCAGCGTTTCCCCCGCGCGAAGCCGCAGGCTGACATCGAGCACGGCATCCAGCCCGCGCGGGGTCCGCCGCGCAAGTTTTGCGGCGAGCTGGCTGCCGATCTGGAAGCGAACGCCCAGATCAGACACTTCCAGAAGCGGCGCGGCGCTGTCCTGCGCTGCTACCGGCGCGCGCGGCGGTGACGTGATGACAGCGGCCGGTACCGGTGACGGTTGTTCACTGCGCCAGCAGCGCACCATTGCGGTCTCATCGCGGCGCACTTCCGGCGGCGCGCTCTCACGACATTCCGCGACGGCCTGGCCGCAGCGGGGGGCAAATATGCAGCCCGTCGGCAAGGCAATCAGATCGGGCAGATCGCCCGGAATGATTGGCAGCCGGCTGACCCGTTCGGGGATCCGCGCCGGATCGCATTCCAGCAATGCGCGTGTATAGGGATGTTGCGGCGCATGGAAAATCTGCGAGACGGTGCCGGTTTCGACCACTTCTCCCGCATACATCACCACAACATCGTCGCAAAGCTGCGCAATCAGACCCAGATTATGCGAGACCACCGCCATGGTGGTTTCGCTGTCGCGCTGAAGATTGCGCAAAAGCTCGATGATCTGCGCCTCCATCGTCACATCAAGCGCGGTGGTCGGCTCGTCCGCCAGCAAAAGATTAGGCCCGGTCAGCAGCGCCATAGCGATGCCGGCCCGCTGCCGCATGCCACCGGAAAATTCATGCGGATAGCGGCCCAGCCGATAGCCCGGATCCGGAATTCCCACCTTCCCCAGCATTTCCGCGGCAGCCTTGCGCTTGGCGCTGCGGCTCATCCTGCGGCGCCGGTAAAGCAGGTCGCGCATCTGGGTTCCATAAGTCAGCAAGGGTGCCTGCGAGGTCATCGGGTCCTGGAAGACGACCGAGATTTCCTCCCCCCGCAGTGCGCGGCGCGCGCGCTCGGAAAGACGCAGAATGTCACGGCCCTCATAGCGGATCGTGCCGCCAGTGATCTCGGAATTTGCCGCCAGCAGCCCCATGACAGACCACAGGACCGAGCTTTTTCCCGAGCCGCTTTCGCCGACGATGCCGGTGATGCGGCCCTTGCGCAGATCAAAGCTGATATTGCGCAGGGCCTTCATACGGCCCTGGCTGGTCTGGAAATCGACCGAGAGCCCCCTGATCTCAAGCAGGTTTTCCATCGTCAGCGTGCCTTGTTCATGCGCGGATCGAAGGCATCCCGAAGGCCTTCGGCAAAGAATGTGAAGCCAAGCGTGGTCAGCACCAGCGGCAGGCCCGCCATCAGCACCATCCAGGGAGAGTCGCGGATCACCAGATAGCCGTCATTGAGCAGCGTTCCCCAGCTGGCCAGCGGCGGCCGTACCCCCAGCCCGAGGAAGGAAAGCCCCGCCTCCAGCGCAACCACCGCCGGCACATCCATGGCGGCAAGGATCAGCAGCGGCCCCATGATATTGGGCAGGATATGGTGCAGCATGATCCGCAGGGTCGATGCCCCCAGCGAGCGTTCAGCCATCACGAAATCGGTGCCACGCAGCGCCAGCGCCGCTGTGCGCGTCACCCTGGCATATTGCGGGAT
This sequence comes from Pseudomonas sp. GX19020, assembly GCF_023371075.1. Classification (NCBI taxonomy): domain Bacteria; kingdom Pseudomonadati; phylum Pseudomonadota; class Gammaproteobacteria; order Pseudomonadales; family Pseudomonadaceae; genus Pseudomonas; species Pseudomonas sp. GX19020. Next base: position 15,679 of record NZ_JAMCCR010000025.1, read on the forward strand.
CGAGGTCAGAATGACGATGGCCATCACCAGCGCAAGGCTCGGCCCGGTCAGTGCCACCATGGCAAGGCCCAGAATGATGGTCGGGAAAGAGCGGATCGCGTCGAACAGCAGCAGCAGCAGCTGATCGAGCCAGCGCGGCCCGAAGGCCGCCATCATGCCCAGCATCAGCCCCAGAACCAGCGAGATCGTCACGCCGACGGTTGCGATCAGCAAAGCGATGCGGCCGCCATAAAGAATGCGCGACAATGTATCGCGTCCCAGCTGGTCGGTGCCGGCAAGATGTTGCCAGCCGGGGGCGGACAGCCGGGCCGGAATATCCATCGCATTCGGATCATAGGGCGCGATCAGGGGTGCAAGAAGTGCCGAAAGGCAGAACAGCAGCACCAGCGCCAGCCCGATCATGGCCTGACGGTTTGACAGAAAGGCGGCAATCTGGCGGCGGCGCTCATTGCGGGCACCGCGCCCCGCAGCAAAGCCGGAATCAGAGCGAGTTTCGGACACGGGGGTCGATCCAGCTGATAAGAAGGTCTGAGATAAGCACGACCAGGATGTAAAGCGCGGTGGTCACCACCACAGTGCCCTGGACGATCGGGAAATTTCGCGCCTGCACGGCGTCATAGAGCAGTTTGCCGATGCCCGGCCGGGCAAAAATCACCTCGGCGAAAACGGCCGAAGACACGAGGCCTCCGAAGCCCATGCCGATCAGGGTGATCGTGGGCAGAACGGCCACCGGCAGGGCATAGCCAAAAACGATGCGCAAAGGCCGCAGACCGAAGGCACGGGCCGAACGGATATAGGGCTCGCCCATCACCTCCAGCATCGACGCGCGCACCATTCGTGCCAGATAGCCGACCCAGCCCACCCCGACTGCGAAAGCGGGCAGAATAAGATGACGCAGCTGGCTGGAGATATTGCCGGACTGGCCTGCGCTCATCGCCGGCAGCCAGTTCAGCTGAACCGAAAGGATCAGCAGGGACCAGATCGCCATCAGGAAGGAGGGAATTGCAATGGTTCCGACCGAAAGGACGCCGGTCACCCGGTCCAGCCAGCCGTTCGGCCGCACCGCTGCCAGACAGCCCAGCGGAATGCCGATCACAATGGCCCAGCCCATCGCACCGGCCATCAGGGCCAGCGTATAGCCGATCTGCTCGTCGATGATGGCCGAGACAGCCCGGCCCGAAAAGATATCCTCGCCCAGATCGCCGGAAAACAGGCTGCGCGCATAGGTGAGGAACTGTACCCAGACCGGCTGGTCGAGATTCATCTTGGCAGTATAGCGCGCAATGGCCTCGGGCGTCGCCTGGGGCCCGAGCGCAATCGTGACCGGATTGCCCTTTACCAGCCGCAGCAGGGCAAAGAGCGTGATCACAACCGTCGTCACAATGGCAAATGCCAATCCGACGCGCTTTATGAGATATGCAATCATCAGAGTTCCGTCGAATTCGCCTGCCCCCGCCGGAATGGCGGGGGCCACAGTCAGCTGTTATCGCCGCTCAGGCAGGCTGAAACAGCCGGTAGTCCTGCTGCCCCGAAGGCGAGATCCGCACCGCAACATCGGTTTTGTGGATGTAATAGCGCGGCTCATGGCAGAGCCAGACATAGGCGCCAGTCTCTTCCATAAGATCCTGGAGCCGCAGATAGATCTCATTGCGGATCGCCGGGTCGGTTTCGGCAATCCCCTTCTCGACCAGGGCGTCATATTCCGGATTGGTCCAGCGCTCCCAGTTCCATTCGCCGATCTGAGACGAGACGAACCACTGCGTCGCTTCATAGGGATCGGGAACGCTGCCAAACCGCATGATCCACAGCTGCAGATCTTTCCAGGTGTCACCGGCAGATTCCATGCCCATTTCCCAGAAGCTGCCGCTGTCCATCGGAATGATTTCCAGCGTGATCCCGATCATCGCCAGATTGGCCTGGATGATCTGCGCGGCCAGCATCGGCTGCTGCTGGTTCAGCACCCTGAGGCTGAGCTGCAGCCCGCTGACCCCGGCCTCATCCAGCAGCGCCTGCGCTGCGGCGACATCAAATGTGTAGAACTTTGTTGCGCTGCGATGGCCGATCAGCCCCGGGCAGACCACCCCATAGGACCGGCTCGCGACATTCGAATAGGCGGCCGCAATGATCGCGTCGCAATCCACCGCATGCTGGATTGCGCGGCGCACACGAATATCCTGCAGGAGCGGATGCTCGGTGTTCATACCCAGCCACATGAAGTTCAGCTCGCCGGCCTTGGTCAGTGCCGAATTTTCCGGAACAGACGTCTGGTAGCGCGCGACCGCATCCGAAGCGATCTGGGTGATATCCAGCTCGCCGGCCTCATAGGCCAGTTCGGTCGCCTTGACCTGCGAGATGATATAAGACTGCACCTCATCAAAGGCAGGCTTCGGCCCGGTCCAGTCAGGATTTGGCAGGAACCTGACCATCTGACCGGGGATATTCTCGATCCGGTAGGGGCCGCAGATGGCGGGGAATTCGGTGGTGAAACGGCCGCCCACATCCGCCATCGCCTTTTCGCACAGAATGGCCCCTGGTCCGTGGCAGAGCGTTACAAGGAAGAAGGGCGCGAAAGCGTTCTTCAGAACGATCGTCCCGGTGCGCTCGCCGGTGACCTCGACATGGTCGAGCACCTCAAAGTAGCCGCCCCATTCCGAATCTTTCATCCGCTCATAAGAGAATTTGACATCCGAGGCGCGCAGCGGGCCATAGTCGCCGGACCAGTTCAGCCCCTCGGTCAGCTCAAAATCGATATGGGTCGGGTCACGCAGTTCCAGCCGGGTCACGTAGACGGTCGGTTCCCAGTCCAGCACACCGTCTCTGGTGACATATTGCGCAAGGAAGGGCAGACATTGCTTCTGCACTTCGATCTCGAGCCCGCCGGTCATATAGCCGGGGTCAAGGATCTTGATATCCCCGTCCTGGCGTACCCGCAGCAGTGGGCGGGTCGAAGCGCCAGCCTCCTGAGCCATGGCATGCCGCATGGGCAGTCCGATGCCGGCAAGCGCGGAAAGCGCAGTGCCCGTTGCGAGAAAGCCCCGCCGTGTAAAGCCGAAACGACTCATGATTCTCATTCCCTGGATATTATTTTTTAAGGAAACTCGCATCAGACCCTTCTCTTTTCCAGTCTGTTGTCCTTCGCGACTTGACGCGAATTACGCTTCAATGTGATGTGGAATCATGGAAGATGATTTCCCGCGAAACCTGTCACTGCTTTGCAGCTATCACCATTCGGTGGCGGAGGCTTGCCGTCGGCTGAAAATGAACCGGCAGCAGTTCAACAAATATCTCAACGGCCAAAGCCGGCCTTCGCGGCGCAACATGCGCCGGCTCTGCGATTTCTTCGGGGTAACCGAGACCGAGATCCTGATGGAGCCATCGCAGCTTGAGCAGATCATCTCGTTGCGGCGCGTACCCGATCCCCAGCCGCAACCGGGTGAAGCCAGCGCGCATGTCGAGGCGCTTTACCGTCACAGCCAGTCGCTTGAAAAATATGTCGGCTATTACTACAGGTATTTTTATTCTTTTGGTAACAATGGCTTAATCACGAAGTCTCTCGTCTCGGTCTATCGGCGCAATGACCGCTATTACTGGAAGAACATCGAGATCATGCGCGATCCGGCGACCGGGAAAGTCGTCGGGCTCAGCAAATACAGCGGTGTCCTGCTCTATCTCGCCGACCGTATCCATGTCATCGAATATGAGACGCTTGACTTTAAATCCCTGACCCAGGTCACGCTCTATCCCAGCTATCGTCATCAGCTGCTCCGGCTGATGGGCATCCAGACGGGTGGTCCAACCCGCCGCGGGCGCAAACCCGGGGCGTCAAAAGTGGCGCTTGATTACCTTGGTCGCAGTATCGACCTGCGCAAGGCCCTGCGGGCGGTGGGCGTCTTCCCGCCGCTGGCCGCCGCATTGCCGGCCGATATCCCCGATCTGGTGATGAACCGGATCGAACCAGGCGCCTATGTGCTGGAAGTGGACGAACCCTGAGCCCCCAACAGCCCCCCATTCACGGCGTTTCGCCCGGAGCGAAGTGCAGGACATGGCTGAGGTTATCATCCGGGGAAGATCACGGCGCTGAGGTAAGGGTCAGCAACATAATGATAATGCAGAGAGCCACCCCCGGGATGCGGTGGGCGGCTCCTGCTCCATCAGCGGCGAAATGCGCTACATAACCTGCAGGGCTTCAGCACAAAGGATGCGCGAATACTTGCACGCTCTGAACTGATCCGCGCAGCCGGGTTGCGTCAGGTCTTTGAGACGCAGCGATAGGTCACATCAAAGCCAAAGGTCGATTTCTGTTCCATTCCGATCAGAACAGCCTGCCTGCCTGAACGCGCACACTCGCTTTGTGCCAGAATGTCATAGCGGTCAGGCGGGCTCTTTCGCGTGGCGTCGATCAGCCCGTGCAGCACAACTCCATCGGTGGTGCTGCGCAGAATTCTCACCGGCTCTTCGGGCCCGGTGCCGCTGACGCAGGCCGCCTGTGTTGCGGCAAGCAACGCGATCAGCGGCAGTCGGGTCAGCGGCAGTCGGGTGAGGGTCCTGATCATACTGATACCTCTCTCAATCGGCAGGCTCGAAACGGAAAGGCTCTGCGGCGACAAATTCTGCCGAGACCTCGCCCGAGCGGATGCTGCCCATATCCACGCCCAGATCCAGCTGACGCACGCCACTGCCCTCGGCAAAGTCCAGCTGCTTCAGATCGACCCAGAACACATTGGGCGAGATCGCGGATTCGACATAGAACAGCCGGTCCTTCTGATCCGCCACCACCCGCCAGCGCGTGGTCGACAGGTTCGGCGCGTCCGGTGTCGAGATCCCGTAAGGCACCGAGGCATTACGGATCACGCTGAAGGCCGCTGCCGCTGCTTCGCGCGGGTCATCCGATTGCACGACCATGTCGATATAGGTGCCGGCGCGCACGAAACGGTCAGCGGCGCGGGTGGTGCCGGGCAGCACTTCACGCGGATTGACGCCCTTCCAGTAGGAGGCAAGTGCCAGCTGCTCATCATAGGGCGGGTCATTGGTCATGACGTTGAATTCGGGCCCGTGATGGATCCGCAATTCGCCATTGATCCATTCCAGAATGGCACTGTCACCGCTCGCATCCGACAAAGACAGATGCACGGTCGTCAGCCGCCCGGGCTGCACCGGCACGTCCTTGGTCAGGACATGGAAGGGCCGCGCCTCCAGATCCGCCACCGCCTCGGCAACGGTCGCGTAATTATCCATGAAATACTGCGCCCAGAGCGACAGCGACATCTGCGGTGTCTGGCCATCATCCTCGGGGTAATCCGAGGCCACCAGCCAGAGCATATTGGCGACCAGCCCCGCCTCGTTCATGCCGTCGACAGTGGCGATGTCATAGCCCGAGACGATCAGGCTGCCATATTTCGAGGTCCATTCCAGCGAGCGCGGACCCGCCTCGCCGGTGCGGGTCATGCCGCGCGGAAAGACCCAGAGATTGGAGACCATCGGCATGCTCCAGTCCATGGATCGCGCGGTCAGCACGCGGCCTTCGGGCCCGTGATAGACGACGCGGGTGCAGGCTTCGGCAATCGGGGCGATCCCGACGGCGAGAGCAAGCGCGAGGGTAAAGGCTTTGATCATCTGTTTCTCCTCAGAACCGCCAGGTCGCGCCGAAAAGCGGCCCGCCCATGCGCACATCAACCACGGTGCCGCCGCTGCGGTAATCGACATTCAGTTGCCGGTAACCGAAGGACAGCCAGAGATTGTCATTCACTTCATAATTGACCGTCGCAAGAACCTGGCTGGTGCTTTCCGAGCCAACCCCGAAGCCACCAAAATCGGCATAGACCAGCGCCGACCATTGCGGGGCCAGTGCGATATTGGCGCGGGCCGCGAGGATCGGATCGACGAAATCCCTGCCCGGCGAGGCCTGCATCATGCCGCCCGCAACGGTGACGCTGCTTTTGATGCTGAAGGCCCGGGCACCGCCCAGCAGATCGAGGGTAAAGGCCTCATTCTGCACCGCCCGCCAGCCCGCCAGCAGGGTCAGCGAGCGCTGCGTCAGCTTGCCCTCGGCCGGCAGACCCGGCGGCAGATGGCCGGATTTCGAACTTGAAGACCAGCTCAGATCCCCCATGACCACCAGCCGGTCGCGCCGCGCATAGGCCGAAAGGAAAAAAGCCCCATCAACATCTTTAGTAACGTCGGAAAAACCCTTTTTGAAGGACAGCGTCGGCGCGCCCGTAAAGGGGGTGACATCGCCGCCAAAGCCTGCAGCCCAGACATAGGGGGTGATCTGGCCCGACCAGTCTTCGGCCAGAGCCGCCGTTGATCCAAGGGCGAGAATGGCTGCAGCCCCCAGCAGATTGCGGATCATGTCGTTCTCCTCACAGGCTGTTTTTGAATATGCGGCCACCCTTGAGGATGACCCGCAGATTGCTGCTGTCGGCCAGCCAGTCGAGCCCGGCTTCGGCATCGCCATCGACCACCAGAAGATCGGCCAGCGCGCCCTCGGCAATCACGCCCAGCCGCCCGTCATAGGGCGCGCGTGCCCCCGACAGAGCCAGAAGGTCACCCGCCGCCCCGGTCGCCCGGTGCAGCGCCGCAAGTGGCGACATGAAGCGGGCCAGCTTGGTCAGCTGCTTCGCCTGGGTTTCGCCGCCGCCGTAAAGGATATCTGTGCCGAACGCCCAGTTGACCTTGTGCTTGTCGGCCCATTCAAAGGCCCGCATCGTGCCCTCGGCCACCATTTTCTGCGCGGCAATCGCCTTGGGATCGGTGTATTTATTCGCATCCTCATCGGCGAGGAACGGCTGGATCGACCACCAGGTGCCATTATCCGCCATCATGCGGACGGTGTCCTCATCCGCCAGCTGGCCATGTTCGATCGATTTCACGCCTGCTTTGATACAGCGCTGGATCCCGGCCGAGGTATAGACATGGGCGCAGACATAGGTGCCCCAGTCGGTCGCGGCATCGACTGCGGCCCGCATCTCTTCCAGCGTGAACTGCAGCGATTCCAGCGGGTCATATTGCGAGGCCACGCCGCCGCCCGCGGTGATCTTGATCTGGCTCGCGCCCTTCATCAGTTGCTCGCGGGTGCGGCGCAGCACCTCGGGCACGCCGTCAGCCAGCGCCGACATGCCGGCTTTGGTCGCGTAATCGGGTTGGTCGACCGGCATCATCGGCAGCGTGTTCTGAAAGCGGAAATCGCCATGGCCCGAGGTCTGGCTGATGATCGCGCCCGCCGGGAAGATGCGCGGGCCGGTCACCACGCCGCGATCCACCGCTGCCTGAAGGCCAAAGGCCGGGCCCCCGACATCGCGCACGGTTGTAAAACCGCGCATCAGCGTCGCGCCCGCCTCTTTCCCCGCCATCAGATGCAGGAAGCCGATATCCTGGGTCATCGCGGCCAGCTGACTGACCGCAGCCAGCGTGGTGTGCCAATGGCTGTCGATCAGGCCCGGAATGACGGTGCGCCCGCCGCAATCGATCCGCTCGGCCTCTGTCGGGCCCTGGCCCGCTGCCGGCAGCGCGGCAATCCGGCCGCCATCAACCAGAATGTCGACCCCGCTGTGCAGGCTGAGCGTGGTGCCGTCGAAATATTTCAGATTGGTCAGCAAGAGAGGTGCGCCCGCCGTCTGCGCCCGCAGCTCCTTTGGGGCAAGTCCAAAACCCGCAAACATGCCGACGACCGCTGACATCCCGCCGAGCATCTGCCGACGCGAGATATCCGCCTCAATCCGGCGCATTGCGGCCAGGGTATCGGGGCTTCCGCAATGGCAAAAATGCATTAGTCCTGTGTCGGCAAGAGATGCACAGCAGGTTTGACACATGCGAAAGCTCCAAGACTAAAAAAGGCAATAATTCAACGATCTGCAGCATCCTGAGCAAACCGCAACTCCGGAATGAAAGTCAACCGTCTATACAAGCCTGAATTGAGGGCGCCAACAGGGAGGGCCCGCATTCATGATGACCGGCATCAGGATCCTTTCGCGCTTTCTGGCACCGGGAAAGGACGGCTTGCCTTTCGTATCCCCGATCCGGACGACTGATCGTCGTAGCCTTCCGGTCCAACACCTCGCTCTTAGAGCAAGAGGGGATCAGGCCAGAGCGGGCGAGGGGTGGCTGATCCGGATCGGCAAGCTCACACCATCGTCATGAACCCTGTGGGCCTGTCGCCCGTTGTCTCTTCGGAAGGAGAACAATCATGGCAAATGCATCGCACAAGAAATTCGGCAAGGGTGTCCAGGGCAAAGGGGATGCCTCAGGCGCTATGACCATGTCCGACATCGACAAGATCCCGCCGAACGAAGTCTTGTCCAACCGCGATAAGCAGCAGGATCCGCGCAAGGGCGGGCACGACGGCAAACATGTGCAGACCGAGCAGTACGAGGATCACTCGGCAAACCGGATCCCGAAAGACGAGTGAGGGCCGGTGTCTCCGCCAGCGTGATGGAAACCCGTGTTGCGCCCGCTGTAGTCATCCAGCGGGCCGCAGCCTGTGAGGAAGAGCAGGGCGGCCCGCAGTAACACGAGGCGCATCACTGCAACTCCGGCAACATCGCCACCTGCCGGGCGCGGCGTGCAGTGGTCGGGTCAGTGCCGGGTTAGCCCGCCGCTTCGGGAAAGCCCTGTGCCAGACGGGCGCGGCCCACAAGGGGTGGACGCGATACCTTCAGCCATCCCCATGATGATAGGCTGCAGCATGACGCGTGGCAGTCAGCCCACGCGCAGGCTCAGTAGTTATCCGCAGCGCTTTAGCCATCTCAGCTTTTCACCATCTCATGGCGACCTTACTCAGAATCCGCGCCGTCGGTCCGATCAGCCAGCAGCAGGACCATGTGGAACACGATATCCGAGTGCCTGGCCAGTGCGATCAGATGCGCGCCACTGGGGCCACGCTCGCCCGCGATCCAGTATTTCACGGTCCGCTCACTGGCACCCGTCCACCGCATCGCCGTCTTGACTGCGCGATGCGTCAGGCCGAGTTCGTTCCGAAGCGCTGCGGCAATGGCGGTCCGGTAATCGGCTAAATCGGCTTCAGGGTGCACATCTGTGCCCGTTTTCGGCACAAATGTGCCCGTCTTGATCCGCATCTCTGCGTCCTTCTTCGATAATACTCGGGGAAGGACATGAAAGCGGCAGTTCGTATCTGCGCCCTGCCTGCGGCAGAGGGCCATCAGCTCGAAGCAGCCCAATGATTTACCGGGAGGTGGGCGTGGCGCGGGGAAAACCACCCTTATCCAAAGGAGAAACCGATCCTTCCGGGCAGCTGCTGGCTGCAGAATACGTCCGGATGTCGACCGAGCATCAGCAGTATTCAACCCGGAACCAGGCGCAGACCATCCGCGAATATGCCGGACGCCGCGACATCAGGATTGTTAAAACCTATTCGGATGATGCGAAAAGCGGCCTGACCATCGGCGGGAGGATGGCATTGCAGCAGATGATCGCCGATGTCGAATCCGGCGCGGCCGAGTTCAGCGTGATCCTCGTCTATGACGTCACCCGCTGGGGGCGGTTTCAGGACACGGACGAGTCGGCCTATTACGAATACCGCTGCCGCAAGGCGGGAATGCAGGTCGCCTATTGCGCCGAGCAATTCGAGAACGATGGTTCTCCGACCTCCACCATCGTGAAAAGCCTCAAGCGGGCAATGGCGGGCGAATACAGCCGCGAGCTTTCCGTGAAGGTCTTCGCGGGTCAATGCCGTTTGATTGAGCTTGGCTATCGTCAGGGCGGCCCTGCGGGCTTTGGGTTGCGTCGCGCCCTTCTCAATGAACGGGGCGAAGTGAAAACGGAACTTAAGCGCGGTGAGCACAAGAGCCTTCAGACGGATCGCGTCATCCTGGTTCCCGGACCAGACGAGGAGGTCCGGACGGTGCGCCGGATCTACAGCCAGTTTCTGAAGAACGGCCTGTCGGAAACTGAAATTGCAACGGAACTGAATGAACGCGGCATCCTCACCGATCTTGGGCGGGTCTGGACCCGCGCCACCGTCCATCAGATCCTGACCAATGAGAAATACATCGGCAACAATGTCTACAACCGGCGCTCATTCAAACTGAAGCACAAGCGGATCGCCAATGGTCCGGAGATGTGGATCCGTTCAGAGGGCGCCTTCGATGCCATCGTCGAGCCAAAACAGTTCCGACAGGTTCAGGCCATCATCGCGGCGCGCAACCGTCGCATTTCGGATGAGGAGATGCTCGAGCGCCTTACCAGATTGCTCCGGCGTCATGGCTACATTTCCGGGCTGGTGATCGACGAAGCAGATGGGATGCCAACCAGCGGTGCCTATGCCCATCGCTTCGGCAGCCTGCTCAGGGCCTATTCCCTTATCGGGTTCACCCCGGATCGCGACTATCGCTACATCGAAGCCAACCGCCTGTTGCGGCAATTTCACGGCGACGTGGTCGAGCGCGTGATCCGCGAGATCACCCGGCCTGGTGGTGTTGTGATCAGGAACCCTGCGACGGACCTGCTGACCATCAACAACGAATTCACGGCATCCGTCGTCGTCGCCCGTTGTCGCGAAACGACCTCAGGCGGTTTGCGCTGGAAGATCCGTTTTGATGTCGGCCTCGCGCCCGACATAACCATCGCCATCAGGATGAATCGCACGAACACTGACGCGCTCGATTACTACCTGCTGCCCCAATTCCGGATGCGGCGCAAACATCTGGGGCTTGCAGAGCAGAATGGCCTGATGCTGGACGCCTTCCGTTTTGAAACGCTGGACTTCTTCTTCGACGTGGTCCGGCGCGTATCCGTTGCCGAGGTGACACCATGGTAAGCGATGTCGAAACCCATGCCGAGGTGCAGATCATCCCCATCGCCGCCATCACCGTAGAAAATCCGCGTGTACGATCCGAAAAGACCTTTCGTGCACTGGTGGACAGTATCGGCAAGGTGGGGCTGAAGAAGCCGATCACCGTGGCGCGGGATGACACGGCGTCAGGGGATGCCTGGCGTCTGGTCTGCGGTCAGGGGCGGATGGAGGCCTATGTTGCACTTGGCGAAACCCACATCCCGGCCATTGTGGTGGACGCGAACGAGGTTGAACGACTTCTGCGCAGCGTGATCGAGAACATCGCCCGTCGTCAGCAGCGACCGCTCGAGTTGCTGCAGGATATCGCCATCCTGCGCGACCGGGGATATTCTGACCACGATATCGCCGGGAAAACCGGGCTGTCCTGGTCGTATGTTCACGAAATCAGCGAGTTGATCGCCAAGGGCGAGGAACGACTGCTGATCGCGGTCGAGACCGGTCAGATGCCCCTCAGCGTCGCATTGTATATCAGCCGGGCGGAAGAGAAAGATGTGCGACAGGCGCTGGAGGCAGCCTATGCCTCGGGTGAATTGCGGGGCAAGAAACTGCTGGAAGCGCGGCGGCTGGTGGAATTGCGCCACCGGCACGGCAAGAAAAAAGGCGCCACACGCCTGAAACGATCCGGGGTGCGGATGACATCGGCGGCATTGGTCCGGGCCTATCGTATCGAGGCAGAACGCCAGCAGGACATGATCCGCAGGGCCCGGTCGACGCGCGGCAACCTGCTCTTCCTCGATGCGGCGTTCCAGTCCCTGCTCAGGGATGAGAATTTCCTTACCCTGCTCCGCGCCGAGGCGCTGGATTCTCTGCCGGGCATTGTGGCCGATGGTCTCAAGGAACCCCGGCCATGACACATATGGGTAAAACGCCCCCGCCCCATGACGCATCATTACCGGGGCCAGGATTTGAACCAGCTCTGCGTCAGATTCCGATCGCCGCCATCCTGCCGGTGAAGCAACTGCCGGCCACGGTTCCCAAAGGCCAGAAATATGCGCAGATCGCCGCATCGATCCGCGAGGCCGGGCTGATCGAACCGCTCGTGGTTGCGCGCGCACCTGGTCAGGACGGCACGTTCATCCTGCTCGATGGTCATGTCCGTCTGCATGTCCTGAAGGAGACGGGCGAAGAAACCGTCGCCTGCCTGGTCGCCACCGATGACGAGTCCTTCACCTATAACAAACGCATCAGCCGTCTCGCCACGATCCAGGAACACAAGATGATCCTGCGCGCGATTGAGCGCGGCGTGCCCGAGGCCCGTATCGCGGCCGCTCTGAATGTGGATGTGGCACTGATCCGGCGAAAGCGGACATTGTTGAACGGCATCTGCCCCGAGGCGGCTGAACTTCTGAAAGACAAGCATTGCCCGTTCAACAGTTTCCGGTCCCTGCGCAAGATGAAGCCCATGCGGCAGATTCAGGCAGCCGAACTTATGATCGCCGCGAACAATTACACGGTGGCCTATACCGACGCCATTCTTGCCGCGACCGATGACGGAGACCTTGTCGATCCGGCAATGAAAACAGAAACTTCCGGCATCACGCGCGAGCAGGCCGAGCGGATGAAGACCGAGATGGCAAGCCTGCAGAAGAATATCAGGCTGATCGAGGGCACCCTTGGCCCCGATCATCTGCGCCTTGTGGTAGCGGGCCGCTACGTCGAACGCCTGCTCGCGAATGAACGGATCAATCGCTATCTCGAAAAGAACCACGCAGACATCCTCGGCGAGTTTGGTCGAATCGTGGCGGCCCTGTCTTGCCCGGAGCCGACTTCGGAAGGGCCAGACGAGGTGGAAGAATAGCGGATTCAGAATCTAGCTGACGATAGGGCCCCGGACCCGATAAGCACGGCGACCGCAGGAAACGCCGGATTATGGGCCGGATCAGGCGCGGCGGTGAGGATGGCGGCAAACCCGCTCGGAGTCCCCCAGGGTCGGCGGACATAACGTCGGCCACGCAGCTCTTCTTGTCCGATGTCCGCGCCGTCCCGTTAACCGGCCGCGTGCCAAATCGCATCGCTGCAACGCCACGCCCACGATCCGGGCGCTTCGCTCCTGTCGAAGCTGAATGCCGAAGCTATGAGGCCCAACGCCGTCGCGCGCATCTTACCCGTACGGGAATTTGTCGCCGACCCGCGCGCACGCTTCAGCAGATCAACAACCAGATCACTTCGCTTCAGAACGAAGCGACCAAGGTGGTCGCCATCCTGGCTTCCGATGACAGCAGCTTTGTAAATGGTATTCATCGACGGTGGTTTGGCCCGGGCCGCCAGAGTTCACCGGATGTTCTAAGCCAGAGGATAAAAGACGCTGTCGTCCAGCCGGCAATTGCGCAGCGCCGCCTTCTATAGCCTCTGTGATCTCGACAACTCGGTCGAGCGGTGCATCGATCTTTGTTCCGATGAAGGTGTCTTTGGGTTTCCCTCCTTCGCGGTTCTCGGGGTGCCGACACGTTTCCAGGGCAAGACCGAAATTCGCCAGGTCCTCGGTCTCATCAATGGCCATTTCGCGCGTTTCACGCTCTCGGAGATCGAAATCCACGAGGGGAGGGATGCAGATGCTCTCTTTGTCCGCTACTACGCCGCCGGCTTCATCGACCGCTCCGAGCGGGTTTATGCCCAGGATTATGTCAGCCAGCTTGTCGCCGAGAACGGTAAAATCAAAGTGCTGCGCGAAAATTTGAACGTCATCAACACGGCGCCTATGCTCTTTCCGAACGGACTGTCGGACGTTCCTGCGCCAGCCAATCCGTAAATCTGTGACAGACCTTCTCCACTCAATCAGGCAAGTCGAATTTTCGGGTTGGCATTGGCTCCTCGCTCGAAAGGCAAAATACCGTGAAAGCTGTTCATGCAACTCGCTTCGGCGACCCAGGCGTTCTCACCGTCGTCAGTCTGCCAGATCCCACACCAAGGCCCGGTCAGCTTACGATCACGTCAGTCACGCAGCCATGGGGCTCATCGACATCCTGATCCGCGAGGGCCGTTTCAAAGATGTGTCGGGCATGGCGCAGCCGCCTTACATCCCTGGCCTGGAAGTGGCAGGCACGGTTCGCGCGGTTGGTGCGGGCGTGACGGAATTCGCTATCGGTAAAAAAATCGTATCCATGTCAGCGGGGCCTGGCACAAGGGGCTATGCGTCCGTCTACGTCGCGCCGGTCGGTGGTGTCGTTTCGATAGAGAATTCTGGCGTTGATCCAGCGCTGGCCGTCGCCACCATCCCCAATGCGGCAATGGCACATGTGGCTCTGACCCGCGTCGCTCATCCGGATCGGCCAGTTCCCTTGTGAGGCGTTCACGCGCGCCACCGGCGGGCAGGAGCCGTAAGCGCTGCTGGGTTCCCCTCTCCTCAGCGTAGGCCAGCTTTGCGCTGATCTCTTCGCGGACGCCGGTCAGGATATCGCGGGTGGTCTGGGTCATGCCGGTCCCCTGCCTGAAATGCGAATGCCGCGCTCCCGGAAGGCGCGGCAGTTGGGGTGCGTGGCGCGAACATGGCAGAGCTGCTTGCCGCAACCCCAGCTGTATTTGGCCACATCTACGCCGCGTTGTTCAGTAATTGCTTCGAATTAGAACTCGGTTTAACGCTTTCGGATTCTCAGAATTATGTCGCCAGATCTGCTCATCGCCGGGCTGAATACTGTTGGCCTGATTGCCATCTGCACTATTGCTTATGGCTGGCTTCAGCGACTCATGCCGCATCGGCTGGTTCGCCAATGTGCCGTTGGCTGCCTTCTTGGCACCGGTGCTGCGTTGTCGATGCTGGAGCCCTACACTGTCTTAAGCGGGCTTCAGATTGACAGCAGAAACCTCTTTCTGGCGGTTTCCACAGCCTTCGGAGGCGCTCTGTCAACCGTGATATCGTTCACGATATCGGGCCTGGTCAGGATCAGTATCGGCGGACCTGGCGTGATCACAGGTTTAGCGACCATGATATTTGCATGTCTGATGGCCGGCCTTTGGACCTATGTAACGCGCGGTAAGCGGCGCAGAAGCTGGATGGCATGGGTGATGCTCGGCGTAATCCTCAGCGCGCCACTGCTCGCCGTTATGCTGTTGATGAACGTCATGAATCCCTACGTCGCACTGATGCGCCTTACGACAGATATGATTGGCGCAGTTTTCTTCGGCCGGATGTTCGAAGGCGAGCTGCGGCGCGGAAACCGTGAGAGGCAGCTAAACCTCGAGGCCAGCACGGATGCGCTGACAGGTCTGCCGAACCGTCGGGCCCTGATGAACTATATTTCGCATATCAGTCCCACTGACCAGGAAACCATGGCGTTGTTGGTGGTCGATGCAGATCACTTCAAATCGATAAACGACACGCATGGCCACGATGTTGGCGATGAAGTGCTTAAAATGATTGCTAAATCGATATCGGCATCCATTCGCCATGGCGACTTCGCAGCAAGATTTGGCGGCGAAGAGTTCGCGGTTCTGCTCCGGGTGGAGAAAACTGAAGATGGGTATGAAATGGCCGAACGTCTTCGCAGAGAGATTTCTGGCTTGCATGAGGTTTTCGGGAAGCGAATAACCGTCACCGTAAGTGTTGGCGGCGTGTCCCTGCCGTCTGAGAAGTTCGACTTCCGGCAGGTCTTTCATCAGGCAGATGCCGCACTTTATGCAGCGAAGCGGATGGGGCGGAACTGTGCGGTCTTTCTGTGAGCCTTGCAGTCGATCAACCAATGGAAAGCGGGAAATACCCCTCCGGCCAGTCCTGACGCCCTCGGTAATCCGGGGGCATTTCTCGTCTGGTCACAGCTTCGCTGACGTGCGCAGGGTGACCCATCCGGGCAGCGCTGCGGCTGGGCGTCCAGCGTTCGCCTCGCCTCAGGTCGCCCCATCTGACTGCCGACATCCTGACTCTGGCAAATCAGGTCATCGAGGCTAAGAGCCTAAACCGGACGGTCAGCTGCCTTGGCATCCTGCCGGGAAGAAGGTTGCGCTCCCTGGTTTTGGGGACCGCAAGTCAGACCGGGGATCACCGGTCTGGCAGGTCGGTACGAGTGGCGTTCCGGCCTCGCCCCCCGATTTCGGCGTCTGGCCTAAGCATGGAATCTGGCTTTGGTTTCATCCTGGGATGCAGGGCGAAGATATAACGCTGGTTGTGATACTCCGCGCCGCCACGGGCTTTGCTCCCCCGTTCTGGGGAGCGATCGCTGCCCATGGTGTATGGGGTCTGTCCAAATCTGGATACCCCCGGAAAATCGGAAATCATTTCCGATGTCATCCCCTCAGCCTGATCCCATTCCCGGCCTTGTCCTCGAGCGGTTCCGCGACAAACCGCGCCCATGCCTCCGGAGCCTCGCGCTTTTCCACAGCATAGACGTAGCGGTTATAGACGCCGGCCATGCCGCGCCGGGTGCCGCTGAGGTGGTTCAGTGCCGCCTCCACCACATGCGGCGGGAAGCGAAGCCCGGCCAGGCCGGTCGCGGCGGTCCTGCGACGGTCTTGGATCGTGAAAGGCGAGATTTCTACAGCATCGGCGCCCGGAGGCAGATCCTTATTCGCGGCCTCATTCCTCAGCTTGTCGAGTTTATCCTTGTTCCGCTGGAAGCCGGAAACAGAGTAAAGCTACTGTGGTCAGGGGCAGCAAAGACGATCCTTCGGGCGCGCGATGGCACCGGGCCCCTGATGTTGCGCCACACCGGCAATCGTGGTCTCTTGCGCAAAAGCCCGTCGCGGCTGGCTGTATTGTCCGGTGAGAGTTTGGCAAAGCCATGACCAGAAAGAATATTCTGCTTGTCAGTTTCGATGACGCCGTAGCGCCCTGGCGTTACAAGACGGCGTTTGGCGCGCCGCTGCAGATCCCAAATCTCGACGGGCTTTGTGAGGTGTCATCGAACTTCCACGCGGCCTGCTCCCAGGCGCCGGTCTGCGGCCCCTCTCGCGCCAGTATGATGACCACGCTGATGCCGCATGAAACCCAGATTTTTGACAATGCGCGCTATGTTTTCCGGCAGGTGCCGGCGCGTCGCTGTTTCGTGCATGATCTGAAGGGAGCGGGATATTTCTGTTCCGCGGGCGGCAAGGTCCATCATGATCCGGTCCTGCGACCGCGCCATCACAGGGCGCTTTACTCCGACGAGAGCAAGGAATTCACTCTGGATGTGAAACTGACGCGCGAAATGAAGAAGCGGGTGAAGTTCTACGGTGGCTATCGTCACGGGCGCGGCACCGAAGATATCACCGATGACGATTTCTTCTTTGACGCCCAGTCCGCCAGCTCGGCCATCAGCTTCCTCGAAAACTACGAGGGCGAGGCGCCGTTCTACCGCGAGCTTGGGTTTTTCAGCCCGCATTCACCGCACAACACCCCGGCGCGCTTCAAGGAAATGTATGATCATACAGCCCTGCACAAACCGCCAGAATGGAGCGGCTACATCGCCGATGCGCCGTATGTAGTGGAAAATATTCCCGAACTTGTCGAGTTCCGGGATGAGGAATACTGGCAGAAAAGCATCCGCAATTACTTTTCCGCCTATAGCCATGCTGATTACCAGCTGGGGCGGGTGCTCACAGCGCTGCGCAATTCCCGTCATGCCGATAACACGGTGATTTTGGTGGTGGCCGATCATGGCTTCCATCTCGGGAACCGCAATATCTTTCGCAAGACGACGCTGTGGGAACAGTCGCTGAATGTGCCGATCATCATCTGTGACCCGACCGACGGGGTGCGGCGCGACATCCACGACCCGGTGGCGCTGATCGACCTTGGCCCGACCGTGCTTGACCTGGCCGGTGTCGCCCCGCAAGAACGGCGTTTCGGCCAGTCCCTGATGCGGCTTTTGCGCGGCGAACGCGTGCCGGATGAGATCATCCCTTCGTTTTACAAGGATAACGTGTCGATCCGCAAAGGCAGATACCGGCTGATCCGGTACCGCGATGGCGGGCACCAGCTGTTTGATGTCGAAGAAGATTACTGGGCACAGCACGATCTTGGCATCAGCCACCCGATCTTCGCGCCGATGAAAGAGGCGATGGAGGATTGGCTGGCGGCGGCGGGTTACCATTTTGAAAGCGCCACTGCTCCGGCTGAAGCCCCGGAAGAC
This sequence comes from Pseudomonas sp. GX19020, assembly GCF_023371075.1. Classification (NCBI taxonomy): domain Bacteria; kingdom Pseudomonadati; phylum Pseudomonadota; class Gammaproteobacteria; order Pseudomonadales; family Pseudomonadaceae; genus Pseudomonas; species Pseudomonas sp. GX19020. The sequence goes on from NZ_JAMCCR010000025.1 coordinate 33,529, forward strand.
GCGTGAGAGCGGGGTCTCCCTGCTGCGCCCCGTGCCGTGGCGCGGCGGCCACGCCTTCCACCGCGACCGGGCGAGGGACCGCGTCAGACACGCTCCGGGCAGCTGTGCTGGCAGAGATGCGCCTGTTGAAGGGCGGGTTCTTCGACATGGGCAATGCGAAGCCGCGCTATGAGGCCGATCTCGACAGTCCGCGCCGCCGGGTGAAGATCGCGCCCTTTCAGATGAGCGCGACGGTGGTGACAAACCGGCTTTTCGCGCGCTTCATCGCGGAAAGCGGCTACCGCACCACCGCCGAACGGGAGGGGTGGTCCTTTGTTTTCCATCTTTTCCTTTCAAATCCTGGTGCTTATCTCACCCATCCTGCGGGAACGCCCTGGTGGCGCCGGGTGGCGGGTGCGACCTGGAACCACCCCGAAGGCCCGGGCTCGGATATCGCAGGCCGCGAAGATCATCCGGTCACACATGTTTCCTGGGGGGATGCATCGGCTTACGCGCATTTCACCGGCACGCGGCTCCCGTCAGAAGCCGAATGGGAATATGCCGCGCGGGGCGGTCTGGCGCGGATGGCCTTCCCCTGGGGCAACGAAATGCGTCCAGGGGGTGCCTTTCGCCACAACACCTGGCAGGGGGTTTTCCCCAGCGAAAATACAGGTGAAGACGGCTTCAATGGCACGGCGCCCGCCCTGGCCTTCCCGCCTAACGGTTTCGGCCTCTACAATATGACGGGCAATGTCTGGGAATGGGTGCAGGACTGGTTCGGCCCCTTGCCGGCAGCAAAATACCCGCCTCTGAGCAATCGCGCCGGGCCGGATACGGGCAGTCACAGGGTGATGCGGGGTGGCTCGCATCTCTGCCACGCCTCTTACTGCGAGCGCTATTTTGTGCATTCGCGGAGCCACAACACGCCCGACAGCTCGACCGGGCATATCGGATTCCGCGTCGCGCTTTAGGCTCCAGCCTCAATAACGATCAAAGCCAGAAGAGGACGGTTGCGGCGAGGGCTATGGCCGAGAGGAAGACCATGGGACACC
>NZ_JAMCCR010000026.1:0-28610 GCF_023371075.1 Pseudomonas sp. GX19020
CCAAAAAACGCGCGGCCAAATCCAAATTCAGCACCACCGTTCAGAAAAAGGACTGAAGCGATGAACGCACATAACTCCGCGGCCTTGGCCGTATCCCGGAAAGTCGCCTCTCTTCGTGCCCTTCATGTGGAAACCGAGCGTGACCTCATGGTCCGCGATCACCTCGGACGCCTGCTTCAACGTGATGACATGGGAGAGTTTACCCCGCATCCTGTCCGTTTTACCGCGAAGTTGGAGAGCCGCGGTCTGATCCTGATCGAACCGGCCGGCGGTGGGAAAACCACGGCCATCCAGCGGGTCCTGGAGACCTTCCCCGCCCTCGGCATCAACCCGGATACGGGCGCTCCGCGTGCCATCCGGATGGAGGTGCGGAGCCCCGCGACCCAGCGTTCCATCGCGCAATCTCTCCTGCGGGAGTTGGGCCTGATGAGGGTGAACTCGAGGGCAACCGTCTCGGACCTCTTCGACCTGATCCGCAATCAGATCGTGGTCAATGGGACCACCCTGATCTGGATCGACGAGGCGCATGACCTGTTCATGTCCCGTTCCTCCCGTGAGATCGATGACATGCTCAAGATGATCAAAGGCCTGATGAAGGGAGACAGCGCGGTCATCGTGATCCTGAGCGGGACCGAGCGCCTCGCCGAACTCACCAGCTACGATCCCCAGGTGAGCCGCCGGTTCACGAAAATCATTCCGTCCGATCTGGAAATCGGTGTCGACAACGCCGGGCTTGCGGAGATGATTTCCGGCTACTGCGATGCGGTAGGCATGACGTTTGACCCCGCTGATAGCCTGGTGAGCCGGCTCATTCACGGCAGCCGCAAACGCTTCGGCCGGGCCGTAGAAACCGTGATCAACGCGATCGAGCAGGCGCTGATGGCCGATGAAGTCGTGCTTGATCGCCATCATTTTGCGGATGCCTGGGGCATGCAGGAAGGATGCGCTTACGACCAGAACGTATTCGTGGCCCCCGACTGGAGCAGCATCGAGCTCGATAAGAGTGCAGAAGGCTTTGAAGATGCCCGCACCGTGCGGCAGCGTCGCCAGCTGGAGAAGGACTGACCCATGGCGTTGCTTCCCTTCGTTCCTCCTCACGCGGATGAAAACCTTGTTTCCTGGGCGGCGCGCTCCGCCCAGATTCAGTGTGGCATGACGCTTGATCGGGTGCTTAGCATCGCGACAATCAGTCGGGCCCGGCTGCACCTGCTTTACGGGCGCGAAGAGTCGGCAAGGCTCATCGAAACCTTCGGGGGTGACACGACCAACATCGGAAGCATCGGCATCTTTCGTGCCGGGGACGGGAAGGTGAAGCTTCGGAACGAGGTTTTCCTTGCCGCACTTCTTCGCACCCGGCAATCCGCCTACTGCCCTCATTGCCTGTCGGAGGACCGGGACGCCCCTTATGGCAGAATGATCTGGCGTTTTCGGCCAGCGCTCCGCTGCAGCCGGCATCGGGTGCGGCTGGTGCTGGGACGCGCCGCCGACGCGCTTGAAGCCCTCGTTCCGGACGTTGCCTATCCCTCCCCGGACCGCCTTGCAGATGCGGCCCAGGCGGCCAAGGTGGCGCCGGTCTCGATGATGCAGGACTATCTGGAAGACCGGATTGGCGGGAAGGCAGAGGCGTGCTGGGCCGACGCGCTTCGGCTGGATCAGGTGGTCAAAACTGCCGAGGTCCTGGGCCTTTCCGAATGTCAGGACCATGATCACGATTCCAATATCCAGAGCGATGACCTGATCGAGGATGCACGCGAGCGGGGCTTTCAGGCGATGCGGGGTGGGGAGTCTACAATCATCCCCGTGCTCGAGGGTATCTTGCGCAATGCTCCCAAAACGCAACGCAGGGAAACGCCGCTCAGCGTGCTCGGACCAGTATATTTTCGGGTAAAGCGGGATCCGGACTTCGGGCCATTCCGGCCACTCCTCCGGCGTTTCATCCTTGACACCCTCCCGGTCGCACCCGGCACCGATCTGCTGGGAAAGGTGGTTCAGGTCCGCCGGCGGCACAGCCTCAAATCCCTCTCTGCGGCGACCGGCGCTACGCAGGCCACACTCAGAAACCTGTTCTCCCATTTCGACGCGGGACGAGACAGTGGCCATCCCGACTGGACCGGCATCTCTTGCGACAGCAGCAAGGGGGAAGCGGCAGCAAAGGCGATGATGGAAACCATTCCGGCCAAGGCAATCTCCGCGCATATCGGTTGCGATGAGACGACCGTTCGCGCAATCGTCGCGGCGGGCCTCGTTGAGCACCTTGGCGACAACCTAGACGTTTACGGCAATAGGCATACCGCACTGATGCATCGCGTCACCCTGGCATCGGTGAATGGTTTAATGAATGCACTGACCGACACCGCCACACGTATCGCGGTAAAGCCGCACGCGGGCTTCAGCAGTTTCAGCTCCGCGGCAAAACATCTCCACTGGCAGGTGGATCGCATTATCCGGCTCGCACTTTCCGGAAAGGTCGAGGTTTTTCAGCATCTGGACCGCACCGATTTCGACGGTTTGCTTGTCGACGAGCACCAGATTCTTTGCCTTCTTCAGGACGCTCCCTTGGCCACCTACCTGACCAAGGAGCAGGCCGGAATCGAACTGGAAGTGAATATCGTGACGGTCGAAAATCTCATGCGCATCGCCGACCGGAATGGCATGCCGATCATCCGGCGTCTGACTCCGCTCAGCGGTAAATTGCGGTATCGGCACCTGGTCTCCAAAGCGGATTTTGATCGCTTCCGGAAAAGCCATATCTCCATCGGGCGCCTGGCCAGAGAGGCCGGTGCAACGACCGACGAAATTGCCCAGAACCTGAGTGCCCGCGGGGTCGAACCGATCCCCTGCAACGCGACCTCTGAGAATCGCGTCTATCGGATGGCAGACCTGTAGCCCTTCCAGCTTTCACTGCTCTTCAGCCGCCCTTTGGGGCGGCTTTTTTATTGCCTCAATGGGCAAATTTCGATGGCAGCTAATGGCCAGACAGAATGGCAGAGGGGGGTGGCGAGGCGGCTATAGCCTCATTGAATCTAAATGATAATTTTTGGATTGATGGCACTCAATTGCTAGATCTTACAATTGTTGTTATGACGGCCAAAAAGACGCCACTTTCGGCGTTTTGGCGACCACTTTGTGGACATATAACTTCCACTTTCCGAGCGCCTCCAACGTATACTAATAATATCAATATCTTACACTGATCACCCTCTTGGCGCTTTCTAGCGCCTTCGAGTTCGGCGTGTGTGGCCAGCTTGCCAGCCCGTCGGCTTGACTCAATCGAGAACATTACGGCAACACTGGATGCACAGAAACCGGCCGCCGCGACCTCATCGCCAAGTCGGACCCCATGACATCCATCCGAGACCATCCGGAAAGCGTCCGCTTTTCGCACCGGTCCCCTCATGCCGCGAGGTTGCCAAAGCCATGACCAGGATACCCATGCTCGGCGTCAGACTGTTCGATCCGGATCAGACAGCCGACGTCCTCCGCCAACGCTTCTTGACGCATCTCGCGACGCTCCGGGCCGCCAAGGATCCGGAGCTGGCCGGAAAGCCTTTGCACCCGGTTATCCTCAAGTCTCTGGTGGGCGATCTGACCTTCGACGAGACCGAGAAGGTCGGTCGCCGCGCCCTGCGCCTTGTGAACGCGCGCAACCAGAGCCGGGAAGATGGCCACCTGAAGAACGATGATCGCCGCGCGCTGCTGCCGTTGGCCGAGGGAGTCAATCTGATCTCCATCCCCAGCGAACACCGCGCGGATGAGATCGCATCGGAACTGCACACGGACATGCCCTGGATGGGCCCGGCCAACGAACGGGTCTGGCGGGTCATGCGCAGCTCCGTCCGTGAGGGCTGGATGGGCTTCCGCCTGCCGCCCATGCTGCTAGACGGCCCGCCAGGGATCGGCAAGAGCCATTGGGCCCGAAAGCTCGGCGAGCTGATCGCCGCCCCTGTCATGGTCATGGATGCGGGCAATGAGAATGCCAGCTTCGGCCTGGTTGGATCGCAGCGCGGCTGGGGCGGCGCAGAGCCGGGTCGGCTGGTCAGGTGTGTCATGAGGGCGAGGATCGCGAACCCCATTGTCGTGGTCGACGAGATCGAGAAGGCCGGGACCGCAACCTCGACACGGGGTCAGGCCTACGGGCTGCCGGAGGCCATGCTTCCCCTTATGGAGCCGCTGACCGCACGGCGCTGGATCTGTCCCTATTATCAGGTGCCGTTCGACATGAGCTGGGTCGGCTGGATCCTGACCTCCAACACCGCCGCCCTGCTCCCGGAGCCCCTTCTGAGCCGATGCCCACCGGTCCATTTGCGTCATCTCAGCGCGCATGAGCTCGCCGCCTTTGTGCGCCGTGACGGCGGGAGGCGGGACCTGTCCGAGACGGCGATTGAGGCCATGGCGGAGGTGCTGACGCACCCTTCTCTACGGGATCATCGCCCCAGTCTCAGGATCGCGGCCCGCATGCTGCAGCGCGCCGCCGACCTGGAAAACGCACCGCTCCTGCACTGAACCGTTCAGAGGATTATATGATGAAACTCTCCCCGGAACTCCGCCTGTCCTTCGACGGGCTTCTCCTTGCCATCGCCGCCGCCGAGATGGGTCCGTCGCCGGCGGACCTGGCTGCGGCGCCCGTCATCGACCTGTGTTGCCCGCTCATGTTCGGCCCCCGGACCGTTGTGCTCTGGGGCCTCGTCTCCGGCCATCCGGAGATCGACAGGGATTACACCACCACCTCGGCGCTGATCGCACTCGACCGCGAGCGGGGCTGCGAATGAGATCAGGGTACGACCGAACGCGCGATGCTCGCATCCAGCGCTTCAAACGCGTTGAGACCGATGGTTTCGTATAATTCGGTCCGGGTCTGCATCTCGGGGATCAACGCCGTGGTGGCACCATCGCGGGCGAGCGCGGCGTAAAGTTTCGCCTGCGCCTTGTTCGCAACCCGCAGCGAAGAGACCGGCCAGATCACCATATCATAGCCGAGATCCTGAAACTCCTGTGCGGTCAGCGCGGGGGTGCGGCCGAACTCGGTCATGTTTGCCAGCAGTTTGACGCCGGGCAGTGCAGCACGGACCTCTTTGAACATCTCAACACTGGTGAGTGCCTCGGGGAAGATCGCGTCAGCTCCGGCTTCAACATAGAGCTTCGCGCGGGCCACAGTTCCTTCGATCCCTTCCGAGGCTGCGGCATCGGTGCGCGCGATGATCACCAGATCACGGCGCGAGCGGGCGGCGGCGGCAACCTTAGCCGCCATGTCCCGGGCACCCGCCAGCTTCTTGTCGTTCAGATGGCCGCATTTCTTGGGCAAGAGCTGGTCTTCCAGATGCACCGCCCCGGCCCCGGCCTCTTCGAATGTTCGGACCATGTGCATGACGTTCAGCGCTTCGCCATAGCCGGTATCGCCATCGACCAGCAGCGGCAGCCCCGAGGCCCGCGCGATCTGGCGGATGAAAAAGGCCACCTCATCGACGGTGATGATGCCGAGATCCGGCAGGCCCATGCTGGCGGTCATCGCGGCACCCGACAGGTAAAGCGCTTCAAACCCGGCCGCCCTGGCCTGCAGCGCGGCCTGGCCGTTATGCGCGCCGGGCAGGCGCAGGATGCCAGGGCGCGACAAGGCCGCGCGGAAGCGCTGCCCTGCCGGGGCAAACGGCAGATCGTCGGCGACAAGATAGGGCATAGCTCAGGCCTCCGAAGGCGGGGCGAGAAGCCCGCGTTTCTCGATAGGGGTAAAGGCGCGGTCGTCGGGGCCAATGTAATGGGCCGAGGGGCGGATGATCTTGTTGTCCTGCCGCTGTTCGACCACATGCGCACCCCAGCCGGAGGTGCGCGAGATCACAAAGATCGGCGTGAACATCGTGGTCGGCACGCTGAGGAGATGGTAGGAAACGGCGGAGTACCAGTCGAGGTTCGGGAACATCCGCTTCTCGTCCATCATCACCGTCTCGATCCGCTCGGCGATGTCGAACATTTTGGGGCTGCCCGCCGCGTCCGAGAGCTGTTTCGCCACCCGCCTGATCACCACATTGCGCGGATCGGCGATGGTATAGACCGGGTGGCCAAAGCCGATGATGACCTCTTTGCGCTCCATCCTTGCGCGGATGTCGGCCTCGGCCTCATCGGGGGTGTTGTAGCGCTTCTGAATTTCAAAGGCGACTTCGTTGGCGCCGCCATGCTTCGGCCCCCGCAAAGCACCGATGGCGCCGGCAATTGCAGAATAGACATCCGAACCGGTGCCCGCGATGGTACGGGCGGTAAAGGTCGAGGCATTGAACTCGTGCTCGGCATAGAGGTTCAGCGTGGTCTGCAGCGCGCGTATCTCGACTTCGCTGGGCGCAATACCGTGCAACAGATGCAGAAAATGCCCGGCGATGGTGTCGTCTTCGGTCTCGACTTCGATACGACGGCCATTCTGGGCAAAGTGGTGCCAGTAAAGCAGCATCGAACCCTGTGCCGCCATCAGCCGGTCGATGATATCCCGCGCGCCGGGGGTATTGTGGTCATGCGCCTCAGGGAGCACGCAGCCAAGCGCCGAGACGCCCGAGCGCAGCACATCCATCGGATGGGCGGCGGCCGGGATCGCCTCCAATGTCTCGCGCACGGCTTTCGGAAGGCCCCTGAGGGCCTTCAGTTTCGCTTTATAGGCCCGCAATTCGGGCGCGGTCGGCAATGTGCCATGCACCAGAAGATGAGCGACCTCCTCAAAGGTGCAGGCCTCGGCCAGATCGAGGATGTCATAGCCCCGATAATGCAGGTCATTGCCTGACTGGCCGACCGAACACAGCGCGGTATTCCCGGCCACCACGCCCGAAAGCGCGACGGATTTCTTGGGTTTCAGAACAGTGCCGCTCATCGTTCCCTCCTCATTTCCAGTCGAAGACGCCGCTCGGGCGGGGTGGGCCAAGGCGATCCGCACCGACGGTGAAGTTCAGCGCTGCGAGCTCGCCCGCTTTCAGGCTTTCCAGCGCCTCGACCGCTTGCAGGAAGCGGGTTTGCTCCGCGGTGGCGATGATGCCGTCCGAGAGGGTCAGGAATTTTTTGACGTAATTCTCTCGGATAAAGGGACGCGCCCCATCGGGATGGGCATCGGCCAGCGCCAGCTCATCGGTGATCACGCGACCGTCTTTCAGTTTCACCTCGACGCGGCCGCCGAAGGCTTTCGTCTTCGGGTCCTGCGCGTGGTAGCGGCGGGTCCATTCCGGGTCTTCGGTGGTCGAGATCTTGTGCCACAGAGCCACGGTCCCGGGCAGGTTCGCGCGCTGCGGCGCGTAGGACTTCTCGTGGTGCCAGCCGCCGTCTTCGAGCGCGACCGCGAAGATATACATGATCGAATGGTCCAGCGTCTCGCGGCTGGCCTTCGGGTCCATCTTCTGCGGGTCATTCGCGCCGGTGCCGATCACGTAATGCGTGTGATGGCTGGTATGGATCACGATGCTGTCGATCTGGCTCAGATCGCCGATCTGCGGCCGCATGCGACGGGCAAGGTCGATCAGCGCCTGGCTCTGATACTCCGCTGAATGCTCCTTGGTATAGGTGTCGAGGATCGCACGTTTGGCCTCTCCCTTACCCGGCAACGGCACCTGATAGCGGGCGTTCGGGCCGGACAGCAGATAGGCGATAAAGCCGTCCTCGCCTTCCCATGCCGGGCTCGGCGCGCCCTCGCCGCGCATCACGCGATCAACGGCTTCGATCGCCATCTTGCCGGCAAAGCTGGGGGCAAAGGCCTTCCAGCTGGAGATTTCGCCCTTGCGCGACTGGCGGGTGGTGGTGGTGACATGCAGCGCCTGCTGCACGGCCTGATAGATCGTCTCGGTGGGCAGATTCAAAAGCGTGCCGATCCCGGCGGCGGCTGACGGCCCGAGATGAGCGATATGGTCGATCTTGTGCTCATGCAGGCAGATGCCGCGCACGAGGTTCACCTGGATCTCATAGCCGGTGGCCAGGCCCCGGATCAGTTCCGCGCCGGACTTTCCGGTATGCTGGGCCACGGCCAGGATCGGCGGGATATTATCGCCCGGATGCGAGTAATCGGCGGCAAGGAAAGTGTCGTGGAAATCCAGCTCCCGCACCGCCGTACCATTGACCCAGGCGGCCCATTCCGGGCTGACGCGATCATTCGTGAGACCGAAGACCGTGGCTCCCGGTTTCATCGGATGGCAGAGCGCCTGTGCCCGGGCCGAGGCCACCGGACGGCGCGCGACCGAGGCTGCCGCCACGGCGGCATTGTCGATGATCCGGTTGATGATCATCTCGGTGACCTGGGGCAGCACCGCAACCGGATCGGCGGCGACTTCGGCGATTTTCCAGGCCAGCTGATCTTCACGCGGCAGATGTTCGGCGGATTTCCAGGTCCGCAGGTCGTGGGTGATCATGTCTCTTCCCTTTTCATGAAACTTCCGGGCCGACCGGCCGGGGGCGACCGCCCTCATCGACGGCAACCATCTCAAATGCACCTGAAAGCGCGATCCGCTCTCGCGCGCCGCCGATGCTGCGGGCGGTGCCCTGCACCTCGACCGTCATCGAGGACCGTCCGGTGCGGCTGACACGGGCGACCAGTTCCAGCATCTCGCCCACAGTGATCGGTGTCGTGAAATTCACCCGTTCGGACCGCGCCATGACCACAGCAGTGCCGGCGTGGCGTGTGGCCGCGATGAAAGCCGCCTTTGCCAGGAGTGCCAGCGCATTGCCGCCGAACAGCGTCCCGTAATGGTTCGCCTGTTCGGGAAAGATCATCTCGATCATTCGGGTCTCGGATTCGGCAGACATGGCAAGGCCTTTACAAGATTGGCAAGGGTACCTTCACACGGGCGGCAACAGCAGATAAACTACTGAAAATGCGACGATCTGCGAATAAATAGTCTGCGAATTGCGAAGGTTGCGAAGATGAGCAAGACCTATCTCGGCGTCCGCTTGCGGCGCCTGCGCGAAGAACGCGGCCTGACCCAGGCCGCCCTTGCCCGCGCGCTGGAGATCAGCCCGAGCTATCTGAACCAGATCGAGCAGAATGCGCGGCCGCTGACCGTGCCGGTCCTTTTGAAGCTGAACGCGGTCTTTGGACTGGATGTGCAGCTCTTCTCGGATGAGGGCGCGGCGCGGCTGATCACCGATCTGCGGGCGGCACTGGCCGATCAGGGCGCGGGCATCGCGCTGGCCGAACTGCGCGAGCTGGCCGCCAATATGCCCGAGGTCGCGCGCTCAATTGTCGCCATGCAGGCCCGGCTGCGCGAAACCACCGAACGCGCCGATCTCTTTGCGGGCCAGATCACCGGGGGGCCGGCCCATTCTCCCGCCGCCTTCGAGGCGGTCCGCGACTGGTTCTATGAGCGGCGCAACCACGTGGCAGAACTGGACATGGCGGCCGAGGCCATCGGTGATACTCTGCCGGCAGGCCGGATGGCAGCCGGTCTGACCGACAGGCTCGCCGGGCGGCACGGGATCCGTATCGCGCAAAGCGCGGGCGATGCGCTGCGCCACTATGATCCGGCCGGGCGCATCCTGTCGCTTGCCGCCCATCTTGACCCGGGCCAGGTTGCTTTTCAGATCGCAACGCAGCTCGCTTTTCTGGAGCAAGGCGAGGCTATCGCCCGGCTGTCCGATGACCCGAAACTCGGGCCAGAGGCGCGCAGCCTGCTGCAAATAGGGCTGGCCAACTATTTTGCCGGGGCCCTGATCCTGCCCTATCGCGCCTTCCTCGCCACTGCTGAGGCGACCCGCTACGACATCGATCTGATCGCGCGCCGTTTCGGCGTTGGGTTCGAAACGACCTGCCATCGCCTCTCCACCCTGCAGCGGCCGGACGCGCGGGGGGTCCCCTTCTTCTTCATCCGCGTCGACCGCGCCGGAAACATCTCGAAACGTCAGTCTGCGACCGATTTCCACTTCTCCCGCATCGGCGGGTCATGTCCGCTCTGGAACATTTACGAAGCCTTTGCCCGCCCGGGCGAGATCATCCGGCAGGTGGCGCAGATGCCCGACGGGCGAAGCTATTTGTGGATCGCAAGGCAGGTGCAAAGCGGCCAGGGCGGTTTCGGCGCACCGGCCAAAACCTTCGCAGTGGCCCTTGGCTGCGACCTGACCCACGCGGAACGTCTGGTCTATGCTAATGGATTAGATCTGAAAAACCCGGACATGGCCGCAAAGATCGGTCCGGGCTGCAAAGTCTGCGAGCGCTCTGCCTGCCCGCAAAGGGCGTTTCCAATGGTCGGCCGTGCGCTCGGCGCCAGCACAACCGAGGCCCGCTTCGCACCCTATTCCGGGACCGGCCAACCGCATTAAAACAGCGGTCGGCCTGCAGTCCGTCACAACCCGTCTGCCCATAGTTGAGGCAATATGGGGATGCGTTATGCGGCTTGCGTGAGAGCCACGACCTCAGGCCGCCGCAGCGCTCGACCGGCCGCCGGCCCTGAGATCCGGCGGGTTCATCCCTGCCAATGCGATGCCGTCAGCGGGAAGAGCACGCCGCCACTCACCGGCAGAACGAACGGTCCGCCAAAGACCCTGCGCTCCGATGGCAGCAACGGCAGCCTGGGCTTCACGACGGCCCCAGCACAGCCGCAGAGACGCAAAGCAGGGTAACTGTTGCACCGCGACACAGGTTCGTGCTGTGACACGCCCTCAGAGCAAAACCACCTGCTTGCCGGGCAGGATGCCCTGCCGAACCTCTGCAAGCACGTTCGGCAGTGTGGAAAATCCGGATACGCTTATCGGAGACAGCTCCAGGCAACCCTGCTCAACCATGCTGAAAAGCCGGGCTCCGGCCTGCCGCAACAGCCGCAGATCCTCGCGGCATCCATGCAGGTGGATGCTGTTCAGCGCCACTTCGTGCAGGGACAAAGCGGTAGAAAACGCAGGCATAGGCGCGCTTTCCTGCCTGTCCTGGATGCAGATCAGGTGGCCGTTATAGCCGATCAGCGGTGCCAGTATGCGGGCATGAGCACCACTGACCGTATCGAAAGCCGCGTAAAGACGGCGCGGGCCGAGGGCGGTCGTCAGCTGCTGCTGCCAGTCCGGATCATGATAGTCGAAAACCCCGCTGACCCCGAGCGACAGCAATGCCGGATGATGCGAGGCCGAGGCAGTTGCCCAGACACGCCAGCCTGCCATCAGGGCAAGCTGACAAAGGATCAGCCCGACCGCGCCGCCACCACCACAGACCAGCACATCGCGCGCTCCGGTGCCGGGCAGTTTTTCCAGGGCCTGCCAGGCTGTCAGACCCGGACAGGGCAATGCGGCGGCCATCGCGTCATCCACGCCCGGCGGGACTGCCATAAGGGCATCCGCGCGGATCACTATATGGCTGGCAAAGCTGCCATCCCGCCCCAGGGCCTGATGATAAGCGTAACGCATGCCTGTCGGCAGCCTCACCCCTGCCCCGGCGGCAAGCAGGATGCCACAGCCATCGACCCCCGGAATATGTCCCGGGCGCCAGAGCGGATGCCCCCATTCGATCATCTTCCAGTCGACCGGGTTCAGCCCGATCGACCGGTTTTGCAGCAAAACCTCGCCGGGCCCGGGAACGGGCAGTGCACGGCTTTCCTGCTTCAGCCCCATGGGCTGACCCTGGCTCTGCCATGTCCAGGCAATCATTTCATCCGCCATCACCCTCTCCCCCGCAAAGCCCGCCCGGCTGTCAGAACCCGCCGCTCACGAAACCGCCATCAACCGCGATCTCGGTGCCGGTGACATAGGCCGCCGCCGGAGCAGCGAGAAACAAAGCGGCCCCGATGATATCTTCAGCCCTGCCCCAGCGTTTGATGGCGCAACGGTGCAGAATGCGCCCGGTCAGACCGGCATCCTCTTGCAGGCCGGTTGTCATATCGGTCGCGATATATCCCGGCGTGACCGCGTTCACACGGATTCCCTCGGCGGCAAAAGCATGGGCGAGATGGCGGGTCAGCCCCAGAACGCCCGCCTTGCTCGCACCATAGGCCGGCACCGCCGTATCGGTCAGATAGCTGAGCATCGAGGCCGTGTTAATGATCGAGCCGCCCTGGCGTGCCAGCAGGGGGCGTGCCGCCATGCTCAGCCCCATGACACTGTTGAGGTTTACTTCCATGACTTCGAGGAAGGTGTCGGTTTCATATTCCTTGTCGGGCCGCGCAATCCCGGCGGCATTGACCAGAATATCGAGACGGCTGAACCCGTCGAAAGCGCTCTCCACCGCTTTGCGGTCCGTCACATCGAGGCGGGCGAAGCGCATCCCTGCGACGGGCGGCGTGGCATTCAGCCGCCCGATCTTGGCCGCAGAACTGCCCATAGCGACGACCTCGGCGCCGAGGCGGGCAAAGGCCTCAGCGATGGCGAGGCCAATGCCACTGGTGCCGCCGGAAACGCAGACCGTCTGGCCGGCAAAAAGATCGGGGGCAAAGGATGCAAGCGGGGTGGTCATCTCAGCGGGTCTCCTACGGGAATTTCAGATCAGGCGCAGCCCTGGCGATAGCGCGCCAGCGTCAGCGAGAGGTCATATTGCTGCGCGGCGGCCAGGCGATAGGCCGCCAGCCCGGCCTCATAGACCGGGCGATGTGCAGGGCGCGGGCCATGTCGCGACGCTTCGGCATGGATCGCGCGGATGGGCGAGAAATCAGGCCAGATCTTCAGCGCATGGAAGGCGATGGCAGCTGCACCCAGCGTTGCCGCCTCCTGATCTACAGCGGTCTTGACCACATCGATCTCAAGAATATCCGCAAAGATCTGCCGCCAGAAGGCGCTGCGGGCGCCACCGCCAACCGCTACCAGTGACGGGCCGATGGGGGTCATACGGCGCAGTTCGTCCAGCGCCACGCGAAGACCATAGGCGACACCCTCGAACGCGGCACGCAACAGATCGCCACGGTCATGCTGCAGCGAAAGGCCGATCCAGCCACCCCGCACTTCGGCGCCGCCCTCCAGCGATGTGCCGCCGCCCAGCGTCGGCACCATCAGCAGACCGCGCGCCCCGGGCGGGGAGGCAGCCGCCAGCGTTTCCATCGCAGCATGGCTCATTCCTGCATCATCCGCGCCAAGGATCCTGCGGGTCCAGTCCATCGTGGTCCCCGAAGAGAAGATGGACGTGGCCGAGATGAACTGCCCCGGCACGAGATGGGCGAAAGCATATGAGCGGACTTTCGGGTCCAGCACCGGGCGTGCGGCGGATATCGTCAGCCAGCTGGACGAGCCCATCGAGGAAAAGAGATCGCCGTCCTCAAAGGTCTGCGCACCAAGCGCCATGCAGGAATTGTCAACCCCGCCGGCAATGACGGCCGTCCCGGGTTCAAGCCCGAGCGTCTGCGCGGCCGTCCTTGTCAGCTCGCCGATCACCGAGGCCGATGGCACGATTTCCGGCAGGATATCCGCGCGAAGCCCCGCTGCGGCAAGGATCTCGGGATCATATTGTCCGGCCAGCAGATCAAATGCCCCCGAACCGGAGGCATAAGACGGATCTGTCGCCATCCGCCCCGTCATCAGGAAATTGAGATAATCCTTGGTGCCGAGAATGCGGTCGGTACGGGCGAAGATCTCCGGGGCGTTCCGGCGCAGCCAGAGGATCTTGAACAGCGGATAAAGCGGGGCCGGGAAGCCATTTCCCGTGCGCAGATACCAGCTTTCTTCGTCGAAACGGTCAAAAAACGCCGCCGCATCCTGCTGCGCCCGCCCGTCTGACCAGATCGGGACCGCATCCTGCAGCAACTGCCCCTCTGCATCGACCGGAATACAGCCAAGGCTGTGGCCCGAGAGACTGATCGCCCCGATATCTGCAGCGGTAAACCTGGCCGCCCCCCCTTTCGCCATCAATGCGGCGGTGGTTCGGATCAGCGCCTGCCACCAGTCTGCCGGCCGTTGCTCATGCAATGATGGCACGGGATAGAATGTCGGGTAATTCTCGACCACTTCGGCAAGCACCCTGCCATCGGGCGCGACAACGGCGCCTTTGAGCCCCCCGGTGCCGAGGTCGCATGCCAGAACCAGATCCTGCATCATTTCTCTCCCGCGTCTGTCTGGTCCGGCTCAGCCTGCGACCCGCAGCCCGCCATCCGGCAGGGAGCGGCAGGCGGCGATGAGGTCTCTGGCCACATCCGTATTGATGCCAAACCGCGTGACTCCGGCTTCGATCATTGCAGCAACGGTCTCCAGGTCGCGGATCCCGCCCGAGGCCTTGATGCCGATTTCCGCGCCGGCGGCCTCCCGGATCAGCCGAATATGGTGCAAGGTGGTGGGGAGCCCGGTCCATCCGGTGCCGGTTTTCACAAAGGCTGCCCCGGACGCCGCCACCAGCTTCGCCGCGCGGCGGATCTCGTCATCGCTTAGTCGCGAGACCTCGATGATCACCTTGACCGGCACCGGGGCCACGGCCTCGATCACAGCGGCAAGCTCTGTCGCCACATAGGCGTCATCGCCGGACTTCAGCCGCCCGATATTCATCATCATATCGACCTCGGTGGCGCCATCCGCCACCAGCCCGCGCGCCTCGACAAGCTTGGTTTCTGTACGGTTGCCGCCCGAGGGAAAGCCAATTGGGCCGCCCACCAGTACCCCGCAACCGCGCGGAAGCAATGTCGACAGCAATGCGGTGAAATGCGGCAGCGCATGGACGGCGATGAAGCCCTCGGATGTTGCGACATCGGCAACCTGGCGCAGATCGGCCTCGGTATGGAAGGCCTGGACCGCGCTGATATCGATCATCTGCGCAAGATCCCGCGGCGACAGGATGTTTAGGGCGGAGGCCTCGGCCATCGTCTTCTCCTCACTGGAATTATCGGGGGGAATGCCCCGGTCTCAGTCTGCGTCTCAGCCCTCGCCGCGCGCGCGGAAGCGGGTGAGATGCTGTTTCATTTCTTTAAACCGGCTCGCCTGCTCGGCATCGCGGCGCAAAGCCACCGCGGTCGAAAGAATGTCGATTGTGACCAGGGCCGCGAGGCGCGAAATGGTCGGTGTATAGGCATCGGTATTGTCGAGTGTCTCGACCACCAGCACCACATCGCAATATTGCGCGAGCGGCCCCTCGGCCCCCAGAAGGCCCAGCACCTTTGCACCATTCCTGCGCGCAAGCTGTGCCACCTCGATCAGAGATTTCGTCATTGCGGTATTCGAGATCACCACCGCCACATCACCCGGGCGCATCATGCCCGCCTGCATGGTCATCTGGTGCAGGTCGCGCTCGGCACCGCAGGGAATGCCGAACAGCGGAAACTTCTGCTGTGCGTCCAGCGCCACGATGGCAGAGGCGCCGAAGCCGAAGAATTCCAGCCGCGCGGCATCTGCCAGCAGGGATACCGCCGCCTCCATCCGCACGGTGTCTAGCTGGCGGCGGGCCCAGTCGAGGCTGGTAATCGTGTAATCAAAGATCTTGCCCGAAATGACCTGGACAGAGTCGAAGGCGGCAATCGCCGAATGGGTCGCCGGCGTCCCGAGCGCAAGACTATGGGCCAGCCGCAGCTTGAAATCGTTGAACCCCTCGCAGCCTACGGCAGTGCAGAACCGGATGACGGTGGGCTGGCTGACCTGGGCCAGTTCTGCTGTCTCTGCCACAGTGGCCGAAAGGAAACGCGACGGATCTTCCAGCACAAGATCGGCCACTTTGCGATCAGAGCGGCGCAGATCCGGCAGCGCCTGACGGATCGCGGTAAGGATATCGACGCCGGGATTGCTCCGCGCCTGTTCTGTCGCCCGTGGTTCCATTACCGCTCTCCTGCTCAAAATAGCTCACCCGACACAATAAGCCACGCCGGTCATGGCGCGTAATATCGCAAGATCGGTCCGTTGCGCAGCCATGGCGTCGATCTGCCCGGGCGCACAGGTATTGAAGGCGAACATGCCGTAATGATGCGCCAGCAATGTCCCCGCCCCTACAGCGCAGGCAATCTCCGTCGCTTCTTCCAGCGAGAAGTTTCCCGGAACGCCCGAGGCTGTCAGCACGGGGTCGCGCCCGTTCACCGGCAAAAGTGCGATGTCAGGGGCGAAACCGGTGACATCAGAGACAAGCCCCTCAAAAGGCACACAATCCCCCGAATGCCAGAGCCGCAGATCCGGCGTCTCGAGGCCATAGCCAAGAAACCGGTGCCGCCCTGCCATATCGGTTTCACGGGTCTCATGCGCCGCAGCAAAAACCCGAAGCGAAAGACCCGGCGAAAGTGCAATCCGCGCCCCCGCATCAGTGCCGGTAAGGCGCGGATTGGCCGTGTCGAGCCCGCTGCGAAGCGCAGCCTCAGCCCGCTCCGCCTCGGGAAAGATAAAGCGCGCTGCCGGAAATGCCCGCGCAATATGCGGCAGCGTGCCCGGATCCATATGATCGCCGTGGCGGTGGGTCAGCAGGACGAAATCCGGCTCCGGCAGATCCCTGACTGCAACCGGCACCGGCATCATCCGCTCATGCGGGCGGGCCGTGCCGCGATATTTTTCCGCCAGGCTGTCAGAGAGGTAGGGATCGATCAGACCAAACCGGCCTGCGGCAAAGATCGCAAACCCTGCCTGGCCAAGCCAGAAAATCTCAGTATCCCCGGCCTGTGCGCCACGCAGCCGGGCTGCGCGCAGCGCCGGTGCGAGATCTCCCGGGAAGGGTCTCGCGGTCAGAACGCGCCCGGGGGTCATGCCGGCGCCCCTGCTGCGGGTCCAAGGGCGCGGATCAGGTTCCGGACCGCAATCGACGTCGCACGGCTGACGCTTTCTGCAGTCAAAGCGCCGATATGGCTGGTCGCAATGACATTGGGATCACCGGCAAGGGTCAGATCGCGCGGTGGTTCCTCGGCAAAGACATCGGTGCCGTAACCGCCGAGGGCGCCGCTCGCCAGCGCCGCTTTCATCGCCTGTTCATCGACCAGGCTCGCCCGTGCCGTGTTCACCACAAGCGCACCTGGCGGCAAAAGGGCAAGTTCTTCTGCGCCAAGCAAAGGCACCCCATCAGCACGGGCCGGCGCATGGAGGCTGATCAGATCGGCCGAGCGCAGCAGCTCTTCAAAGGACACAAAGGAAAACAGCGCCGGATGCAGGCCGGGATCGCGCGGGAAAGGATCAAAGGCCAGCACTTTTGCCCCCATCGCCACCACCACACGGGCGACATGCGCCCCGATCGCGCCCATTCCGACGATCCCGACCGTGCGCCCCGAGATCTCGGCCCCGCGTTTGCGCAGCCAGCCGCCGGATTTCACGCTCTGATCGGTTTCAGGGATATGGCGCGACAGGGACAGCATCAGACTGACAGCCAGTTCCGCCACACCAATGGCATTCGCGCCCTCGGCACGCAGCACCTGTACCCCCCGCGCCTCGCATTCTGCCAGGGGAAGATTGTCGGTGCCGACACCGTTTCTGGAAATTGCCCGCAGCGCCGATGCGGCCCGGATTACCTCGGCCGGGACCGGCTCGACCCCGGCAAGCCAGCCGACGCAACCTGGCAGCAGGCTATTCAGATCCTCGGGCGTCGGTGTCTCACCGGCCTTTGCCCAGACGAGATCATAGCCCGCCTCTGTCAGCGGTGTCAGCTCTGCCGGGCGCAGGGCGGTCAGGGAACGGGGCGTGATCAGAATGCGGGTCATGGTCCTGCCTCAGAGTTTCGGCTTCTGGCGTCCCGCCGCATCGGCAATGCGGGAAATCTCGTTAAAGACCGGGCCGGAAACCGGGATGTCGATATCGAAGACCTCGGCAATCACCTGGGTCCAGCCATGCAGGAAATAGGTCCAGCCATCCTCGATCTGCAGCGCCTTTGCCGCGCGGGCGCGTTCGGCCTGCTGCAAGAAGACCAGGTCGCCGCGATAATTCAGATCCCAGGCAATGGCTTTCTCGGGGAAAAGCGCCGCATCGGTCAGCGGCGATCCGGGCGCATCTTTGCCAAGACCAGTCGCATTGACGACAACCGAGCCGGGCTTCAGCCCCGCCAGCAATTCATCATTGCGTCCCGGCCGGGCCGCGAGTTCATAGTCGAGCTGCGCATCGGTTTCGATCCCGGCATGCACCTTTGCAATCTCGTCAAGGCGGGGCTGCGAGCGGTTCGAGACAATGATCCGCGACGGCACATCCGCACCCCGTGCCTTGCGCATCAGATGCCAGGTGATGGCGATGGTCGAGCCACCCGCGCCCAGCATCAGAAGCTCGGCCCCGGTCTTCGCAAAATGATCCGGCGGCAGGAATCCATCGAGGGCAAGCCCGGATGAGATGGGGTCCTTGGCATGGCAGCGCAGACGCCCGGCCCGTTTCGAGATACAGCTCACTTCATGCATCAGCTGTGCATGTGGGTCGATCTCGTCGAAGAGGTCGCGGCAGGCCGCGAAAAGGTCAAGCTTATGGGTTGTCACCAGCGCGCCGAGCGAAAGCGGGTCATCACGGATGAATTCCACCGCCTCACGATATGCGGCGGGGTCGGCATGGAGCGGGAAATCAATCCCCCTGATACAGGCATCCTTCAGGCCGAGATGATCGGCCCAGGCCGGGAAGACCCGCATGATGGAAGAGGCGCCGGTGGTGACACCGATGAAGTAAAAGGTCGGGCGGGTTGCAGGCTCATAGCGGCTCATTTCGGTTCCTCACGCAGTCTTGCGGCCATGGTGACGGCGTCGCGGGCCTTGCGGGTGATGGCGGCGAAATCGCCCCGGGAAATATCCTCGCGGGTGGCGATCCAGGTTCCGCCCACGGCCGCGACGGCTGGCAGCGTCAGCCAGTCCCCCATTGTCGCAAGGCTGACACCGCCGGTCGGAATGAAACGGGGGGAGAGATGGGCAAAAGGCGCCGAGATCGCCGAAAGCATCGCGGGTCCGCCCGCCGCGCCTGCAGGGAAGAACTTGAAGAGGGAGTGCCCTTCTCCAAGCGCAAGGCTCAGCTCCGAAGGTGTCATCACGCCCGGGGCGAAGGGCAACCCGGTGCGCGCCGCTGCCGTCGTGATCGCCGGATCATAGCCCGGAGCAAGGCCGAAACGCGCCCCGGCGGCATGGGCTGCCTCAAGATTGGCCGCAGTCAGGATCGTGCCCGCACCGGTGATCAGTTCCGGCCGTGCTTCGGACAGTCTGGCAATCACATCCCCTGCCGCGCCGGTGCGGAACGTGATTTCTGCAACCGGCAGCCCGCCTTCCAGCAAGGCATCCGCAAGGGCCAGCGCCTGATCGGCTTGCTCTATGGCAATCACCGGCACGACGCCAAGCCGCGCGATATGGTCGAAAATCCCGCTTTGCATCCCCTGCCCTTTCAGATTGCCGTTGCCATGACCGCTGCAACCGCTTCCGGGCTGCGCGGGCTGTAGAGATCGTTTTCGCGTTGTTCCCAGCCGCCGTTCGCACTGGCATGGATACGGCTGCGCATACCGCCTGCACGGGCGATGATCTCGTAATCCTGGCCGGAATCGGACGGGTAGCAGAAGAACATGACCAGCGGCCCGGCGCCGGTATTGACCGAGCGGTGGATCCAGAAGGGCGGCACATAGCAGACGGTCAGCGGCGAGACTTCAACGATGCGGATCTCGCCTTCGGGCGATTCCAGAAGCATCAGGCCCTCGCCCGAAATACCCTGGTAGATCTCGGGGCGATTTCCGGCGCGATGGATATGCCCGCGGGTCATGAAAAACTCGTCGCCGATCATTCCGGGTTCCATATGCGTCATCCCGAAGATCAGATCGCCCGGGGCGTCCGTCGGGCGGAACTCCTCGACTGTATAGACAATCCGGTCGCCCTCATGTGCCACCGCCCCGGCAAAGGCCGCCGCGTCGCGATAAAGCCCGCCAAGATCGGTAAGCCGCTTTTCATAACGGCCTGTACGATTGCCAAGCGTGCCTGTCTGCGGCCCGATCAGACAGGCCACGGGATCATAGAATTCCAAATTTTGCTCCTTCGTCGTCTCTCAGCGGATCGTGTAGCCGCCGTCGATCGCCAGATTGGCACCGCTGACCATCGCGGCCTGCGGGCTGGCGAGATAGAGGACCGCTTCGGCGACCTCTTCGGGTTTCGCAAAACGTCCGACCGGAATGGCGGCGCGGGTTTCGACACCCTTCTGTCCACCCCAGCTCATCAGACCAAGCTCGGTTTCGGTCACGGTGGGCGAGAGCGCATTCACCGTGATGCCGCGCTTGCCCCATTCCAGCGCCATGCAGCGGGTCATGCCAAGAATGCCTGCCTTGCTGGTGCAATAGGCGACATGACCCTCGATGCCGATTGTTGCGGCCTGCGAGGACATGTTGACGATGCGCCCATATCCCTGTTCCAGCATCGGCGCCGCTGCGGCTTTGGCGAACAGAAATGCCGCGCGCAGATTGATCGACAGCGTCGCATCCCAGAGATCAAGAGGATAATCCTCGGCCGGGGCCAGCGGGCCGATGCCGACATTGTTGATCAGGATATCAAGCCGCCCGAAAGCCTCCAGCGCCGCCTGAACGGCCCGGCTGCCGCAGTCATCCTCGCGTACATCCAGCTGCAAGGCGCGGTGCCCGGCGCCAAGACCGGCGGCGATTTCTGCAATTTTTTCATCCCGGTCAACCAGCAGGAGCCTGGCGCCACGTGCCGCAAACATCTGCGCGACCGCGAGGCCGATGCCTGCGGCAGCGCCGGTGATCAGCACCGGGCTGTTCTGAAAGCCGGTCTCAGAGGTGAGTTTGGTCTGCATCACAGTACCTCACGTGCAAAGGCATCCAGGGCGAAGATCGCATCGCGCAGCGATTCCACGGAAAGCGCAACCGGCGTTGCCCAGGTGCATTGGCCAGGCGCCAGCGCAGCGCCGGCAACGCGGGTGATTTCTTCGGTGGTGACCTCTTCAAGCCCCAGATCCGCAAGCGTCACCGGCAGGCCAAGGCTGCGGCAAAAGCGGATCATCGCCGTGATTTCTTCGGTGGCGCGGTTCTCCAGCATCAGAAGGCACAGCGTGCCGAAGGCCACCTTCTCGCCATGGAGAAGACCATGCGTCTGGGGCAGCACCGTCAGCCCGTCATGGATGCCATGCGCCGCCGAACAGCCACAGTTTTCAAAGCCCAGCCCGCTCATCAGGATATTGGCTTCGATGATCTGCTCAAGCGCGGCAGTGATCCGGCCTGCGCGCGCTGCGGCAACTGCTTTCGGCGCCTCTTCCATCAGAATATCATGACAGCGGCGCGCGACAGCGATGCCGACCTGGGTCGGGGGGAAGCCGCCCGCCACATAGTTATTCGTGCGGGAGTCGATGTTCGAGCGGGCCTCAAACCAGGTCGAGAGCGCGTCACCGATACCTGCGATCAGGAAGCGAACGGGCGCTGCCGCGACAATTTCGGTATCGACCAGCACAAGATCCGGATTGCGCGACAGGCGCAGGGATTCCTCGAACACCCCTGTCTCGGAATAGCGCACCGCGACGGCGGAACAGGGAGCATCGGTCGATGCAATAGTCGGCAGAATTACGATTCGGGCACCGGTCTCAAGTGCCGCGATTTTTGCCGTATCGATTGCCTTGCCGCCGCCTGCGCCGATCACTGTCGATGCGCCCGTTTCACGGATCTGTGCGACGATACGGGCAATCTCGGCTGCGGAACATTCGCCGCCGAATGCCAGGATCTGAAGATCCGGAATGCCCGCCACCGCGGCCGAAAGCCGGTCGAACACCGCCCGGTCGATCAGTATCAGGCTTTTCCCGCCCCAGGCAGAAAGGAATTCGCCCAGCCGCGCAATCGCGCCTCTTTCCTGGATATATTTCCCAGGTCCACCAAATGCGCGCGACATGCCATCCCTCACGTGTGTCGATGTAGTCTCACTACTAAGTACGTTGCAATGCTACATGTCAATAGCTTTATAGCTGGATATTTTTCACCTTTTTACAGTTGACACATTTATTTTTGTAATATTACTACTTATGAAGCATCAGGTGGATGCCGCAGCCAAAGGCAGGAGACCTATGGCCGCAGGGCGGAGGAGATCATGGCCAATAACCTGCAGATGGTATCGATCAGCAAGCATTTCGGGGGCATCCGCGCGCTGTCGGATGTGACTTTCACGGCAAATGGCGGCGAAGTTCATGCGCTTCTGGGCGAGAATGGCGCAGGCAAATCCACCCTCATGCGCGTCCTGTCCGGCGATCACCAGCCCGATCGCGGCAAGGT
Source organism: Pseudomonas sp. GX19020 (assembly GCF_023371075.1). Classification (NCBI taxonomy): domain Bacteria; kingdom Pseudomonadati; phylum Pseudomonadota; class Gammaproteobacteria; order Pseudomonadales; family Pseudomonadaceae; genus Pseudomonas; species Pseudomonas sp. GX19020. The sequence goes on from NZ_JAMCCR010000026.1 coordinate 22,004, forward strand.
GGTTCTTGATGGCGAATCCCTGTCCCTTGCGAGCCCGCGCGCTGCGCGCGATCACGGAATTGCAGTGATCTATCAGGAATTTGCGCTTTGCCCGCATATGAGCGTGGCCGAAAACATCTTCATCGACGATCCGGGATTCGGGCGCAGTATCATCAACTGGAAAAGTTTGTATTCCCGCGCATCCGAACTGGTCGCGAGCCTTGGACTCGCAAAGCTGGATGTGCGCCGCCCTGTCTCGGATCTGTCGGTAGCAGAACAACAGATCGTCGAGATCTGCAAAGCGCTGCGCCGCAAATCCCGGGTGATCGTATTTGACGAGCCGTCGGCGGTGCTGACCGAGCGCGAAACCCGTCAGCTTTTCGACCTGATCCGCCGCCTTCGGGCGGAAGGTGTCTGCGTTATATATATCTCGCACCGGCTGGAAGAGATCTTCGAGATCTGCGATCGCGCAACGATCATGAAGGACGGGACCTATGTCGATACCGTGCATATTGCAGATATCGACCAGGGCCAGCTGGTCGCAATGATGGTCGGGCGCGAACTGACCCATATTTTCCCGCCGCGTCATGCCGTCATCGGCGCCCCGGTGCTGGAAGTTGACAATCTCAGGCTGGCCGAACTGGTCGGGGATGTCAGCTTCTCGGTGCGCGCCGGCGAGGTTCTTGGCTTTTATGGCCTGATCGGTGCGGGGCGGACCGAGGTGATGCGGGCGGTTTTCGGTGCAGACCGCGCGGTGTCGGGCGAGATCCGGCTAAAGGGTGCGCCCGTCCACAATACCAGCCCGGGCAAAGGCGTTGATAACGGCTTCGGCATGGTCCCCGAGGATCGCAAAGGTCAGGGTGTTCTGCTCGATCTGTCGATTGCGACAAACATCATGCTGCGGCGGCGCAACGGAACTGCCCGCATGGCAGGGATCCTCAATTCCGGCGCCGAGCGTGATCAGGTCGACCGGCTGATCTCTGCTTTGCGGATCAAAACGCCCTCTGGCATGCCGGAGGTCTCGACCTTGTCAGGTGGCAACCAGCAAAAGGTCGCGCTGGCAAAATGGCTGGCGACGGATCTTGAGGTGCTCATTCTCGATGAGCCGACACGCGGCGTCGATGTCGGGGCAAAATCGGAAATCTATCAGATCATCAATGAAGTGGCCGAGCGCGGCCTTGCGGTGATCGTCGTCTCCTCCGACCTGCCGGAACTGATTGGCATAGCCGACCGCATCATCGTGATGCGCTCTGGTGCGATCACAGGTGAATTGTCGGGGCAGGAAATGAACGAAAAGGCGCTGATCGCGCTGGCGATGGGAGTGAAAGAATGACGCGAACCGCAGCCTCGTCCGGGTCAGGACAAGTTACCGGCTTTCTGGTGCGCAACAGTTCTGTTGTCATGCTGGTGCTTCTCATTATCGCTTCGGCGATCCTGTCGGATGCCTTCATGTCGCGGGGTAATATTTTCAACCTGCTGCGTCAGCTGACGCCGCTTTTGCTGATCAGCATCGGGATGCTGCTGGTCATCAATACCGGCGGCATCGATCTTTCGGTCGGCGCAATCGCGGCGGCCGGCGGTCTCGCCGTTGCGATCATGATCCCACTTCTGCCCTTTGACGGCTTTGCCGCCGTGCTCACCGGTGTCCTTGCCATGCTGATCTTCGGCGGGCTGCTTGGGGCATTCAACGGGGCTCTCGTGGCATGGTTCCAGCTGGCACCCTTTGTTGTGACGCTGGCCATGATGACCATCGCACGTGGCATGACCTATATGATGTCGAACGGTCAGCCGGTACGCCTGCCTTATGAACTGGAGGCAACCGCAATTTTTGATGCCTTCGGCAGCGGCGGGCTGCCATGGCTCAGGCTGCCCTGGCCGGTTGTGCTGTCGATCCTGGTGATCGCCTGCTTCTGGTTCCTGATGCAGCGCATGGTTTTCGGCCGCATGGTGATCGCGACCGGCAGCAACGAGACGGCAGTGCGCCTCGCCGGCATTCCGCATCGTCGCTATATCTTCGCGGTTTACGTGATCAGCGGCGCATTGGCAGCCCTGGCCGGGATCGTCGTCACCTCGCGCACCGGGGTCGGAACGCCAGTGGCCGGTCTGGGCTTTGAGCTGGATGCGATTGCGGCCTGCGTGATCGGCGGCGCGCGGCTTTCGGGTGGCAAGGGCACGGTGATCAATACTGTGATCGGCGTCCTCGTGCTCGGTCTTATCGGCAATATCATGAACCTGATGAGCGTGCCGTCCTACCCGCAGCAGATCATCAAGGGCCTGATCATCGTCGCCGCCGTGATGCTGCAACGCTTTGGCCGCGACCGGGCCTGACCTTTTTCCCAGGCGCACGCGCCTTCTTTCAGAACTGAAACCACCTCCGGGCGCGATGTCGCGCCGGGACCAGGACGTTACATTCATCACAGGGAGGAACCAGATGAAATCCGTGAACACCAGACTGGCCGTTTTGCTGGCAAGCGCCATCGCAATCCCCGCAGGAATTGTCTCGGCTCAGGAAGCCGACAAGCCCGAGATCTACAAGCTGATGCCCGACACCGCGCTGTCCGGCCTTGTCGATCCCTATATGCCCGACCGCACCGATATCGACAAAGCCTGGCCGAAAACGCCGGCTGACCCGGCCAAGATCCAGGTCGGTTGGACCGAGATCACCATGGGCGGGCCGTTTTTCGTCGAACTGATCAAGGGCGCGCAAAAGACCGCGGAAGCCGGCAATATCGTGCTTGATGTGCAGGTGGCTGACGGCGATCTGCAACGTCAATGTGGTCATATCGACACGTTCATCACCCAGGGCAAAGATCTGATCGTCATCGACCCGACAGATACGCTGGGGGTCGCCTCCTGTATCAACCGGGCGGTGGATGCGGGCATTCCGGTGCTTGCCATCGGCACCGTTCCGTCGGACCGCGCGCGTATCCTGACCACCATCACGCCGAACCCCTATGAGAACGGCTTCCGCACCGGCGAATATGTCGGCCAGAATGCGGGAACCGACCCGATTGTTGCGGCGCTCATCGTTGGTGTGGTTGGCAATTCCACCTCGGAAAGCCGCCTCAACGGCATGGTGTCCGGCATGGTCTGGCAGCGCGTTCAGGATCTCGGCCTGGACATCTCTCGTGAAGAGGCAATGCTGCGCGGCTACAACCTCTTCCAGCAAGCGAAGAAATCGGGCGGTTTCAACGATGAGGAGCTGAAGTTCCAGGTCGTCGCAATGGGCGAGGGCAACTGGACCGAGGAAGGCGGGCTTGCCGCGGCCGAGGATATTCTGACGGCGCATGGCAGCAAACTTACCCATATCCTTGCTGACAATGACTGGATGGGCATCGGCTCGCTGCGGGCGCTGCGCAATACCGGCATCGAGACGATCAAAGTTGCCACCTCTGCCGATGGCGCGCGGATCGCACTGGAAGAGATTAAGAAGGGCAATCTTCTGGTGACAGGCACCTTCTCGGGCGAGCAGACCGGCGTCTCTGCCGTGGCCTTTATCGATCAGATCTTCAACAAAGGGTTTGATGCGCAGAATCTGCCGCTGGGCAGCTATTTCCCGGCCTATGCCATCACCCCGGAAAATGTTGACGATTTCATCGATCCGAACCCGGAAAACCAGTTCTATAAGTACGAGGTTTCTCCGGTCCTCAATATCGGTGAGATCCGCGCCGCTGCGGGCGTGAACTGATCTGCCCTGATCCGGATGAGGGGGCCATTGGCCCCCTCTGACTCTGTTCTCCGGTCTTCTGGCTTTTTGCCTGCGCCAGGGACAGCCCTTCCCTTCAGCATGAGGCCTGTGAATGTCCGCCCATCTCTCCAAGCCCCTCGTCATGATCACCGGCGCCAGTGCAGGGATCGGTTCTGAAATTGCCCGCACCTTTGCCGCCGCCGGATATCCATTGCTGCTCCTGGCGCGGCGGCGCGAAAAGCTGCTGGATCTCGGCCTTGCCAACGCTGTCTGCTGCGAGGCGGATGTGCGGGACCGGGACAGCATCCGCGCGGCCATTGCCGAAGGCGAGGCGCAGTCCGGCCCGGTCGATGTGCTGATCAACAATGCCGGCATTTCGCGCCTGGCACGGCTTGATGATCAGGATCCGGAAGACTGGCGCGATCTGATCGACATCAATGTGACCGGTGTTCTGAACTGCATGCATGCGGTTCTACCCGCAATGAAGGCCCGCCGGCATGGAACCATCGTCAATATGTCGTCGATTGCCGGACGCAAGGTCTATCCTTTCCACGATGTCTATGGCGGCACCAAGCATTTTGTTCACGCTGTCAGCGACGGGGTGCGGGGCGCATCGGCAGAGTTCAATTTGCGGGTGATGACCGTGTCTCCGGGCATCACCAAATCCGAGATCGACAAAACCATCACCGATCCCGCAGCCTATGCTGTCTGGTCCGCTGATCGCGACCGGATGGAGGGGGGGATCGACGCAACCCATGTGGCCTCGGCGATCCTCTTCGCCTGCCAGCTGCCGCAATCGGTCAATCTGCAGGAACTGACGATTACTGCGACCGCTCAGGCCTATTGATGCACCCAGCTCAGCCGCAGAGAATGCCCTGACGAGCGGTCGTTCGCGCTGCTCTGGCAGATCCTGCGTCGGATCCGTTCGCGCCTGAGCAGGTTGAGAGCGCGCTCGGCGATTGCTCCATCGTAGCAGCTTCCACGGCGGATTCGCGAACCTGCGCTTTCAGGCACAGAGCGAGGGCTTGCTCACCCGAGGCCGGTCCGAAACGTCGCCGACCGGATTGCCCCGCCCGGTCGTCCGGACGAGTGCATCGCGCCTGAGCCCGTCGGTGAAATTAGATCTGCCCATCATGGCCTCCTTGCCTCAAAATCAGCGAAGAAGGTGACCATGAAACATGGGACTATTCATCGGCCAGCCTCACGGATTGCACCGGCATCCGCACTCCTGTCGCCTGAAGGATTTGTATCAGGCCACGTTGTCCCATGCACCAGACGCCAGGAGGCCTTGCAGCCCGTCGACGGGCCCACCGGTCAGGCCTTCCGGATGGGCAAATATGCGATCCCGCGCTGAGGGCCCCCCTCTGTCGCCGGCCTGGTCGCTCCCTGGCGGCGCCGTAATATGGGCGGCGCTGGCAGCCCTGGCTTCCGGAATTACAGGATCTGGCATACCTTTTGCGCCAGGGGCCAGATCGGGATAAAGCATATGACACTCAGCGGTGGCCCTGGATACGCTCAGGGCCACCGCTGAGTACCGGACCTGCCAGGCGGCAGCGACCGGCCTTAGCTCTCGACCGCGCCGATTTGCCAGATAAAGACCGGCTCGGTGCCATTGACCGCATGATCACCGAGGATACGCTCTTTGTAGATCAACGGGTTATGGTTCGCAGCAGTCCGGGCATTGCGCCAGTAGCGGTCCAGCCCGAGCGCGGTATCCGCCGCCGAGGCGCTCAGCGCGTTGAAGAGGTCGCTGGTTGCCCGTAGCGCGAGCTCTGCCGCCGCAACCTGAGCTTCGGCCGAAGCCAGCTCCGCCGCGATATTGGCGGCGTCATCGGCGGCCTTGTCATCCGCCTGCGAGGTTTCATAGGCGCGATCCGCTGCGCGGGCGGCCTCGATGGTGGCGGCGCGAGCGGCAAAGGCAAAAGCGCGCGCGCGGCCCACGACCTGCAGGACCTGCGGGTCCTGGCGGGCCACCGTGCCCGAGCCATGCGAGAAGGCGCGTTTGCGGGCGGCGACCTTGCCCGCGACATCCTGCACCGCCGCCAGCGCCGCCCCGGACAGCACCGCATCCAGCACCAGCTGATAATAGGCGGTCTGATAACGGAAGCGGGTCTCGAACGGCACGAGCCCTTCGGCCTCCAGCGCTGCTCCTTTGAACGTGGTGGTGCCGGTTCCGGTCAGCTTCTGGCCAAAGCCGGTCCAGTCATCCAGCCGGTCGATCCCCGGCTGATCGGCGCGCAGGATCGCCACCACCGGCGCCCCATTGTCTGAGCGCACCGCGTAAGTGTCGATCCAGTCTGCAAAGATCGTACCAGTCGAATAGTATTTCTCGCCATCGACCCGAAAGCCCTCCCCCTCGGGTGTGACTTTGGTAATGGTTTCGCCCAGCTTCACCTTGCCAATTTCCGACCAGGCATTGCCGGCGATCTCGCCCTTGCCAAATCGGCGGAGCCAGACCTCACCCTCGGCCCGCGGCGCCACCAGCCGGTCCTCGACCAGCGCGAAATGGCCGCGCAGCGCCTGGACGATATTGGTATCCGCCGCCGCAAGGTCGATCAGCAGATCGAAGAACTGCTCAAGGCTTGCGCCGGAACCGCCGAATTCGACCGGCACCCGCAGCGCGGTGAACCCGGCCTCTTTCAGCCATTTGATCTGCTCAAACGGCAATTGCCGCTCGCGCTCGCGCTGGTTGGCGCCCTCACGGATGCGTTCGAACAGCGGTGCGAAACGGGCCTTCAGCGCGGCCAGATCGGGAAGCGTCGCGGGCTGAAAGCTGGTTTCCTGTTTCGTCATTTTAGGGACTCCGGTTGCACCAGCCCGCCCTGCCCGGCGCAGTGGCGCCGGGGGCATCATGGCTGGTCGATGGGCTTATCGGCAGGCGCTGCTTTATTCTGCAGCGAAGGTTTGTTTTTTGCGGGCTTCGATGTCGCGGACGCGGGT
>NZ_JAMCCR010000027.1:0-27948 GCF_023371075.1 Pseudomonas sp. GX19020
AAATTACTGATAGATATCAGCGTTTTAAGCCTCCCTCGGGAGGCCTTTTGCATTTGCGCCCCAACCTCCCCGGAAGCATATCGGAAGCAGTTGAGCGGAAACCGTAGCGGGTAATCGGCGAGGTCACAAATGCGTGAGGCTGCCCGGAGATGACATGTACGCTCCTGAATCTGTTCACCACCAGCCTTGGCATCTTGCATCGCGCAGCCCCATATTGAATCCGCAGACCCGTGACGCGGAGGTTCACCATGCTCAGGGCCATTCTTCTTTCCACCGCTCTTGCCCTGCCGGTGATGATCGGCGCACCGGACACCGCTGCGGCCGACGTCACTGTCACCTATATCGCTCCGGAAAAATTCCGCGACCAGGAGTTCCGCCAGGAGCGTACCCGTGCTTCGGTGCTGGCTGAGTTCGACAAGGAGTTCGCGAAACTGGGGGCACGCTACCTCCCGGCGGGGCAGGGCCTCGCCATAGAAGTCCTCGACATCGATCTCGCCGGCGAGTTCGAGCCCTAGAACTTCGACTACCGCGATGTCCGCATCATGCGCGACACCACACCGCCAAGGATCCGCTTCCGCTATATGCTCACCGAAGCCGGGACGGTCCTGGAGCAGGACGAGGTCCGCCTCTCCGACATGAACTACCTGTCCCGCCCCGGCGCCGCCAATGACACAGAACGCTTCGCCCATGACAAGCAGCTGCTCGAAGACTGGTTCAGGAAGACATTCAAGGTCACGGCTGGCGCGCGCACTTATCCTGGATCCGGAACGTAGCGACCAGATGGATATCATCCGATCCATCCAGCGGGCGCTTGCCGCAGAGGGGCCGCCCCGCGCCCCGATCGCATTTCCAGATTCCTGACGCCGTGTCTGCCGCGCTGAGTAGCCTTGGCCCTCATCGTGCAGGAAGGGATAGTATCCGGCGTGAAGCCTATGATCTGCCACGATGGCATCCTCCCAATCTCTGGTATTGCTTGCTTAGCCTTCCCTTTAGTCACCAATTGGCATAGGAGTAGTGAAATTCACAAACTCGTGCCGCCAGCCAGTAGATTTCCGGCCCTCGGTCTGGACCAGCTAAGACGGACGCCTTGCGTCGGCAGTTGGGACAAATGGTGCGTTTTGGCTAGCAAGCTCCTCAGGCAGTTGTTTCTTTCGCACAGAGGTGAATTGCAGGTTTATCTGACCCGCAAGTTGCGGGATCCGGAATTGGCTGCGGATCTGCACAGGAGACTTTCCTGCGCTATGCCGAGCGGCCATATGCGGACGAGGGCGTCGTTCGGCAAAATCGCTCTTACCTGTTTCGTACCGCCCATAACCTCGCTGTCGACCACGTACGTGAGCAGCGTCGCAAGCCGGCTGAACGAATGGATGCGGACGATATTGCTCGCGTTGCCGATAACCAGCCCGGGCAGGAGCAAGTCGCTGCCGGTCGGGAGCGCATGCGGCTGCTGCTGGAAATCCTCGGTAAACTGCCCGAGCGGACAAGGCAGGTTTTCGTTCTCAACAGGATCGAGGGGCTGAGCTATGCAGAGGTGGCGCGTTCACTTAGAATATCAGAGAGTTCTGTGCAGAAACATCTCGCAAAGGGCCTGCTGCATGTCACGAGTTCTCTCCGGGAGAGAGAAAAAAACCAATGACGCAGGCGGAAAGGCTACCGGAAAGCGCTTCGGTGAGCGTCTTACCAGTTAAGGCGCGATTGCAGCGATGAATGAAGAAGAGATGACGGAAGCCAAAGCGACATCAGCACAGATGATCACCGGTAACCCGGAGGCGGAAGCCGCCGAATGGGTTGTCCGCCTGGGTGATCCCAGGATTACGCCTGTCGAGCGCCGGGCTTTCGATGACTGGATTGCTCAGGGGCCACTCTATAGTGAGGCCTTCAGCTTCGCCAGGGCAACCTGGAACGAGCTTGGCACCCTTGCCACGGACGGCCTGGACTTCGGCGATCCTGCGCCTGTCGGGCGCAACTGGTGGAAAGCCGGTGCTGCCGGCTTGGCTGCATCCGCGCTTACGGCGTCATTGATCGGCGCTTTGCTGCTTTGGTCCGGGAACCCCCTGACAGCATGGATGTCCGATCATGTAACGGCACGCGGAGAGCTTCGCTCGGTCACCCTCCCTGATGGCAGCATCGTGGAACTCGGGCCGGACAGCGCCCTGAACCTCGATTTCTCCGATACCGAACGGCGCGTCGTTCTCGTGCAAGGGGAGGCCTATTTTACTGCCGCACCGAAGAATACGGATGAACCCCGCCCGTTCTCGGTCGAGGCCGGTGGCCTGATAGCGACTGCACTTGGCACGCAATTTTCGGTCGATATCAAGTCCGTTGGCGTGCAGGTTGTCGTTACCGAACATTCTGTGGCAGTGCGTGACTTTGATGACGCCGCCGGACAGCGGTCTGTTCTGGTGAATGAAGGCGAGGCCATCACTTATACTTCCGACCGGAGCTTGCAGGTAGCAGTACCGATCGACGCGGAGTTCGAGACCGCGTGGCGTCAGGGGCGGCTGGTTTTCGATGATCGCCCTTTGGGCGAGGTGGTCGAGGAACTCAACCGCTATCGCAATGGCCGTATCGTGATCCGAAATGCGGCACTTGCCGAGCGCCGCGTGAGCGGGATTTTCGAGGTCTCCGACGTTTCCAATGCCTTATCCCGCATCGCGAATGACGAAAGGGCGCGACTGGCGGCAGGCTTCTGGGAAGAGGTGCGCTGATAAGATGCTGCACCTCCGCAGGCATCGCGGATGTGCTCACGGCGAAAGCGGCCTTGGCCGCTACTCCTGAAAATCAAAGCGCGACGATCAAGCCGACGCGCTCCACTGCGTTTATGAAGGCGAGGTTGGCCGCCGCGTGCGGCCCGAAGCCGCCGGTGCCCAGACAGGATGCTGCTGCGCCGCGCTCCCCAGAGCTGCCGCTCGATCTGCTCCGCAGCAAACAGCCGGCCACTATGGCAGCTATACGGGACGAAGCTGCCGCTCAAACAGCGTCGATCAATGCCCAAAAATCGGCAGCGTCCGCGTGGGCCAGATTGGAAGCACGGGCATCGCCATGCGCGGCCAGATAATGCCCGACCAATTCATAGCCAAGTGAGTAGCCCACCCATGCCGGGAACTCCTGTGATCCGAAGAACCATTCATCATGGTTGTAATCGGCGCGTTGCCAATCCTCTTGAGCTTTGAGGAAGTAGGGACGCAAGGTGCTGGCTGACAGTTGCTCCCAAGGCTCACGCTCGCCGCCATAGGCTTCCTGCGCAAAATGCCCGGCTAGTCCCTCCGAAACAAGCGCCTCACCGAGTGTTTTACCATATCCTGGACCGTCCCACCGCGAGGAGTGATGCAGTTCATGCGCCAACATCCGTTCCAAAGACTGTGATGAATTCGCCCGAAATGCGGGGTTCTTGGGATCCACGGTAACGTAGATCAGCCCACTTTCCGGAGCATATCCCAGATGTCCCTTCTCAGGGATGACGGCTTTACCAGCTCTCAAGATCACATCCGTATCGCGTAGGGGCAGATATTTCGCAGATACCGCGAACGCATCGTCCAGCCGCTCTGAAAGCCAATCAGCTATACCGGAAAGCTGATGGCGGGCATTGATGATATGCAAGGTCATCTTGGGCATGGTTCGCAGCATCGCATCTGAATGCCGGTGGCCGCAATGGGCTCCGAGCAACATGCTGCGGCACGGAAACCGGTAGGTTAGCGCGCTTAACCTTCCCGCTGACCGCGACGGGCGAGGACGGCCCATAGCCGCCGGTCGGCCTCGACCAATGGCTGCGCGGCCGCATTCCCGGATGCTGCCGTTCGCCTTGCTCCGCAGCGATCACTCCGTCAGGATGGTAGCCATGCGGACGAAGCTGCCGCTCGCCCCGGTTGATCCTTGTCGCAAATCATGTCGCAAGTGGCGGGGCATCTGCGGCAATGACCGGCGACACGAAAAGCCGTGATTTTCCGGGGGTGGCTGATCTGTCGCTGGTTTCAGGAATTACGCGACGACCTCAAACCCAAACATCGTTCTGGGCTGTGCGGTCGCCGCCAGCGTGACCAGTGTTTAGGACGCCCCGCGGTTCGATCAGCAGAAGGTGAACCTCCGTCTCTGCGAAAGGCTTATGTTCGACTCCCTTCGGTACAACGAACATCTCGCCGGGGCCTATCGAAACCGCGCCATCACGAAAATCGATCCGTAGTTGACCGTCCAGAACGATGAACGTTTCGTCCGTATCGGGATGGTTGTGCCAGATGAAATCACCGTCGATACGCACGACCTTGAATTGGTAGTCGTTCATTTCCGCGATAACGCGCGGCTGCCAGAGATCGGTGATCTTCGTGAGTTTCTCCGAAAAGTTGATGGCTTGATGTGTCTTTTCCATTCTGGTTTGCTCCATTGTCGAATGGGGCAACACTAGGAATTTCTGCAAATCTGATCTTGAACGATTGTGCAGCGATCAGTCTTGGGTCAGCTTTCTCCAGCGGGCGGGTGTAATGCCGAAAGCATTGCGGAAATGCCTCGTAAGGTGCGCCTGATCGGCGAATCCTGCATCCAGAGCCGCTTGAACAAGCGGCAGTCCCTTGATGATCCCGGCCTTGGCCCGGTCAAGACGGCGCAGGGTCAGGTAACGGTAGGGACTGGTGCCGAATACAGCCCTGAAATCTCGCGAGAGCTTCCATTTGTCCTGTCCCGTGATCTGCTCCAGTTGTTCCAAGGAAATCGACTGCCCTTCTGAGTGCCGAATATACGCGCGTGCCCTATCCGCAGCGCGATAGTCGGGCGTCGCGATGTATCGTGCGCCGGAGAGGGGAGCCGCAGCCCGCAAGGCGTGGGCAAGATCATAAACCGCATCATCGTATTGAAGCGTCTCCATCGGCTCGGACATATGGGCGACAATGCCGTCTATCGCCTTCAGCAACCGTGGATCGACCGATACGCCGCCGGGGATAAATGGTAGTGACCTACGTCCTCCGAGAGCCTGTTGCACGAGCGCCGGGTCGAGATAAATCATCCTGTAGTGAAAGCCGTCCTCCGTCCCGGCTTGCCCGTCATGCAACTCGTCTGGGTTGAGAATAATGGCCGTGCCGGGAACGCCGTCACTAACCTGTCCCCTGTAGTGGAACCGCTGAACACCAGAGATCGTACGCCCGATTGCGTAGGTATCATGGCGATGCGGCTCATAGGCTTGACCGGAGAAGAACGCTTCAATCCGTTCACAGCCATCCATTCCCGAGGCAAGATTGATCCACCCGGAAGCCGCACCGGCAGACAAATCCTCGACTGTGCCCGACCCTGCATCCAAGTGAATACCTCTCCTTCCGAGTCGCAAAACTCCCAAAACCCGCGACAAACTGCTCTGCCGCGCCACCATAGCGCCCAGAGCGCCGAGGTCCAATGACCCCAATGGGCTCGAAGCGTCGATCCGAGGGCCTGGCCCCGCCCTCCGCGCTGGACCGGGCCAGCCGTGGCAACTATGCGGGACGGAGCAGACTACGGCGCAACGTCTCGATATCGTGGGCGGAGCCATTCGGGAGCATAATCATCGAAGGCTGAAGACCCTGAGTGAACCGCGCCGGGTTTGCCGGAGGCTGATTTCGATTTGTTACGCGGCCATGACTTCAGTTTCCAGAGCCGTGTAGAAGGTGGCCTCTGCTTCCGCTGGCGGGATGTTCCCGATCGGTTCGAGCAGACGGCGGTTGTTGAACCAGTCGACCCATTCGAGCGTGGCGTATTCTACGGCCTCGAAACTGCGCCAAGGCCCTCGTCGATGGATGACCTCGGCTTTGAACAGGCCGTTGATTGTCTCGGCCAAGGCATTGTCATAGCTGTCGCCGACGCTGCCCACCGATGGTTCGATGCCAGCTTCCGCCAGCCGCTCGCTGTAACGAATGCTCAGATACTGCGAGCCCCTGGCGCTATGATGAACCAGCCCCATGCTCTTTCCGGGGCGACGATCATGCACAGCCTGTTCCAGAGCATCGAGCACGAACCCTGCATGCGCCGACGTGCTGACACGCCAGCCGACGATCTTGCGTGCATAGGCGTCGATGATGAAGGCGACATAGACGAACCCCTTCCAGGTGGCGACATAGGTGAAATCTGACACCCACAGCATGTTTGGTGCCGGAACGCGGAACTGGCGGTTCACCTTGTCCAGCGGATAGGGAGCTTTCTTGTCCGGGATCGTTGTCCTGTGCGGTTTGCCCCGGATAATGCCCTGAATACCCATGCCCTTCATCAGCCGGGCCACCGTGCATCGCGCGACATCGAAGCCCTCTCGGCAAAGCTGCCGCCACACCTTCCGGACGCCGTAGACCCGCCAGTTCTCTTCAAACACGCGACGGATCTCGGGGCGCAGCGCCTCATCCCGGCGGGCACGGTCTGACAGCCGTGCCGGATCGGCCCGCTTGGCCAAACGTTCATAGTAGGTGGAAGGGGCGATCTGCAGCAGGCCACAGATCGGCTCGACCCCATGCATTCCCCGATGTGCATCGATGAACGACACCATCACTTCGACCGGCGGTCGAGCTCCGCCATCGCAAAATACGCGCTCGCCTTACGAAGGATCTCGTTCGCCTGACGCAACTCGCGGTTCTCCCGCTCCAGCGTCCTCATCTTCTCGGCCATATCGGTTGGGATGCCCGCGCGCTTGCCGCTGTCGATCTCGGCCTTCTTGACCCGCTCGTTCAGGGTCTGGGGCGCACAGCCGATCTTCGCCGCGATCGACATCACCGACTGCCAACGCGAGCCATGCTGGCCTTCGTTGTCGAGACCCATTCGAACCGATCGTGCGCGCACTTCAGGGGAAAATTTGTTCGTGGTCTTGCTCATGATGCTCCATCCTACTCAGGAGTTGGAGCCTCTGGCAAACCCGGTGCGGTTCAAACGTGTTGACAGAACGCTGCCGTGCTGCGTCACTAAGGCATATCATGCAAGGAAGGAGTTCACTATGGGAAGCCTCCATATCGACTCAACCACGAAGGGCTTTGACGCTTTAAGCCCTCTGGCACAGTCAGATACCAATAATTCAGATCGTATCTCGCCCGCTTTATCAGCACTTCTGACGGCACTGCGCAAGGAGGCGCCGACTGGTGAGCCTGTAGAAATAGTCATTGGCGTCATGGGCAAACAGCAGACAGTGTACAGCGTGACCATTCAAAACGCTGAAGAGATTAAAGAAATTCTGGAATGGACCATCGGTCAGCAATAGATGAAAGCAACGAGAGAACGCGGACGCGTGAGGACGCTATCCAGCGCGCCCGCAATCTTATGTCGAGAATTGGACTCAAGTTCGAATGTCGTGTTTTTGGAGATTACGCAAAAACGGTATCCTGTGCCATAACTGATCGATATGGATTTTCTACCGAGGGACACGGGAAGGGAATCGGCAACCAATCTTTCACATCGGCTATCTATGAAGCATTGGAACACTATTACTATTTCACGGAGGACATACAGGGCGCGATCTCTTCGGTTGAACTCGATTTTTCTGGCAATGGCAGTTACCTAATCGGAGGAAGCCCTCCAGTAGAGAGAATGTTCACCACGCTCCAACCTATTCCACTCAGCTGCGTCCAGTTTGAATCCATATTACACCCGAAAATTTTTGTCGACTTTCCAATGGCGCTTCTAAACCCATACTACGAGGCTCCGTCAGAGGCCGAACGCAAGGCTATTCGCAGCTCGGGGCTTTATAGATATGCAACAAACTCTGGCACCGCCTCCGGAGCTACGAGAGACGAGGCGCTACTGCATGCAATGCTGGAGTTAATTGAACGCGACTCACTCGGAATATTTATTACCAATTGCTCGCTTCGCAAGAGCGCTCTTCCCGTTCGGGTTGTTTCTACGGCCAGCCTGAATGAGCGCATTTTGGAAGTTCTGAGGAACATATCTGAACAGGCAAAGGCTCATGTGGAAGTCTTTAACATTACGTCAAGCACGGGCGTCCCTACGTTCCTGTGCTCTTTAGAGAGTGATGAACCTAAGCAGTTTCGATTCTTTGGTTCTGGCTCATCATGTTTGCCCGAGTATGCTTTGGAGAGGGCGGTCTTGGAGGCATTTCAAGGTTTTTGTCTGCAGTTCAAATTCGGCAAGGAAATTCAACCTACACCAATTCTGAATACTTCTTCGAACCCATTTCAACGTATGAGATTGGAGCATGGACACCTATATGCTAAGGGTGGGTATGCAATGGAGGATTTCGATGGAAGTCAGCGAACTGAATTATCATCAATTCCGAAACTTCATTGCTCCGAACAGGTGATCAGACTTGCCCTCCAATTGGCGAAGCAAAACATACACTTCTACAGTAGGGATATTTTTGAAGGTGAGGTTTCTGTGGTGCAAGTCATATCCCCTCAACTCGAACGTTTTTATCTCATGACGAAGGGGATGCCTGTTGCGCCTGGTGGTCGCGCCAAAGCAGCTTACGAAAATTGACGAAAGAGGCGTGCCCTTCAGACATCGATAAGTTTGCCAAGCGTCACTCTGGACAAGATGTCGTTGTTTGTGGGTTGGGCCAATCAATTGTCAGCTTGATGCCCTTCATTGCTGAAAAAATCACGATTGGCGTGAACGATATTGGACGTCATTTGACCCCAAACTATCTAGTTTTACAGGACTACCCGAGTGCATTCCTGCCAGGAAGGTTGGAAATCATCCAGAAAACAAAAGCATCATGCGCTTTTACTTCCCTCGACTTTCCAAACCTGCAAGCCCGAAAGTCAATAAAAATAGAACTTGCCGATCGTGATGGAAATGGTTTTGGAAGGAATGGGAAGTTCTCATACTCTGGAACATCAGTTTATCTGTCAACCTGCCTAGCAGCGTTCCTTGGGGCAACCAGAATTGCGCTGGCGGGAGTGGATTTCTCCGGTCCGAGTAGGCAATATGATCAATCATTCGTGGATAGAACAAATCGGAGCTTTGAGGTGCTTTGCATCTCCCTTTTGCGAGAAGGGAGGCAGTTGCTTAACCTGAGCAAAAGCAGCAGAATAATAACGGTGCCACATATGGATCCAGTCGATTTCTTTTGCGTCTGAGATAAAACCATCGAAATGAGGCATGTGTCCCACGTGTATTTAGGGGACTGGACGAGAATAGCTCTTATGCGTGTTACTTGAATGGCCGCATCTCGCCATCTTTTGCGATTGCCATGCCGCTGCTGCCATAAGTCGGCCGTTCGCCTCTCAGGGCGAAACCAACTGTGATCCCGCTGTGGTGCGCATGACCGGCTGCTCTTATAAGTTGCTGCGGCTGCCACGCTGCACCGCCGTCAGACCGCTCTCCGCCCGATTCGACGCTGGCCACGGGTACTCCGGGCCGATCTTGTGACGAAGAAGCACCGGGCTCGTGGCCGCATCGCCTGCGGTTATGCTGCGGTCCAGTCCGCAAGCGTGAGATCCGGCACCCGCTCGAACTCCCCAGAATTATTCGTCACCAGCGTCAGCCCGCGCGCTTTCGCCTGTCCGGCGATCAGGAGATCATAGGGGCCGATGGGCGTGCCCTGTCGCGCGAGATCGGCCCGGATCTCGCCAGCGACCCGCGCATCCTCGCGGTCGAAGTCCAGGATGGGCAAATCAGCGAAGAGCAACCGCAGCGTCTCCAGATTGAAGGCAACCTTCTGGCTGCGATAGGCACCGTACCAAAGCTCATGGGCGACGATGGAGGAGACCGCGATGGAGCCGGGTTCGCAGGCCTCAACCCGCGCGAGCAGGGTATCCGACCGGCGCCCGATCAGCGCGATCACCGCATTGGTGTCGAGGAGATAGGTGATCATTCGAAGAGCCGGTCGAGTTCCGGGCGGTGCTGCATGTCAGGCTGCTGGCGGCCCTCGGCCATGAAGTCCTCGCTGACGCCGCGCTCCACCGCCGCGCGCAGGGATTTCCAGCGTTGACGCGCATCGGGTTTGGGGCGCAGGATCACGGCGTCGCCTTCACGCGAGACCTCGACCTCGTCGACATCGAAGCGAAACTCCTTCGGCAGGCGTACGGCCTGCGAATTGCCGGATTGGAAGATCTTGGCGAACTGGGGCATGGCAGCCTCCTGTATATACTTTTCAGTATATACTCTCGACGGGCGGTCAAAACAAGATGGCCTATCCATCGGCGCTCCTTCCCGTTTCCGGCCCGACATCACCCGGGATATCCCGCAGGAAGCCGCGCCCTGACTGCAACTGCCGCCCCAGCGTGGTGACGAATCCGTCGAAGCGCTCGCGCCCCTTGGCCTGGGCCGCAGCGTATCCTTCCGTCGGGACCGGCGGCGTGACGGTCAGCCAGAAGCGGACGAAGAGGCCAAGGGTTTCCGCCGAGATACCGAGATCGCGCTCGATCCGGGCGACCTGACGCGACAGCCGGTCGAGCCTCCGGGTCAGGGCCGCTTCCTGCATCTGAGCCGTGTCGGGCGAGAGGAAGGATTCCAGCGCTGCCTCGACCACCGAGGAGCGTGAGACGCGCTTGCGGTCGGCCAGTTCCGTGACCCGGGAAATCAGCCCTACCGGCAGCGAGGCATTGAGACGATCACGCATGTCCGGTCCTTTCAGAGCTCGATGCCGTCATTGGGGTTCAGCGATGCCTGCCGTGCGACCCCACCCATCTGCAGGCGCATCGCCTGGCGCTGGCGCGCGACATCCTCCTGATCGTCGCCGAGCAGGTTACGGAACTCGTCCTCGGGTGCGGGTTCCTTCCTCTCATGGACGATCTCGACATGCTCGGGCAGTTCCCGGCACGCGCTTCCTGGCGGACAACCTGTTAGCGAAAGGGGCAAGCTTGCCCGGTCATACCTGTGTGGCAAAAGTCGGATCGTTTCGTCTTCAGGTGCAGCTGGCGCCCAGATGTTCCACAGCGCCAGCGCGGCCTCGGCAAATTCATCGGCGCGGTCATAGCGCAGATCATGGGCCAGATGCTGATCCCCCCGAAAATCTCGCCCTCGCTGTCATTCACTGAGGTGACGATATTCCAGGCGGCCCGTCCCTTTGAGATATGGTCAAGCGTGTACCACCGAGGCCGATCCTGCTGGTCTGTGCCGACAGGACAGCAGCGGCACCGTATCCAGACGCGCAGCATCCAGGGTACCATAGCGAAAACCGGTTTCGCGCCCCTCAGCCAACCGCCCCCATCCGTCCTTCGCAATTATGCATGAAGCATCTCATGGATAGTCCGGCTTTTCGCCCGCACCCACCCCCTTTTTCTTTCATGACCCTCGCTGATAGCAGGGATGGCCTTTCCCGGCGGCCAATTTGGAATGGACCTGGTGCCATTCCCCGGCCGATAAAAACGATGAATGTGATCGTCTATAAGATGGCGCCCGAAGCACGGATCTGTGTCAGGCGCTGTGGGAAGGAACCTGTATGCGATATTCCAGAAGGATGGCCGCCTCCCTCGCCGTGATTGCGGCCCTCTGGGTGGTGCCTGCTGCGGCTGATCTGAAGATCGGCGTAACGCCGGGGGTGGTGGCGGATTCCATCATCACCGCTGCGGAAGAAGCAAAGACCCGGGGCCTCGCGGTCGAAGTGATCGAATTTGCCGACTGGGCGACGCCCAATCTGGCGCTTGCAAGCGGCGATCTGGATCTGAACTTCTTCCAGCATGAGGCCTTTCTGGAAAATGCCATCAAAGAGACCGGCTTTGATCTTGTCCCGGTGGCAAAGGGCTTCCTGCCGAATATCGGCCTCTATTCGCTGAAATATGACAGCCTGGAGGCCCTGCCCGATGGTGCAAAGGTCGCGGTCGCCAATGACCCTGTGAACCAGGGTCGCGCGCTGGTTCTGCTGTCTGATGCCGGGCTGATCGGGCTGGCAGAGGGCGTTGGCTATCTCGGCACGCTGGATGACGTAACCAGCAACCCGAAAAACCTTGCATTTGTCGAGATCGAGGGGCCGCAGCTGGTGCGCGCCATTGAAGATGTCGATCTGGCTCAGGGCTATCCTGCGCATTACGTTTCGGCGGGCAACCCGGATCTTGCAGGCCGTGCGCTGGTCTATTCCGGGGTCGGGGAAACCCGCTTCGCAATCGCTTTCGTCTCGCGTCGCGACAATGCCGAAGACCCGGAAATCGCACAATTCGTCGAGATCTATCAGTCCGCCCCCGACGTCGAGGCGAAGATCGCCGAGTATTACGCCGGGAACCCCGTCCTCTACTCCCTTCCCTGGAAAAAATGACCGGAGCAGCCATGAAACGTATCATCCTTGCTGCAGCGCTTGCGCTTGCACCTGTCACCGCCTTTGCCGAGCCGTTGAAGATCGGCGTGGTCCCCGGAGCTTATGGCGATACCGTCGCGGTCGCCGCGGAAGAGGCGAAGGCCAAAGGGCTTGAGGTCGAGGTGATCGAGTTCTCGGACTGGACCACGCCCAATGTCGCGCTGGATGCCGGTGACATTGACCTGAACTTCTTCCAGCACGCGCCTTTCCTTAAAAACGCCAACGAACAGGGCGGCCATGATCTGGTGGTGGTGGCACCTGGCATCCTCGCCAATCTTGGTCTCTATTCGCTGCGGCATAAAAGCTTCGACGAGATCCCGCAAAATGGCACCGTCGCCATCGCGAATGACCCGGTGAACCAGGGTCGTGGGCTGCTGCTGCTGGAGAAAGCCGGGCTGATCAGACTGAAAGACGATGTCGGCTTCCTCGGCTCGGTCGATGATATTGCTGACAACCCGAAGAACCTTTCCTTCACCGAGGTGGAGGGGCCGCAGCTGGTGCGGATCACCGGGGATGTTGATCTCGCCCAGGGCTATCCGCATTTCATCGTGGCGGCGGGAACCTTCGATCCGACATCTGCACTCTTGTATTCCGGGATCGAGGATCGCCAGTTCGCGGTGGCATTTGTCGCGAAATCCGACCGCAAGGATGATCCAAAGATCAAAGAATTCATTGAGGTTTTCCACAATTCCAAAGCGGTCGAGGATCAGGCCCGCAAAAGCTTCTCGGACAGTGACAAGCTCTACATTCTTGCATGGAAGGATCAATGAGCGCCGGGGTCCTCAGCCCCGACATCACGCGCCTCGCGCCCGTCGCAGCAGCGGCGGGTGTGGACGCTGTCAAAGCGAAGCCAGGCCATTTGCGGTTTGAAGCGCTTGGCAAGATCTACCACTCCAGGATGGGCAATGTTGAGGCGCTGAAGGATATCAGCCTCGACATCGCGCCCGGCGAAATCTACGGCATCATCGGTCGGTCCGGGGCCGGTAAATCCAGCCTTCTGCGCACGATCAACCGGCTGGAAGTGCCCACAACCGGGCGTGTGCTGGTCGATGGCGACGATATTGCCCGCCTGGATGAGGTCGGGCTGGTGACACTGCGCCGCCGGGTCGGAATGATTTTCCAGCATTTCAACCTGCTTTCTGCCCGCACAGTGCGTGAGAATGTTGCGCTGCCGCTGATCGTGGCCGGGGTGGCTAAGGGGGAGATCCGCAGGCGCACCGATGAGGTTCTGGCGCTGGTCGGGCTTTCGGGTAAAGGCGATACCTATCCCTCGCGCCTTTCGGGCGGGCAAAAGCAGCGCGTCGGTGTCGCCCGGGCGCTGATCAGCCGCCCCGAGATCCTGCTATGCGACGAGGCGACCTCGGCCCTTGATCCCGAGACAACGCTGTCGATCCTGGAGCTGTTGCGTGACATCAACCGCAAGCTCGGCCTGACCATCGTGCTGATCACCCATGAGATGAGCGTGATCCGCGAAATCTGCAACCGCGTCCTCGTGCTCGAAGGCGGGGCCGTCGCCGAGGAAGGGCCGGTCTGGAAGGTCTTCGGCACCCCGCGCCATGATGCGACCCGCGCGCTTCTGGCTCCCTTGCAACGTGAACTGCCGCCGGAGCTGACAGTAAAACTGCGCTCTGATGCACGCAATCCGCGTGATCGAGCGGTGATCGGCATTTCCTATGCCGGTGCCGCCTCCCCTGACCTGCAGGCCCTGGCGGGCGCTGCAAAAGGAGCGGTGGAGCTGCTGTCGGCCTCGGTAGATCGGATCCAGGGTCATGCGGTCGGGCGTATTGTGCTGGCGCTGGCACCAGGGGCAAAACCCGCGGCGCTCATCGCACAACATCCATCGGCAAAGGTGATCGGCTATGTCTCCGCAGATGATTGATCGCCTCTGGCAGGCATTTTATGACACGCTGTTCATGGTGGGAGTTTCAGCCGTGATTGCGGTGCTGGCGGGGATTCCGCTGGCGGTATTTCTGGTGACCTCCCGCCCCGGTGGCATCTTTGCCGCGCCAGGAGTGAACCGCATCGTCGGACTTATCGTGAACTGCTTTCGTGCCGTGCCGTTCATCGTGTTGCTTGTGGCGCTGATCCCGTTCACGCGGCTGATTGTCGGCACCACCATCGGGGTCTGGGCAGCCATTGTGCCGCTGGCGGTCTCGGCCACGCCCTTCTTTGCCCGTATCGTCGAGGTCTCCTTACGCGAAATCGACCCCGGTCTGATCGAAGCCGCGCAGAGCATTGGCTGTCGCCGCCATCACATCATCCGTTACGTCTACCTGCCGGAGGCACTGCCAGGGATTATCGGCGGGCTGACGATTACGGTCGTGACGATGATCGGGGCCTCGGCCATGGCGGGTGCCGTTGGCGCCGGCGGCCTGGGCGATGTGGCAATCCGTTACGGATATCAACGCTTTGACACCACTGTCATGATGGCGGTGATCGTGATCCTGGTCGCGCTTGTCTCTGTGGTACAGTTCACCGGCGATTATGCGGTGCGCAGGCTGAAGGCGCGCTGACGCGCCTTCAGGCCTGCCGCCGGAAGGCTGCGCCTGCGTGCCGCGCGGGCAATCTGTCCCCCTGGGCAAAGAGCTTCCGGCGCAGGGTCCCTTCGGCATATCCCGTTTTGTAAAGCCCGCGGGACTGCAGTTCCGGAACCACCAGATCGGCGAAATCCGCATAGCTTTCCGGCACCGCGAGGCGAGAGAGGTTGAAGCCATCAAGCCCGCCCTCGGTGATCCAGGACTGAAGCTCATCGGCCACCTGAGATGGCGTACCGACCAGCAGCGGATAGCGCCCGCCAAGGGCCAGCTGAGCCAGCAGATCGCGCTTGGTCCAGCCCCGGCTTTCGGCCAGTTTCACCGCTGACTGGATCGCGTTCGAGCTGCCATAGGGCACCGGATCATCCAGGCCGAATTTCGCAAAATCGATGCCGGTTGAAGCCGAGTAATGCGCAAGGCCTGCCTCGGGGCTGGAGGCGGCCTGGAATTCCGCCAGTTTCTCGCGCGCCACTGCCGGATTGGGGTCAGTGATAATGTTGACGCCGGTCAGGATCTTCACGTCATCCGCCCGCCGCCCGGCCGCCACCACCGCGCGGCGGATGCTGTCGGACTGAGCCCGTGCAACTGACTTCTCTGGCGCAGAGATGAACACGCATTCCGCATGCCGCGCCGCGAATAACTGCCCGCGCCCCGAGGTGCCCGCCTGATAGATCACCGGGCTGCGCTGTGGCGAGGGCTCGGAAAGGTGATAGCCATCTACGCGGAAGAATGGTCCGTCATGGTGGATTTTATGGACCTTTGCCGGATCGGCATAGATGCGCGCGGCGCGATCGCGCCGCACCGCATCTTCCTCCCATGACCCTTCCCACAGTTTATAAAGCACATCCAGGTAATCATCAGCCAGGTCGTAACGCCTGTCATGGGCCTCCTGCGCGTCACGCCCCACGGCGCGGGCGGCGGAATCGAGATAGCCCGTCACAACGTTCCATCCGATCCGGCCACCCGTCAGATGGTCCAGCGTCGAGATCCGGCGCGCAAACGTATAGGGGTGCTCCTGATTGACATTGACGGTGATGCCGAAGCCCAGGTGTTCGGTCACCGAGGCCATGGCAGAGACCAGCAGGATCGGGTCATTGACCGGCAGCTGCACGCTTTCGCGCAGGGCCACATCGACATTGCCGCCATAGACATCATATGTGCCAAGGATATCGGCGAGGAAAATCCCGTCGAAAAGCCCGCGCTCCAGCGTTTTGGCAAGCCCCGTCCAATGGTCCAGCCGGGTGTAATCCATCGAGCGGTCGCGCGGATGCACCCATTGGCCGTGGTTGATATGGCCCACGCTGTTCATATTGAACGCATTGACGATGATGTGTTTTTTCTCGCTCATCGCATCCTCAGATCGCGCCATGGCGGGGCGGGTTCACCCCGTTCAGCCTGTGATTGCCGACCGCATGATATTTCCAGCGCACCGGATCATGCAGCGTATGGGTGCGGACATTGCGCCAGTGCCGGTCGAGATTGTCCTCGGCAAAGGTCGCCGAAGTACCGGTGAATTCGAAAAGTTTCGACCCTGCCAGCAGCCCCGCCGTCGTGGTCAGCGCCCGCGCCGCCGCGACAGCAACCGAAGCCCCGGCGACGCTGATTTCGGTTGCTTCCAGAATGGCGGCATCGACAGCCCGCCCGGCGCGGGTCACAAGCGCACTGGCCGCGCGCAGGCGCAAGGCCACGTCGCCAAGCCCGGCAAGCGTCAGCGGATCTGCGGCCGCGCTGTCGACCTTGGCATCGACCCAGGGGCGCGCGCGGTTGCGGATAAAGGGAAGTGTCGCCTGAAACGCCCCCTGACCGATGCCAAGATCAATCGCGGCATGGATGATCTGGGCAAAGGGTCCGATCGGCGTCGGCCGCTCGAAACTGTCCTGAAAGGGCACAATCTGGTCGGGGTCGACAGCGACACGCGAGAACGAAACCGAGCCGGAGCCGGTGACACGCTGGCCAAATCCGTCCCAGTCATCGGTGATGGTGACGCCGGCGGCCTCGCGCGGGATGATCACCAGCTGCTGGCGGCCGGTTTCATCAACCACCAGGGTCGGGATCTGATGCGCAAAAATCGCGCCGGTGCAGTAGAATTTCTGACCCTCAACAAAAAGCTGCCCGCCTTCGCGGATCAGCCTCGTGCGGCGCTGGAAGTCCTTCGCGCCGATCTCGGCCAGGGCGTTTCCGAAACGGTGGCCGTCAAGTGCAAGGCGGAAATAATGCTCCTTCTGCGCCTCGGACCCGCCCGAGCGGATCACTTCCAGCGCGTAGAAATGGTTCTGCGGGATCTGCGCCAGCGAGCCATCCGCCGCTGCGATGATCGCCGTCACCCGCGCCAGCGTCACCGCAGAGACCCCGGCGCCGCCGTAAGCTTTCGGCACGGTGATCCCCCAAAGCCCGCTTGCGGTGAAACGGTCCAGCTCCTCCCAGGGCAGGGCGCGTGCCCGGTCGCGCAGGCTGGCAGAGGGCGCATATTCCGCCGCCAGCTTTTCAGCAATGGCGATCGCCTCGGCATCCGAGGTGATCAGATGCACTTTGCCCGGCGGGTTGGCGTGACGGGTTTCGCTCATGTCTTCAGTTCCATTGATGCCGGGCCGGGGCCGCGCCGTTCAGATGCCAGTTCCCAAGCAGGTGGTATTTCCAGCGCACCGGGTCATGCAGCGTGTGGACCCGCGCATTGCGCCAGTGCCGCCCGAGATTGAGACTGGCGCGGGTCGAGGCGGACCCCGCGAGTTCAAAGAGCTTTTCCGACGCCTGAAGCGCGATTTCCGTGGTCAGGATCTTGGCCTCTGCCACCGCGACCGAGGCCCGGGCGCTGCTCTCGTCGGTCACTGGCGCCGCGGCGATCTCGTCAAGGGTCTGGGCGGCCTCGCGCAGAACCTCCTGCGCGGCGAGAAGGTCGATCTGCAGCCGGCCGATATCCGCGATGATATAGGGGTCATCCTGGGCACGCGGCACGCCCGCATCGACCCAGGGGCGCGATTTTTCCTGCACGAAACGGACGGCTTCCTCCAGCGCGCCGACCGCGATGCCGGAATCAATCGCGGCCTGGATCAGCTGCGAGACCGGCCCGGCAAGGCCCGGACTGTCTGCACGTTGCCAGACGGGGAAGATCTGTTCCTCGCTTTCGATCAGAACATTGTCGAAAACAACACTGCCGGAGGAGGTCGTGCGCTGCCCGAAGGAGGACCAGTCATCGAGGACCCGCACCCCCGGCGCGTGGCGCGGCACCCAGACCTGGACCGGGCGGCCTTCAGGGTCATTGGCGCGGGTCGGGATCCAGTCGGCGAAGATCGCGGCGGTGGAGTAGAACCGATGCCCGTTCAGCCGCCAGCCCACGGGTGAGGCGCTCAGCCCGGTCGTATTATGGGTCACAAGTGCGCGGCTCTTTTCAGGGCCCGCATTTCCGATACGTTTCCCGGCGAGGATATCGGCGTAAAAGCGGCTTTGTTGCACCGGTGTCCCCGCCTCGCGCAGCAGTTGCAGCACGCCGAAATGGTTCTGCGGGATTTGCCCTGCCGAGTTGTCAGCCGCGCAGATCGTCTCGAATACAAGCGCGAGGGTCAGGAAGGATAGTTCTGGTCCACCGAATTCTTTGGGCACGGTGATTGCCCCAAGGCCCAGGGCGGAGAAGGCGTCGATCTCGGCAAAAGGCAGGATGCGCTCTGCGTCGCGCCTGGCCGCTTTCTGGCTCCAGTCTGCCGCCAGGTGCTGCGCGGCGGCGATGGCCTCATCATGGCTGGTGATCCGCGCGGGCGATCGCTTGTTGAGATCGGTGTTTTCGGGGGCGGTCCTGCTCATTGACTCCGGCCTTTCTGCCGGTTCTGCCCGGTCGTTTGCAATTGTCTTCTCAGCCGGTTTTTACGCCTCCGTGCCGGGCGGGGCCATTCTGAAGCCCGGCACGCAGACAGGTCATGCCGGGCGGCAGCGGTGCCGCAAATGGAAGAACATTCTCCCGGATGCGGTGGCTCTGTGTCTTTTTGAGATGGGTTCGCGCGCAATCCCGACACTGCGGCCACCGCAAGACGATCACCCGATGCGCGATGCTTTCGACCAGATGGGGGGCCTGTGTCACCAGCAGACAGGCAGGACGCAGGCGGCGGTCGCGAATGAAAACAATCCGTTGCGCCACCAGCAGGTCTCGCACATGGACCGATTGCGGAGCAGTGTGGCTGCGCGCGGCCGGGCTTCCTCCTCGACCGTTCCACCGCGCAGGACAATGGCTCGGTCTGCAAGTCCGCTGGCCAGCTCAAGGTCATGGCTGCTGTAATGCGCTGCCACTCCGATAGAGAGCAAAAGACGCGCAATTGCAGCGCCGGGAAACAGCGCCGCCATGGCGCTGAACAACAGCCCGTCCTTGTTCTCGCGGATCAGGAAGAGGATAGGATCGGCGCGGGCAGCGCCATAAAACGGTCGATGAAACGTGACAGGAGATACCCGGTCCAGCCTCCCCGCAGGCTCGCGATGAAGCCAGGGCTGATGCCGGTCACGACAGCTATCAGCGTGGCGCTTCCGGAAAAGAGCAAGGTTTCGCGCGTTGCCAGCAGCATTCGCGACAGCATATCGCGCCCGGTCATATCGGTGCCGAATGGATGCGCGTCCGAGCGGAGCTGCCAGAATATCCCCGCCACATCATTGATCTGCCAGGGGGCCAGCCATGGGACAAAGCGCTGCAAAAGTATAAAGCAGGATCACGGCAGCCGCGCATGCGGCGCCGGACGCGGATCCTGGAGAATACCGTCGGCACCCAAATCTGATGGTCTGCCCCGAGGCCTGTGAACCAGCGAAACCACAGATTGAAGTTCATCTGCTCCATCAGCTGGCGTTCGGGGCGGATCGACCAGAGGATCTGCGGCAGGCTCGCCCGGATCTTGCGCCTGGGATGCCGCCCCGCGATCCGGTCTTCGGGATCGAGATAGCTGAACGGCGATCGCGGTGTTTCGTCAGATCCGCGCATAATCACTCCCGACCACCTGTAGCGCGGATGAACCTGGTAGCGAAAACAAGGTCTAGGGCGGAGTTCAGCAGCGGACCGATTGGGTTGAGCTTCTCAGGGAGTGCTCTTTTTGCGCACGGGTCTGGCATAAAATGGCGCTGGAATGCACGGTTCGCCTGCGCTAGCCTGAGGCGGAACCGGCGGCTGACCCGTCTGCACAGAGCCGCAAAACGGGAGCACAAAGGTGAGAATCGCCATTGTCGGAGGGGGGGCTGCCGGAGCGATTGCGGCGATCCACCTGCTGCGCAACCTGAAAGCCGGGGCTCGGATCGACCTGTTCGAGCCGCGTTCCGAGATCGGGCGCGGGATCGCCTATGCCGATGAGGCAGGGCATTTCCTGCTGAATGTTCCGGTGCCGGCAATGTTCTGGACAGATGCCGCCGGTGATGACTTTGGCCGCTGGCTGGACGCGCAGGCGACAGATCAGACCCTCTGGCGGGAGACCGATGGCAGTGCCTTTCTGCCGCGCGCGCTTTTCGGCAGCCATCTGGTTCAGATGCTGCGCCTGGAGGCCGCGAAAAGCGAAGTGGCCTTTCATCATCATCAATGCCTCGTGCATCATATCAGCCCGGTTGCCGGCGGAGTGAGGGTCCACGCCGATGACCTGCCCGGGGCCGGGTTCACCCATGCGGTGATTGCGATCGGCAATGCGCCTGCGGCCGAAATCCCGCAAGCTACGGAGAGCGCAGAAGGCGGGCCGCGCGTGGTGCAATCGGCCTGGGATATTTCCCTTGCCAGGATTGCACCGGGCGACAGGGTGGTGATCCTCGGGGCCGGGCTTACCATGGCCGATTGCCTCGCAGAGCTGGAGGCAAGGGGCCATCATGGCCCGGTCACCTGCGTCTCACGCAGCGGGCGCAGCCCCCGCCTGTCACAGGGCACTATTGCCGATTTCACACCTTCGGCGCCGCCCGGGGCAGGGCGGGCCAGTGCCTTCTTCCGTCATTTCCGCATTATGGTCGACGAGTCGCTGTCTCAGACTGGCGACTGGCGCCCGGCCTTTGCCTTTGCGCGGCGCAATTCTGCGCAGATATGGCGGCAGCTGAACCGTCAGGAACAGGCCCGTCTGCGCCGCCATGCCCGCGCGCTTTGGGATATCCACCGCTATATGATGCCCCCCGCCGCCTGGCGGCGGATGCAGGCGCTGGAGACGGCGGGAGCGCTGACCCGGGTCGAGGGGCGCGCCTTGCGGATTGCTGCGGGCGGGGTGGTAATCCGGCAGGCCGGCGGCGAGCAGCTGATCCCCGCCGATCTGGTCATCAATGCCACGGGGTTTGACAACAGTTACCAGACGGCCGCCGTGCCGCCGGGCAATCTGCTGGATCTGACGCCGGCAGAATTGGCGGCGCTGCCGCGCCAGGGTCTCGCGGTGGAGGACAACGGGCTGATGAAGATTGCCGCGAATAATGGTCGGATTTTCGCAATTGGCCACCTGGTGCGCGCCGATCATGGCGAAATGGGCACGGTTAATGCCTTTGGCGCGGTCGCCCGCGCAATGGCCCTCCATCTCGCGCAGGAGCAGAGATCATGAGAACGCGGATCCGCGCCGATTGGGTGACAGGCTTTCGCGAGGGCCGGCACACCCTGATCCCGCAGGGAGAGCTGGTCTGGGAGGCCGACCGCATCCTCTTTGTCGGCCGCGATTTTCCTGGCCGGGTGGATCATGAGATCAATGCCGGGCCGATGCTGCTGGCGCCCGGATTCATCGACTGCCATGTTCATGCCGGTTATCAGATTCCGCATCGGCTGATGTCGGATCATGGCCGGCCCGACAATCTTGGCCAGCCCTTCCCCGAACTCGAGGTCAGCCGCAAAGGCACGCGCAATCCGTTGCATGACGACCCGGATGACCCCTGGCCGCTTTTTACCGTGGCCGAGCTCTTGCGCAATGGCGTGACCAGCTTCGTCGAGGTCGGTGCGCCGGTTGCAATGCAGACCCGCATGGCCGGGGCGGTCGGCCAGCTCGGGCTGCGCGCCTGGCTCGGGGCAAGCTATGATATGGGGGGCTGGACCACCGGCGAGGGGGGCATGTTAGAGAGGGTTATCGATCCCGCTCATGGTGCCGCGCGGATGCAGGCCGCGGCAGAGTTCTCGCGGCGTATCAATGGCGGCCAGAACGGGCGACTGAGTGCAATTCTGGCGCCAAGCCGTATCGACAGCTGCTCGGTTGAGCAACTGCGAGAAACCGCGCGGCTGGCAGGTGAGACGGCGATGCCGGTTTCTATCCATGCGGCCTCGCATGTGCATGAGTATTATGACATTTTGCGCCGTTACCGCATGACGCCGATCGAACTTCTGCGCGAAACGGGGCTGCTTGATCTCGGACCGCTGCTGACGATTGGCCATGGCAATTTCACCTCGGATCATCCGCAGATCGTCAACAGCCACGGCGCCCGCGATGTGGCGCTTCTGGGAAGCTGCGGCTGTTCCGTCTCGCATTGTCCGGTCAATCTCGCGCGGCGGGGGCGGATACTGGCAGACTGGCCCGGCTATGCCCGTGCCGGGGTTAATCTGACGCTTGGCGCAGATACCTATCCGCGCGACATGATCCATCAGATGCGCAAGGCCTCGCTGATGGGGAAGATGGTTTCCGGCGATCTTACGACGGCCAGCGCCGCCGAGGTTTTCACCGCCGCCACGCTGAACGGTGCGCGTGCGCTTGGCCGCGATGACCTTGGGGCACTGGAGCCGGGGCGCAAGGCTGATCTAGTGCTGATCCGGCTCGCGCCTGACGGGGTTTTGCGCCAAAGCCCGCTGCGCGATCCGATCCGCGCAGTGGTCGAATGCGGGCAGGGCGATGATGTCGATACGGTGGTGGTCGACGGCGTGATCCGCATGCAGGGCGGGCGCATTCCCGGCCTCGATCTCGCGGATCTGGCACGGGCCGCGCAGGCAAAGGCCGAATGGATCTGGCAGAACTGGCAGGATTGGGACACGCTGGGGCGTCGGGCCGAAGAGGTCTGCCCGCCCTCTTTCGAGCTGGAGTAACCCCTTGGAACTCTTTTCCCGTGCCGCCCGCTATTTTGAGGCCGTTGCCCGCGAAGGCTCGGTTCGGGCCGCGGCGCGCGCGATCAATGTCGCGGCCTCGGCGGTGAACAAACATATTCTGGAGCTGGAGCGCGATATCGGCGTGCCGCTGTTCTCGCGGACCGCCCAGGGGCTGCGGCTGACGGCCGAGGGGAAGATCCTTGCCGAACATCTGCGACACTGGATGCAGGATGCCCGCCGCACGCGGGAGCTGATCGAGGATCTGAGCAGCCTGCGCTCCGGCCATGTGCGGATCGGCGTGGTCGAGGGGCTTCTGGATTTCCTGCTGAATGGCCCGTTGCCGGAATTCCGCCAGCTTTATCCGCAGGTGGGGGTCGATGTCGGCGTTGCCACCTCGACCGAGTTGCAGCGCCAGCTGGTCGAGGGCGATTGTGATATCGTGATCGCGTTCAACCCGCGCCCGAATGCGGCTTTCGGGATCCGGGCCTGCGCACCCTGCCATGTCGGTGCGATCATGGCGCCGGGGCATCCGCTGGCAGAGCAGCCGCTGCTGACGCTGGAAATGCTGGCGGGGCTGCCGGTGGGTGTTCCTTCGGGAACGCCGCGCCTCAGCTCGGTGATTGAACTCGCCGAGGAGCGGACAGGCGTGAAACTCTGGCGGGCATCGCGCTCGACCTCGGTTGCGACCCTGAAGCGGATGGCGTCGGAGCCGCCCTTCGTTGCCATTTTCACCGATGTCGAAATCCATGCCGAGGCACAGGCGGGTGTGTTGATCCACCGTCGGCTGACTGGCGATCCCTTTGCGCCGATGCTCCTGACAGTGCTGGCGCGTGAAGATGAAGACCCCGGCTTTGCCACCGAGGCCTTCCTGTCATTGCTCTCGACCCGTTTCCTGGCGGCCTTTGGGTCGACCTGACCTCAGAGCGTTACGGCCTCGGGGGCCAGCTCACGCAGGAACTGATCGGCGATATGGCTGCGCAAAAGCTCTTCGGTGACTTCGGTTGGGATCAGGCCCTGCGCGTTCAGCCATTTGCCCTCGGCCAGCTGGATCTTCAGCAGCTCTGCCGGCAGCGCCACGCGGAAATCAAACACCGGCCAGAGCGCATTGGCGGCCTCAAGCGTGAAAGCGCCCGAGGTGCTGTCGGAGATCGCCTGCACGGTTTTCGCCTGATCCGAGACCAGCTTCTGTGCCGAAAGCAGGCCTTTGAGGAAGCCACGTACCGCATCCGGGCGCTCTTCGATCACCTTCTGGCTGGCGCCGACGATGAAGAATGTCGGGTAATCGGTGATCGGAAATTCCAGATAATCCTCGCCCAGGGCATCGCGGGCGGCTTTGTAGAAGCTATCGAAAACAATCACGGCATCGACATCGCCGCGGGCCAGGGCCGGAACCAGCTCTGACGGCGGAATATTCACGGGCTCGGTCGTAATGCCATGATCGGCAAAGAAACTATCGGCGAGGAACTGGCTGGAAACACCCACCGTCACCCCGAATTTGCGCCCTTGCAGCGAAGCCAGATCGGTCACGCCGGATTTGCGGTTCGCGATGATCTTATTATCGGTGAAGAGCGACAGATTGGCCAGCACACGGAAGGGCTGATCGCGCAAAGCCGCGAGTGTTGCCGGAAATTCCGAGAGCGTGGCGAAATCGGCCGCGCCGCCGAGCACGGCTTCCAGCGCCTCGCGCCCGCTGGAGAAACCGACCGGGTTGACCGCGACCCCTTCAGGGGACCAGAGATCGCCGGTCAGCGCCAGCGGCACCTGCGGCGTGGCAATTCCCGGATACCAGGCAAGGGTCAGCGCCTCTTGCGCAGCCGCCCGCATCGGCACGGCAAGGCTCGCGCCAAGGGCTGCACCGGTGGCAAGGAAGCTGCGGCGGGAAAAAGCAAGCGGTGATGTCATTTTGAAGTCTCCGGTTCGGTTTGCGGGATCAGTCCAGATGTGTGGCAAGCAGTAATTCGAGAATGCGCCCGCGCGCGGCGGCGGCAGCTCTTGACGGCCCCTCAAGCGGGCGGGGGCGGGGGTCATCGACATCGATGGTTTCGACGATGCGGCCAGGGCTATGCGACATGACATGCACGCGGTCGGCCAGAAACAGCGCCTCATCGATGTCATGCGTGACGAAAAGCACGGTCGGGCGGTGATGCTGCCAGACCTGCAGCAAAAGCCGCTGCATCGCGACGCGGGTGATGGCATCGAGTGCGCCGAAAGGCTCATCCATCAGGAGCACATCGGGCGAGGCGACAAGCGTCCGCGCCAGCGCGACACGCTGTTTCATGCCACCGGAAAGGCGGCCCGGATAATCCTCACCCCGCCCGGAAAGGCCGACTTCCTCCAGCGCGGCAAGCGCGCGGGCGCGGCGCTGATCGCGTGGCAGGCCAAGGCGCTTCAGGCTGAACTCGACATTGCCGCGCGCCGTCAGCCAGGGAAACAGCGCGAATTGCTGGAACACCACGCCCACATTCGGATCGGGGCCATTGACCGGGTGGCCATCGACGAGGGCGCGCCCCTCACTCGGCGCCACAAACCCCGCAAGGATGTTCAGGAGCGTTGATTTCCCGCAGCCCGAAGGCCCGACGAGGGCAGTAAACGACCCCGGCTCCAGCCGCAGGCTGGTTGGCGCAAGGGCCAGACGCTCCGCGCCTTTGCGGTCGCGAAAGCGGGCAGAGACGGATTGCAGATCAACAGCGCCGGGCGAATTTGTCATGTCTGCTCCCAATGGATGATGCGCCGGCCAAGCGCGAGGATCGCCAGATCCAGCGCCGCCCCCAGCAGCCCGAGCTGGATCAGGCAGACGAACATGCGGTCGACGCGGATATATTGCCGCGCCTCTTGCAGGCGGTAGCCGATGCCGGATGTGGCCCCGGTCAACTCGGCCGCGACAAGGCTGAGAAAGGCCAGTGCCGCCGCGATCCTTAAGCCCGCCATGATATGCGGGGCGGCGGCGGGGATCACCACTTCAAGGAATTCGCGCCGCCGGCTTGCGCCCAGCGAGCGCGCCGCGCGGATCCAGGTCTCACCGACCATGGTCATGCCGTGATGGGTCGAGAGCCAGACGGTCAGAAAAACGGTAAAGCTGATGACGAAGTACTTCGACCCCTCACCGATCCCGAACCAGACGATGGCCACCGGCACCAGCGCAATCGAGGGGATCGGGCGCAAAAGCGTCAGAAAAGGCGAAAGGGCTGCATCAAACAGCGGCAGCCGCGCGGTCAGAAGCCCGGTCGAGATCCCGAGCATCACGCCAATCGCGAAACCAATCGCCGAGCGCCCCAGCGATACCAGCGTGTCATTCAGCAAAACACCGCTCTGTGCCATTTCCGCGGCGGCAGCCCAGACCTCGGCCGGCGTGGGCAGAAAGGTGCGGTTCACAAAGCCGCTGACCGCAATCACCCACCAGATTGCGGTGATGAATGCGAGCGACAGGATTGCCGTCCCGAACCGGTAAAAGGTCACTGTCACTGTCCTGATTTTGCCATGATGAGGGTTTGGCCTCAATCTCTGGCACAAGCTTATCGTACTGCATATTGGCGATTTTCGTACGATTTGTTCGCAAAAAGAGGACGGAACTGAATTGTCATATCTTCGGCTTCACGAAGGGTAATTTCTTATTGCGCGGCGAATCCAGGGGGGAAATATTTTCTTTTCCGCTTGTCTTGCCCGCTGCGTTTTTTTGCATCGGAAAGCGGTTCGCTCCGGGGGCAGGCCAGAGAAAACCGCAGTCAAAACGGCCTTTGCGGGCGATTCCGCTGCTTCAGATCTGTCCCGTGCAGGCTTGCAGCGTTCAGGATTTCCAGTGCTGCGGGCCTTCGCTGAGGCGGCGCACGATGTCTGGGAGGTTTCCGTCGGCCAGGCTTGCAAGGCTGGTTTCATCCAGCACCTCGCGGATCGCGGCGCGAAAGGCGATCCAGACATCCTGCAGCGGACGGCTGCGGGCATTGTAATCGACCGACTGGGGCGGCGTGCCGCGCACCAGGGCGATCTCGCCCTCGATGGCGCGGATGATTTCACCGACCGAGATCGTGCGCGCCGGGCGGGCCAGCCAGTAGCCGCCCTCGGTGCCGCGCTGGCTGTGCACCAGCCCGGCCCGTTTCAGCTCATTGAGGATATTGACGAGAAAGTTCAGCGGCATCGCCTGCGCGCGGGCGATGGTTTCGCATTTCAGCGGCTCCTCACCATATGCGGCCAGTTCGATCATCGCACGCAAAGCGTAATCGGTCCTCGCGGAGATATGCATCGGCCGAGACGCCCTTCCTGATAAGATCGGTTATATTGGACCCTTCGCAGGTATCGCGACCGGATCACCTCATGATTCCACAGTGACCTGATGATGTAAAGCTTAACAGGCTTTCTGTTGCGGGCCGTGTTTCTGACTGAAATTTTCCAAAACGCCCATGCCAGAAACATGGTCTGTTCCAATCTTCACTCGCCTTGTTGACAAGTATTGTTATGAAGATGACTTTGCCCGCAGCAGTCCGGATCAGGCCGGTTTGAACCCCCGGTGCCGGATATAAGGAGCGAAAATGGCGGCGTTTCCCCCCCTTGTCGATGGTGACTGGCTTGAGGCCAGGCTCGGTGATCCCTCTCTCAGGATCTTCGATGCGACCACGGTTCTCGCCTTCCCCGAAGACGGGCAGGACGGCTATTACACGCTGTCTTCGGGGCGCGATGCCTATATTGAGGAACATATCAGCGGTGCCGCTTTTGCCGATCTCCTGCTGGAGCTGACCGATCAGCAGGCGCAACATGCCTTCACCGTATTGCCATCCGCGACATTTGCCGGGCGGATCGGTGCGCTCGGGGTCGGGGATGACAGTGTCGTGGTGGTCTATGACCAGTTCGATCCGGCCCGCAATCCCGGCGCCTTCTATCAGCATTGGGCGGGGCGGCTCTGGTGGCAGCTGCGGCTGGAAGGCTTTGACAATGTGGCGGTGCTTGATGGCGGTCTTGCGCAATGGCGGCGCGAGGGGCGGCCGGTTGAATCGGGTGAAACCCATTATCCGCCTGCGACGTTCACCGCCCGCCGCCGCCCCGAGCTGATCGCCGATAAGGCGCAGGTGCGCGAGGCGATCACGCGCGATGATATCCTGCTGCTGAACACGGTTGATCCGGTGACCCATGCGGGCGGGCGCACCACCTTTTCGCGTCCCGGTCATATCCCGAACAGCCGCAATGTCTGGTATGAGGATATTTTTGACGCAGCGACCGGCAAGCTGAAATCTCCTGACGCGCTCCGGGCGCATTTCAGCCGGGTT
>NZ_JAMCCR010000028.1:0-18836 GCF_023371075.1 Pseudomonas sp. GX19020
AGAGCGTCTCTACAATCGTCGGTTCCTGCAGATGGCCAGCCATTATCTGGTCGAACCCGTTGCCTGCACCCCTGCTGCGGGTTGGGAGAAAGGCCAGGTGGAGAGCCAGGTCGGCACTGTCCGTCAGCGGTTCTTCGCGCCCCGCGTCAGGGTCAAGAGCTACGAGGAACTGAATGCCTGGCTGCTGGACAAGTGCATCGCCTCGGCCAGAACCAGCAAGCATCCGGAGCTGACGGACAAAACCGTCTGGCAGGTCTTCCAGGAAGAGCGCCCACACCTTGTTCCCTATGCCGGGCGCTTCGACGGATTCCATTCACTGCCTGCGGCGGTGTCAAAGACCTGTCTCGTGCGCTTCGACAACAACAAATACTCCGTCGCGGCAACGGCTGTCGGGCGGCAGGTCGAGATCAGGGCCTATGCTGAGCGGATCGAGATCCGGCAGGAGGGTCGACTGGTCGGAGACCACCCGCGTCACTTCGGCCGGGACCGAACAGTTTACAATCCCTGGCATTATGTGCCTGTTTTGCTTCGCAAGCCCGGGGCGCTGCGTAACGGCGCACCGTTCAAGGACTGGGTTCTTCCCGGAGCTCTTGAACAGATCCGCCGCAAGCTGCAGGGCTCCTCAGATGGCGACCGCCAGATGGTGAAGGTCCTCGGCGCTGTGCTGACGGAAGGGATGCCTGTGGTTCAAAAGGCATGTGCCGAAGCTCTGTCGCAAGGCGTCCATTCTGCCGATGTAATCCTCAATATTCTATCCCGCAGGCGAGATCCGGAACCACCACCGCTTCTGCTGACCTCTCCGGCCTTGCAGTTGACCCATGAGCCTGTGGCGGACTGCGCCCGTTATGATCTGCTGCGGAGGGCCTGCTGATGGATCGTGCTGACATCATGGCCGCAATGGGCGAGTTAAAGCTCTACGGGATGCGCGCCGCTTATGACGAACTCATGGCGGTGGCTGTGCGCCGCCAGCATGAACCCCGCCAGATCGTTGGAGACCTTCTGGCCGCCGAGATCAACGAGAAGAAAGCGCGGTCGGTCAAATACCAGATCACCACCGCCAAGCTGCCCTATGCCCGGGAGATCGAGGAGTTCACCTTCGATGACACCCCGATCAACGAGACCCTGGTGCGAGATCTGGCCAGCGGGGAGTTCCTCAGCCAACAGCGCAATGTCGTGCTGGTTGGCGGCACGGGGACCGGCAAGACCCATATCTCTGTAGCCATCGCGCGCGCGGTCATCCGCAATGGTGCCCGGGGCAGGTTCTTCAATGTCGTCGATCTGGTGAACAGGCTGGAGGCCGAGGCCCGTGCCGGACGGGCGGGCCGGCTTGCAGAACATCTGATGCGGCTCGACTTCGTCATTCTCGATGAACTCGGATACCTGCCATTCGCGCAGTCCGGCGGCCAGCTACTGTTCCATCTGGTCAGCAAACTCTACGAGCAGACCTCCGTCATCGTCACCACCAACCTGGCATTCGGCGAATGGCCGACCGTCTTCGGGGACGCGAAGATGACCACCGCGCTGCTCGACCGGCTCACCCACCACTGCGACATCGTCGAGACTGGCAACGACAGTTGGCGCATTAAAACCCGAGCCTGAATGCCCTCCGAAACGCAGGCCCGCGTCGGCTGCGCAAGCTGGAAAGCTACGCCGCCACGGGCCTGCTCACCCGCGCGCCACAGGGGTCACTTTTGGACGCCGATCAGGGGGCCCGTTTGGATGCCGATTGACATTCAGGTGTTCCAGGACGAACTGGACGCGCCTCTCGACCGGCAGCCTCGGAAGCTCAACAAGCCGATATCCGAAACGGGCGTAAGTTTCAGCCATGACCATGCCGGTCTCCTCGGCCTCTTCTTTATCCTGCTTGCGTTCGGCGTCCTGCCCGAAAATGTCATCCCAATATGGGGCGATGAAAACCTTCCTGTTGTAGCGATATGTATTCGCGGCAGCCTCCACATGGGCGGGAATGGGAAGGCCACATAACGTAAGATAGCCGACGACATCCGGAACACCTCTGTCCATGAGAACCGGCCTTTCAACCGCAGATGCCTCATGCCACGACCGTAACTCCCATCCGAGCATGAGCTCGGCAAACATGGCTCTGTCTGCCCAAGGCAAGGCAGTTCCACCAATCTGGACCTGATCGCGAATGATCGCCCGCCCTGCTTCGGGCATAGACACAACCCCCCTGTCGTGCAGGGCGTTGATCAGAGTAGTCTTGCCCGAACCGGGGCCACCGGTCACGACAAACATATGGTCACACATGCGCCATCCTGGTTTTGGAAGAAGGGGAGAACGCGCAGGATTCGACCATGCAGATACGGTTTGATGCGCGCTTCTGTAGGCTAGCGTTTTCGGCCAAAGTTCGCAACGACCTGCGAGCAAAATGCTGCTGCAGAGCAAACGGTAAGTTCTGCACTCAGTTGTCCCAGTACCACTACAGGTCAGACTAGGCCGGCCCTTACCGGACGGTCGACCTGGAAAATGCTGCTCTGCCGCACTCCTGGAAGCAGCCGTTCGTCTTGCTCCGCAGCGAACACCCGGCCAAGATGGCAGCTATGCGGGACAAAGCTGCCGTTTGCACGTGCGGCAGAGCAATACACAAAATCTACACCAAACTCACCCGCTGGGCGGAAAAGCCGTCTGATGGCGGCGCGACATGGCAGTTGCGGCAAACCCGGCCGAGCGGCCGTTCTGGCGGAACTCCAGCGAGATCGCCGTCTGATCAGACCTGAGGGCGGTGCAGCGCAGCAACCGCAGCAAACCACACAACACATCCGCGGCGCAGCGATCACCCTGCTCTGCAGGCTATTGCCAGACGCTAGAGCAGAAAATAACTACACTCACTGCATGGGCAAAAGATCGAACGCACTGCAACAAATGCATACTGCTAAGTGCACAAGCGCACTTCGCTATAATATCGCGATTTGCACAAATATAGCCATGTAGACCTACAATATAATCATGTCACGCTTGCGATTCAGAAAGTCAATAATCTCAAAGGGTATGCCTGGATCATTCTCTTCTAGAACGGTCGCCCTCTTTAGATGTTCGCGTCGAATCAAGCCCTGTGACCGATGATGTAAGGCAACTCTCGTTGCGAATGGCGGGCGCATCATAGTTGCGGCAATCCCAGTGGTTACGCCAAATAGAAATTTGTGCGAAGATCGAGGCTGCGAACCGAAAATTGATAATGTTATTTCATTCTTCTTCACACTCTCAAAATCTATAGAGTATATTCTGTCCACAAGCGGAAGAGTTACTCCATGATATTTAAATATGTATTCGGTTTTATTTGGATTGTCTCTGCTCGGAAATCTCTCAGCGTAGTAATGGAGCAAAAGCGGTCCCCTGCGATAGACGCAGAACGCCGCACGGAGAATCTTACCGGGGTAAATACTCGAATAATGATACCGATCGTAGCATCCGACGAACCTATCTGTAACGACAGGGTCACTTGTAATAAGTGCCTCGAGCAACCCCCTACTCTTAGGAGCTCGCCGAAGATGGTCCAGAACCGCAGAATAGTTTCCCTCCAGAAGCGTAACAAAATCCGCGTGAGGCATTTCCAGAGCCACCGGTGATGTGCCGAAAAACGAGGCAATCTTCCGTAGATTTGATGAAGATGGCTGATGCAGGCCGGACAAATACTTATTAAACTGCTGCCGATTTATTCCCGTCGATCTGCAGACATCAGATACTGAGCGCTTCTGTTCGCACAGAAATCTAAGATTCCGAGCTAAGTCCCTATTCTCGCTGGAATGGATCATGTCAGGTCTTGCCACTC
The DNA here is from genome assembly GCF_023371075.1 of Pseudomonas sp. GX19020. Classification (NCBI taxonomy): domain Bacteria; kingdom Pseudomonadati; phylum Pseudomonadota; class Gammaproteobacteria; order Pseudomonadales; family Pseudomonadaceae; genus Pseudomonas; species Pseudomonas sp. GX19020. The sequence goes on from NZ_JAMCCR010000028.1 coordinate 3,788, forward strand.
GCTGGTTTGTCTCGGATGGAACTGCGTCACTTTGCGCAAAATCTATCCAAAACTCGACCATGTCTCAACAGCGTTTTGTGACCGATCCGTCAACCTCGCACCTGAGAATGCGCTCAAGCCTAAGCAACTAATTTACATTGAAAAAATGAACGAGCCGACATTCTGCCGGCTCGCATGAAGGTTCTTGGCATGCCTAACGAGCACTCGACTGAACGAAGGCGCGCGTCTCCTCCCTCAAAGGGTTGCCGAAAATCTGCTCCGGAGCACCGATCTCATGGATAAGCCCCTTGTGGAAGAAGGCAACCCGATTTGAAACCTCGCGTGCGAAAGACATTTCGTGCGTCACGACGATCATCGTCATACCTTCAGACGACAGCATTCTCATCGTGTCCAGCACCTCACCGACAAGCTGTGGGTCCAGCGCAGATGTCACCTCATCGAACAACATGTAGTCTGGCGACATCGCCAGAGCACGCGCAATCGCCATCCGTTGCTGCTGCCCACCGGAGAGCTTACTCGGATATACATGAAGTTTCTCAGAAAGTCCGACGTGACGAAGCTTCTCGGTTGCAATCGCTTCGGCTTCGCTCTTGCCTTTCCCTAAAACTTTCCTCGGTGCGATCATCACATTCTCAAGGACAGTCAGATGGGGAAACGCGTTCCACTGCTGGAAAACGATACCGATCTTCTGACGCAACTTGTTCAGGTTTGTATTCCGGGCGTGAACGTCGATATCATCAACCAAGATTCGCCCGGCGTTAATTGGTTCAAGCCCGTTGATGCACATCAGCAGGGTAGATTTTCCAGATCCGGATCCTCCAATCAGTGAAAGTACTTCACCCTTCTCGACCGTCAGAGATACCCCCTTCAGCACTTCAACATCGCCGAAGGATTTGTGAACATTCGATATTTCAATCATTGGTCTGCCACCGTTTTTCCAGACGAGCTCCCAGGCGAGAAATCGGGAAGCTGATAGCGAAGTAGATCAGGCCAGCAATGAACAGGACGAACATCGGCTCCTGAATTCGGGTAACGATCGTTTGCGATGCCCTCAGGAGTTCCATTATCCCAATCCAGCTGACAAGTGCTGTGTCTTTCATCACACTGAGCGCCAGCCCTATCCAGCCAGGGAAGGATGTGCGCAGTGCGATAGGAGATGTGATATAGACAATGTCCTGCGCCCACGTCATGCCGAGCGAACGTGCTGCCCTTCGGGTCGAGAGCGGTACCGATGAGACACCTGCCCTCACGATCTCAGTACAATAGGCCGCCGTGTAGAGCCCGAGCATTACGCAGGCGATAGTGAAAGGCGACCAATTGAGACCGATAACCGAGCGAAACGAGTTCGCGAGCACAAATTGAATCAGGAGCGGCACTGAGCGAAAGACATCGAGGACTGCCCCGAGCGGTAGATTTATCCATACCGGAGCGCTTGCCCTGACAAGGCCGAGGAAAACGCCGGCGACCGTTCCTCCGATGACGGCAAATAGTGTGATATTCAGCGTCATTGCCGCGCCCTGTATCATGAAGACAAGGTCGCGTTGGGTTAGCGCTGTATTGAAAATTCCGTCGAGCATCGCTTTCCCCTCAGTATCGGAACAGCCGCCACGCAAGCAAACGCGAGGCAATGATCACAATTTTGGCCAGAGCGTAGTAAAGCACCGCAGCAGCGACAAAGAATTCGAATGTACGGAAGGTCTTCACATTGAAGTCCTGAGTTACGCCTGTGAGGTCACTGTTCAGACCAACCACCACACCAAGAGACGTGAGCAGAATTGACCAGACCATCTGATTGGTCATTGGATAAAAACTGACTCTCATAAGCTGGGGAAATATGATCAGACGGAACCCCTGAACAGGACCCATACCGAGTGACCTCGCGGCCCTCATTTGCGTTCCGGGAATGGCGCGCAGGCCGCCGCGGAATGTTTCGGCCATATACCCGGCATTGTTAAATGTAATTCCGGCAAGAAGTGCTGCAAAACTTCCCATGTGTATCCCGAGCGATCCCAGACCGAAATACGCCATATATATCTGAAGAAGCGCCGGTGTATTGCGCGCGACTTCAATCCATGTAGCGGCGGCGAACCGCACAGATGCAAACCGGGATTTCCCCGCAACAGCCAATACTACGGCCAGCACAACGCCTATAAGCATTGACAAAACCGCAATCTGCAGGGTGACGAGCGCACCCTGCATTATATCCGGCAGCGCTCGCAGCACAGGCTGCCAGTGGAATGTGTAGTTCATTTTTGACTTGCCCAAGCTGCCCCGGACGAGCTCGGCGGCAATCGTACCGCCGAGCTCCCGGGAAGATCACTGATCAGCGGTAGACGTTCGGCACTGTCAGCGAGGCGGGCTCGCCGCCAATCCACTGGCGGTACAACTCGTCATACCGACCGGTGCGAACTTGCTGGTTGATGAACAGATCCAGGTAGTTGAGCAGGCCGTATTCGCCCCTCGGTGCCATCAGGCCAACGTAGTCAATGACATAGGGAGCGTCACCGACGACGGTGAAGCCCGGGTTCTGCTCAACAGCGGCTGCAGCAAGTGTCGACGGAAGAACCGTTGCCACGATTTGTCCTTGGCTCATCGCGAGGTAGGTATCAGCCTGCGACTGGAAGCCCTTGTATTCCCCACCTGAACCGTCAGCGGTCCACTGAGTGACATCAGCTTGCAGTGCGATGCCCTCCGCTGACCCGGCAGGCGTGCCGACGACTTTGCCCTTCAGGTCGTCATAGGTTGTGATCCCGGCATCGGAGCGGGCCAGGATGACCGAGGTGAACGCAAAATACGGCACGGTGAAGCCAATGGTTTTTGCGCGCTCCAACGTGTCCGAGGCCGAGGCGACAGCGACGTCCGCTCGGCCCGAGAGCAGCGCTGGAATGCGATCAATCAGCGGCGTTTCAACGATTTCTGCAGTTACACCCAAGGCGGCGGCGAGATCATTACAAGTATCAACGTCGAAACCGACAGGCTCGTGCGCCTCGTTCCGGAACCCCATCGGGGCGAAGTCAAGCATCACTGCACAGCGCAGCACGCCTGCAGCGATGATATCGTCCAGTTTATCCGCCATCGCCGCACCTGCGGAGACGCCGACGCAGACTGTGGACACCGACAGAATCTTTGCAAACCGTTTCATTGTTGCTCCCCGTTTTTATAAGTTGATCGGGGCAGCATCCTTGCAAACGCCCAGTGGTGACAATTTCGCACCCCAGATTTAACTGGCGCACCAGAAGGCAGGAAGTGCGTCATATTGCGCAATACTTGATGACCTTCTTGCCAATGAATTGCTGCGAATGACGCAGGAGGCATGACACCGGGGAACGCTGTGATGGCGAGGGTTGAGACTTACACCCCCCATCGTGCGTCAAGTTGCGTCAGGATTCTTGTCCCTGCGCAATTGCCCGCTGTTGTCACCCAAGGCAACATACTCATGGGCTTAAGGCTGCGGGAGAACCCGAACCGGCAGCCACATGCTGGCGCACCGGCGAAACGCCCGGGCTTTACAAAGAGGACAACTGCATTGAGCAAGCATCTTAAAACTGCCCGGATGTCGCAGGGCAGCCAGACACCGGCTGCAGTCACAGACGCTGTCGAAAAACTCCTGGCCGAGGTCGCCAAAGGTGGTGACAAGGCCGTGCGCGAACTGAGCATTCGCTTCGACGGGCTGGATCGTGAAAGCTATCGCCTTTCGCCCGAAGAGATCGCCGAATGCGTCAACAGCCTGACCGCCCAAGAACGCGCAGACCTGGATTTTGCACAGGATCAGGTCCGCAACTTCGCCCAGGCGCAGCGGGAGACCATTCTCGATCTTGAGATCGAAACCCTGCCCGGTGTTGTTCTGGGCCATAAGAACGTCCCGATCGAAAACGTCGGCTGCTATGTTCCGGGTGGCAAATATCCGCTGCTTGCCTCCGCCCATATGACCGTCCTGACGGCAAAGGTAGCTGGTTGCCGCAGGATCATCACCTGCGCCCCGCCTTTCAAAGGAGAAATCGCCCAAAAGATCGTCGCAGCGCAGCATCTCGCGGGAGCAGACGAGATTTACTGTCTCGGCGGCGTCCAGGCCATTGCTGCAATGGCAATGGGCACCGAGACCATTACGCCGGTAGATATGCTGGCCGGACCGGGCAACGCCTATGTCGCCGAGGCCAAGCGCCTGCTTTTTGGTCGTGTCGGCATCGATCTGTTCGCCGGCCCTACCGAAACACTGGTGATCGCGGACGAAACGGTGGACGGTGAGCTGGTTGCGACTGACCTACTCGGGCAGGCCGAGCACGGTCCAAACTCCCCTGCGGTGTTGATCACGAATTCAGAGAAACTTGCGCGGGACACCCTCGCAGAAATCGACCGCCTCCTCGCAATCCTTCCGACCGCCGAAATCGCGCGCAAGGCATGGGAAGACTATGGCGAGATCATTCTCTGCGACAGCATCGAGGAGATGGTCACCGAAGCTGACAAGGTAGCCTCTGAACATGTTCAGGTGATGACGGCAGATCCGGACTACTTTCTCAAGCACATGACCAACTATGGCGCGTTGTTCCTCGGCGCCCGCACCAACGTTGCCTTCGGCGATAAAGTGATCGGGACCAATCACACGCTGCCGACACTCAAGGCCGCACGCTACACGGGCGGACTTTGGGTCGGTAAATTCTTGAAAACCTGCACCTACCAACGCATCCTTACCGACGAGGCTTCCGCAAGGATCGGTGCCATTGGCTCCCGTCTTTGCCATATGGAAGGTTTCATCGGCCACGCCGAGCAGGCCAATATCAGGGTGCGGCGCTATGGCCGTCGCAATGTCGAATATGGCGCGGCGGTTACCGTCGAGTAATAGCCCTCCCTGAGGGGCATCAAGTGGCCCTTGGGGCCATGCGCTGCCCCGTAGGCCGCCCGCACAACTCAACACGCCGCGCCTTTTTCCGCCTGAGGCGCGGCGGCACAACGCTTCATCAGACGCTGTTCGTCTTCACCTCAAAAGGGCCATCTCTATGTCTGCGCCTGACGCCACCTGCCCTGATGCCTCCATCGAACCCTTTCGTACCAGGCTTGAGCATGACCTGATCGGCGACCGCGACGTCCCCGAGGTGGTCTATTACGGCGTTCACACGTTAAGGGCGGTGGAAAATTTCCCGATCTCAGGCCAGCGCCTGCTGGATACGCCGGATCTGATCGTTGCACTCGCTGCAATCAAGGAAGCGGCGGCAGAGGCCAATATGGAGTTGGGGCTTCTTGAGAAAAACCTCGGCGGCGCAATTATTGCGGCATGTCGCGAGGTCCGGTCTGGCGCGTTGCGTGATCAGTTCGTGGTGGACCTGATCCAGGGCGGCGCCGGAACCTCCACAAATATGAACGCCAATGAGGTCATCGCAAACCGGGCGCTGGAACTGCTGGGCCATGCCCGCGGTGACTACCGACACCTGCACCCCAATGAACACGTCAACCTGAGCCAGTCGACCAACGACGTCTATCCTACCGCGCTCAAACTGGCAGCCTGGGTGGGCACTGCCCGACTTATCACTGCCATGGGGTCGCTGCGCGAGGCTTTCGCGGCGAAATCTGTCGAGTTCGCTGATATTCTGAAGATGGGCCGGACACAGTTGCAGGATGCGGTTCCGATGACGCTCGGTCAGGAGTTCGGAACCTACGCGCTGATGCTTTCTGAAGATGAGCAACGGCTCTCCGAGGCGGTCCAGTTGATCCGCGAAATTAATCTGGGCGCGACCGCTATCGGCACCGGTATCACCGCACATCCGGATTACGCGGCAACAGTTCGCGCCAAACTCTCGGTTATCACCGGTGTTGACCTAGTCACGGCCCCGGACCTGGTGGAGGCCACCCAGGATTGTGGCGCATTCGTCCAGCTCTCTGGCGTGCTCAAGCGCGTTGCGGTCAAACTTTCGAAGACCTGCAACGACCTTCGACTTCTCTCCTCGGGCCCACGCGCAGGATTCAACGAGATCAATCTGCCCGCCCGTCAGGCCGGCTCCTCCATCATGCCCGGGAAAGTAAACCCGGTTATTCCGGAAGTGGTCAACCAGGTCGCTTTCGAGGTCATCGGGAACGATATCACCGTCACCATGGCGGCCGAGGCTGGACAGCTTCAACTGAACGCGTTTGAGCCCATCATTTTCTACAGCCTCGCACGTTCCATTGCGCATCTGACGGCCGCCTGCCGAACCCTGGAGGTTCACTGTGTCAAAGGCATCACGGCAAACCGGGATAGGTTGCGCGGGCTGGTAGAGCAATCGATCGGCATCGTCACCGCACTCAACCCCTACATCGGCTACCAAAACGCCACCGAGATTGCGCTTGAAGCGCATCACAGCGGGCGTGGCGTCTACGAACTGGTGCTTGAGCGTGGGCTAATGCCGAAAGAGCAGCTTGATGCCGTGTTGCGCCCCGAAATGCTCACCCGCCCTCAACCTCTGCTGCCGTCAGGCTGACGTAAGTCGCGTTCAAGTTGAGCCCAATTTTCGAGAACCCCGCCGGCAGATCGCCTTCTGTTTTGTCAGCTTTGTTCATCTCAGGGCTCCCTCGTGTTTCGCGCAACAATCTAAAGGCGTAACTCAAAATAAGGGTAGATTCCGCTCCAAAGTACACGACTTTCGGCGAATCTTCGCGGTGGACCCGCTTGCGCCTCTAATCGAGAATAACCGCTATGTCCTGCATCGCTGACGCTCCGCCGCCCCAATTGCTGCGCCTCGCGTCCAATGGTCGGTTCGGGGAATGCCGCCGCGCAGCACCTGCGAGGCTCGACAGGCGGCTTTCGGGCTCCGAGCAACATGCCGCGCCACAGCAACTGGCAGGTTCGGGCCTTCGACCTTCCCGCCGCCCCACGGCAGGCGGGCGCGGCCCTGAGCCGCCGGTCGAACTAGACATATGGTGCATGGCCGCATTCCCGAAAGGGGCCGGTCGTCATGCGCCGCAGCAAACAGCCACCCTGATTGAAGGTGGTGCAGGGCGAAGGGCCGTTGACAGAGTTTGTCCGACCTGCTCTCCAATCCATCGATTGCCTCTGCTCGGGTTTCCGTCGTGACCATGTATCGGGTTGATGTTTCGCTCGTCGCAGCTGATCGAATTGGCGCACATATCTGGCCGCCAGACGGTAAAAGCCCATCCGATGAGGACGTAGAAATGTTCTCGTTCAGCCCGAGCCTGAACGGTGCCCGCGCTCTGAATGATGCCGAGGTGTCGCTGCTACAACGATCTCGGATTGAACTGATGCAGAAACCTGCGAGGCCCCTGCACAGTGCAGGAATTCACAAGAATCTGATGGTAGTCAGCTCAGAATTCGCGGCTCTGACCGAGGAGTTGGCACCGGGTCGGCACCAGTTCGTGCCATTGGCGGATGTCTCTTTCTACAACGGAGAGCAGACTTCACCGGACCGATACGTCGCCGCGCTGATCATGGATTACGCGCCGACCGTGGATCTGGAGAAATCCCGGATCATGCGCACCTACCTCCCGCACCTGGACAAGACTTCCATTCGACTGTCAGCTACCTATCCCGTGCAGCGGGTTGTCCGCGCTGAGACGGCCTCTGGGCGCAGCCTTTGGGCAGATGAGGTAACGGGAGCAATCTTCTGCACCGATGAATTTCGTAAGCGAGCGAAAGCCCTTGATGGCAAACTGGGGCTGGATTTTGGGGTTTGCACCGAGGTTTAACCAAAGCCCATGGGCGGTTCAGAGAGTGTTAATTCCCGCGAACAGCAACCACATCCACCCGGCGGATGCCAAGACGACATAGCGCAGCCAACCAGCCACTTTTTTACCCCGTCGTCTATTATTGAGATGGACCGGCCATAGGACGAAGCAGCTGATAGTAGGTGTCGCCAGCAACATCAAAAACATCGCTGCTTTTCCGAGCGTGGACAGAGGAGCAGGCTCGGTGGTTCCCAGCGGAGGCTTCAGCAGATCCGCGAACAGGACAACCAGAAGAGCGATACTCGCTGCCAGCGCTAAAGTTGCTGCCACGTCCAAGCATTTTTCGATCCTTGACTGTAGGTCCACCAATGTCGTCTCCCTCGGAGAGATCATAATTCAGTTCACGACCGGCAGCTATGGGCTTCGAGCAACATGCTGCGCCACAGCAACTGGCAGGGTTGGCGCCCTCAACCGTTTCGCTCTCCACGGCTGGCGAGCCTCGGCCCATTGCTGCCGGTCGAGCCTCGCCTGCGCTGCGCGGCAGCATTCCCCGAACCGGCCATTGGAAACGGGGCGCAGCATTTCGATCTGCGGAGCGTCCGTGATCGCGGGACAAAGCGGTCACGTGCGGTAGAAGCGAAGACTATCTGCCACAGGACGCGGGCAGCTACTCAAACGCTGGGGGGCGTGCACGATGACTGACCCAGTGCACCCAGACACGCACCCCCCGGTGCTTCAGGTCCTCCATCACCTGTCGTGTTGGATGGCCCGGCTGCATCACCTCGGCATAAACACTATCGTTGAGAATACTGACGCTTTTGAGTGCCTGAATGTCACGCAGGGCAGGAAGGTTGATGACCTCAACACCAATTTCAAGATCAGCAAGGTGCACCAAGGGCGTTAACAGTCCGATATCTACCGAAGGCACCATTGAGACGATACTCAATTGGCGAATATTGGAGCAACTTTCGATCCCTTTCAGGCTCTGGACATCGAAAATATCGTCTTCACCATCCCAGAAGTGCCAGATATGGTGATAAATGGAACTTCCACCATCAAGATTGAGCGTATCGAGTGAGCCGAGCATTTCGGGCGTGAGCGGATATCTGGCAAGATAGTCGTGCACCTCCGGAACCGGACGATACCCTTCACGCTCGTAATCGAACCCGTCGCCAACCAGATGTCGCGCGAGTTGGGGTGGCCTGCCCAAATTGATGACCCCATCGTCCACCAACGCAGACATTACGGCGAGCTTGAAGTTGACATCCGAAAAAGGCGCGCCCGGCGGGTCTTCCGGCGCGGGATAGTGCGCCCGGTCTGCAATTCCTGTGGTCGGGAAGCCGAGAGCAGCTCCGCATCCGACCATGAACACCCTCCGCTGCATTGATCAATCCTTGTTCCGATACTGCCAGGCAGCATAGGTCAAGATCGCGAAGATGTCAGTTTTTTGCCCGGCCCCGCCATTTCGCGACCTTGCTTGGCAAGTGTCCTGCGGCAAAGTCGCACGTCCGGTTGCGGAAGACTGGCAATTGGTCAGTAGCCTGGGTGACTGGTGGCCAGGGGTGGCGTCATCCGCTGAAGCACCGAGCGAGAACGCCACGCTGCAGCCTGCATGAGTGTCCGTAATGGTCTCACGAGCGGCATGCTGCGCCACAGCAACTGTCAGGTTTGGCGCGCCCAACCGTCTCGCTCGCCGCGACAGGCAAGCGCGGCCCTTTGCTGCCATTCACGCTAGGCGCAGCGGATGACTCGTCCCAGCACATTGCTGCCTGTCGCCCTAGGCGAAGCAAGCCCCCATATCCTGCCTTGAGTGGCAGAGCACGGCGGACTTTCAGTCGGCGACCGGTTTCTTCACAATTCGCAGCATCGCATCGTAGTGCTTTCCGTCACGTTCCCGAATATATTTCATTGCGCCATTTGCCGCACGGTGGCTCTCTTCGACGGTAAGCGCAGGAAGTGAATTCACAGCCTCAATGTCGCCATGGGACTCAATTTGACAAACTCGCTCAAGCTGGTTCATTTCCGCCTGATCTAACCCCTTAATTCTCCCAGAATCGTCAAATAGCGCTTCGGCGAAACTAGCTTTGTCTGGTGCAGCGAATGCCGTGAAAATCTCCAGAAGTTTTCGGATCGCGTTGGGCAGCAGATACAGATAGTCGGTGCTCCGCTTGTCCGAAGCCTCGAACACGATGGAGAAAAGGTACTGGTATTCTGAGTCGTACTTCGCCAAGTGCGATGGCATCTTCACCAGCGCTGATTTTCGACTGCCTTTTCCATCGTCGCGGCAATCCACGAAAAGCAGCCCTTGAGGAACCGTATCCGCAAAGTTGACCCCTCGGAAGAAGGCTCGCTTCGCCATGTGCATGAGCTTGAGATTATGGGTCAACAGTATGACCTGCGCGACACGTTTGGTGTGCTTCTTAATCAGGCCGAACGCGTAGGTCTGGGCATTGCTGTCGAGGCTCGACACCGGGTCGTCGATTACAACAACGAGCTTCTTCTTGTCGCGACCTTCGGCCCCAAATTGAGTTAGGAAGAAACAGAAGGTGAGCGCGGTTTTCTCGCCCTCGCTGAGGTTCTGCGCGATCGAGCCATCCGCGCGAACCAATTGATACCCATCGTCCTTGGCCTCCAACCGGATGGAGCTATGCCCAAGGTATTCGTGAAGCAGTTTGTTAAGCTCGTTGGCCGCAACTCCATGTTTGCGAATTGCATTACGCAGCGTTTCCGCCTTGTCTTGCAGTTCTTTAACCGTACTTTGTGATTTCTGAGCTTCTTCTTCCGCATCCGCCGCCTTGCGTTTCAGCTGGCGGTATGAAGCTTGCTCGGCGAATAGCACATGCGCCTTGAGTGCGTTGGCGGCGGCGTCTTTGCGCTGCCGAAACTGATCATTGATGGAATTGTGCTCACTGATAACAGTGAGAAAACGGTTCTTGGCATCAATGAACCTAGCTGACCAGTTAACATCCAAGATATTGGTCACGTTGTCGGTAACCGTTTGGCTTTCCATAGGGTTCCGCTGGCGTTGAACAAGCGATTCTTGCAGCTCTTTTATGGCCGTCCCAGTTGAAATAACCTCAGCCCGAAACCCCTTTTCGGCCTCGCCGAAGCCTTTGGCTAGAGTGGGTTGAACGGCTGCCTGCGATGGAAATCCCTCTAACCATCCTCTGAGCAGAGAGCGTGACCGCCCGCACCATTCAATAGCCGCTGTGACCGCGTTTATTTGCTCCTGCCAGCTCTCGCTGAACAGCGCCGCCAAAGTCTTTCCTCGTTGGTCTGATATCGCATTGCCACAATAAAGGCATGACACGAGATGATTTTCTTCGTGGTAATGGTGGCCTTCAGCTACCCACCCCAACATGCTGGGGTGGGTAATGAGGTCAGACGAAAGCTGCGCAGAAAAGTCCCGCTGAACTAGGTCATAAGCACTTCTTAACTCGTCCCGAAATCCCTCGGGTAGTTCAAATGCTAAGTCAATTTTCGGGAGAGGATCGGACTGACGAATGATCGCGCGGTACTCGTCAATATTGTTCTCCACGACATTGTCTCGTATAGTGAACTCTCTTTCTGCGTACTCGCGGTCGACATTTCCTCTATTGAATTGCTGAGTGTAGCCAGCACCTCTGGCTTCGCGCACGCGTCCGCCTATCTCGGTGCCTTTATCCTTATATCCTTTTTCAGCCGTTTCTTGCCATGTCTTGGCTGCGCGAGCTTTGGCCGAGGCGGTTTCCAAGTCGGCTTCTAGCTGGCGAAGCTCGTGCACCTTTTCAATGTTGTCTTCGTCGATATGGAAGATCGGTAACGCCGAACCTTTGTCCCATTGGAAGTTGCGTAAAATGAAGTCCGAGTTGAAGACCAGAAGGTGGTTTCCAAGCGGATGCCCAAAATCGACGTCGGTAGCTATAGTTCCGTCGGAGAACTTGGCCTGAAATTTCGCGCGATCATCAAGTCCATTGGCAAGCGAAGTTGCTTCCAGCGAAGAAAAGATGCGGGACAGGCTGGTCTTTCCTGATCCATTGAAGCCATAAACAATTGTTTTTCGTGCGAAATCGGCATCAGGGCTTTGAGGTTTGTGGTCGTTCCAAATACCTACGCCAGTGATCTGAACAAGGTTCTCTACAAAAATGCTTTCTGGCATTACTCTACCGCCATATTTTCTTGCGATCATAAAACAGGAAGATGCTTGCACATATTACGATGCGTTGACAACATATCCATGTCGGCTGGCTGAACAGGATTCAGGAAAATTTTACGGGGGCCGGACAGAGGATAGCCGGATCGCGGGCAGGCCTTGCCGAGTCTGCTCATGTGCCGGGCAGGGTCAGGCCGGGCGCGGCTGCAACCCCGCCTCTCACGCCGGAAAAGCGCTACGCGGGCCATTCTGGCCCGCGGCGTGGCTTCGCTCGTCCTTGCAAAGGTCATATTCCGCTATAATCCCAGTCCTGCGGGCGTATGTCTTTGGTCTGGTAAAATTGCCGGACAAGGTTCAGGTAGTCTGTAAAGTCCGTGCTGGATGAGGCCAAACGGTTGGCGCTATTCCAGTCAATCTCCGTTCGTTCTTTAGCGGGGATAAGAATTTCGCTCTCGCTGGGGTTCTCAGGGTCCAGCCGGATCAAGCCCACACCGTGCGTTCCTGACAGAACACGCAATTCGCTTAAGGTCTCGCTGCTCTGAACCTCTGCTGCGACGAGGTAAGGGAAATTCGCCCACGATGAATTGCTGACGGTTTGAAAGAATGACTCTCGCACGTTCGAGCGATTCAAAAGGAGCTTCACTTCAAAAGAGTATAGCTTTGTGCGCGTCTCTGAGCTGGCCGAGACGCACTCAATCACCGCGCGTTCCCAGCTCGAGGTTAAGTCCTCAACGCCAACAAGGTCAGGATAGAGCCACTTATTCCCATCAGGACCATATTGTTTGCGAGAGCGTTTCTCATCAATGCGCTTTGAATAAATACTCAATTCATTGAAAAGGAACTCTGATAGGATTGGGTAAAGATCAGCCTCAAACAATTTGGCTGAATATTTGTCGTTTCCTGCAAGGGTCGTGATTTTCTCGACTGCCTCGACCTCTGCCGAGTCTGTTTGGTTAGAGTAATAATATTTGCGAGGACGTTCCTCCGTTGTCTTGATGCCTAGTCGGCTCTCAAGCCCTTTGCGCTGTGCGCCAATCTCAGCGACAATTTGCTGCAACAAAGCTTCATCGCTATCAAGCGGAATTTTTGATGCTCTGCTACGCATACGCTTATCTTCGCAGGCGTCAGAGTATTTCTGCATGATGAGCGTGGCTATTTCACGGGCGGTAAGGCGTTGCCCAGATAGCTCTCTTAGGACCGCCGGAACGAATTTTGTGATGGAGAATTTTTCGAGCAAAGCGAGTTCCAGCGATGAAGTGCAGAATGATTTCGATTAGCATATGAGACGCGGCCCATTTCTATCAAGCGTCTTAACGCGCCTCGCGGGCGGAGCGTTGGTACTTGGGGGATGATGTGCGGTGGACTGGTGTGGCGGCTGCGGCTGGCTTCTCGACCTAGACCCCATGATCGCTGGACGAGTTTACTAGGTCGGTGGCCTCTCCCGCGGCATTCTCTGTTCGAGGGTTGCGCCAGATTGGCTGGCACCGAGCCTCAAGAATGGGGGGAGAGACCAGTTGGAACATAGCACGTTTATCGGGCTGGACGTCCATAAGGCAGCGATTTCCATTGCCGTTGCCCAAGGCACGCGTGGCGGTGAAGTTCGGCATTGGGGATCCGTGCCGAACCGACCAGACCAAATCCGTAAGCTGGTGGAGAAGTTGGCGGCAGGCCGAACGCGGCTTCACTTCTGCTATGAGGCTGGACCCTGCGGCTATGGACTTCACCGCCACCTTGTCGAGATGGGGCATGACTGCATTGTGGTCGCGCCCTCGCTGATTCCAGTCAAGGCGGGGGATCGGGTTAAGGCGGACCGCCGCGATGCTCTTATGTTGGCGAAGCTGCACAGGGCGGGCGAGTTGACGGCCGTCTGGGTGCCGGATGCGGCGCATGAGGCAATGCGCGATCTGGTCCGCGCCCGGGCAACAGCGATGCGGGTGGCGGGCAAGGCGCGCCAGCATTTGCAGGGCTTCCTGCTTCGCCACGGCCGAATTTATCCCGGCAAGAAAGGCTGGACCGGAGTCTATCGGCGTTGGCTCTCGTTGGTGAGGTTTACGCATCCGGCGCAACAGATCGTCTTGCAGGATTACATCGACGCGGTGGCTGATGCCGAGGCACGGGTCGAGCGGCTGACGGGCCAGATCGCCGATCTGCTGCCGCAGTGGAGCCTCGCCCCGGTGGTTGCGGCGGTTCAGGCGATGCGTGGTGTGGGCTTCATCGTTGCGGTGACGGTCGTGGCCGAGGTCGGCGACTTCCAGCGTTTCGACAGTCCACGTCAGTTGATGGCCTATCTGGGGCTGACCCCATCGGAGCACTCCAGCGGTGCCAGTGTGCGCCGGGGCGGGATCACCAAGGCGGGCAGCGGGCTCGCCCGGCGCGCATTGATAGAAGGGGCGTGGAGCTACCGGATGCAGGCAAGGATCAGCGTGAAGCTGCTCGCCCGGCTTGAGGCACTCCCCAAGCTGGTGCGCGACATCCCCTGGAAGGGCCAGCTCAGGATGTGCCAGCGCTACCGGCACCTGATTGCGGCAGGAAAGGCCAAGGTCGTGGTCGTGACGGCGATTGCGCGCGAGATGCTGGGCTTCGTCTGGGCCATAGCTCGGGCGGTGGCGACACAACCTGCCGCGCCGCGTGCCACGGCTGCTTGAGAAGGAAAGGAAAGACCGCTTGGATCAGGCCGGTGTGCAGGTCTGGGGGCGGAACGCGGTGGGGAACCCTCGTGCCCTGTTATGGGCCGACACAGTCGATGCCCGATCTCTAGACCGAGGCAGCCCCAGGACGTAACCACGGTCATGCGGTAACCAACCCGCGCATGAGAGCTTGCTCAACCGTCGTCTCAGTTCCGCCTCCTGCCATGCACATCCACACCCAAAAGAGCCGGCCGAGCCGGATTAAATGGCGTTGAATAAAGGGTTGACTGCGATCATGAGAACAGGCCGCTGATTTAGTCGGGCCTCGACGCGGGAATTGGAACATGCTTCACCCTGAGCATCGCGATGCTGGGGTGAGAAGATGCGTGGAGCGGATGAGACGAGCGGATCGCTGTTCAGCTACGTGGACCTTGAGGATCGGATCCCGGCACGCCACCCTCTTCGCAAGATCCGGCAGGTGGTCAATGACGCGCTCGCCAGCCTCGATGCCGAGTTGGAGCGGCTCTACATCGACTTCGGGCGGCCCTCGATCGCGCCGGAGCGGTTGATCAGGGCCAGCCTGATCCAGATCCTCTATTCGGTCCGGTCCGAACGGCAGTTGATGGAGCAGATGCAGTAC
>NZ_JAMCCR010000029.1:0-16536 GCF_023371075.1 Pseudomonas sp. GX19020
ATGAGGAAAATCGAGGATGCGGTCCATCATCAGCGACAGCTCGACCGGAAGGTCACCACTCTCGCGCGAATCCGCGATGATATGTGGCAGATCCTCGGCCGAGGCGCTGACGTCCAGATCATGCACGGGCTCGATCCGCAGCAGGCGCAGGAACAAGTTGGCCGATTTGTCAAAGAAGGTGATCAGCCAGCCGAAGATCGACAGATAGACCTGGGTCGAGGCCGCGAGCCTTTTGGCCATGGGTTCGGGGTCCGCGATGGCCAGGTTCTTCGGGTAGAGTTCGCCAAAGATCATCTGCACGATGGTGGCAAAGACGAGGGTCAGCGTGGTGCCGATGGCGATTCCCACGGTTTGCGGCACGCCAATGCCGCCGAGAAGCAGGCCCAGTGACTGGCCCACCATCGGTTCCGCGACATAGCCGACCATCAGTCCAGTGACCGTAATACCCAGTTGTGCGCCCGAGAGCATGAAGCTGGTGCGTTTGGTGACCGCGAGCGCGCGCTTCGCTCCGGCGTCTCCGCTTGCGGCCTGAGCCGCCAGACGGGTGCGGTCGACGGCCATATAGGAGAATTCCTGGGCAACGAAATATGCACCGGCCGCGATAATGACGAGGATCACAAGAAGGCCGGCAAGCAGAAGTAAGAGGGGCTCAATCATTGGAGGGCATGTCTCAAGGTTGGAGGCAGGACGCCGGAGCCCAGGGCTGCCGTGCGGTGCTGTTGAACGAGTTGGTTTTCAGGGGGGAGCGGCTCGCGCGGGAGCAGGGGGTCGGGCAAGGCACTTCTCGGCGGCGCGTAACTGTGTTGCGAGAAAAGACGGTCCCGTTCAGCGGTGAACGCACCGCTGCAGTAGCGGTCTGGATCGGACCGGGAGAGTTCTGGTTGGTGTTCTGCGGAGGATCGATGTATCGCAGACGGCGTCTCATCGTCCTCCGCGGGACTTCGGCTGGGATCAGGCATCAGGTGCGGTCGTCTGATACGTAGCGCACCAGAACTCCTTTCCGAAAAGCTTCAGCATCGAACCCGTGACGCGTCGCGTCTGCGAGGTTGGACCAGCGTATCATTTTCTTCGGCTTTTTCCCAGTGAGGTCTATGAGACAATTATGCGCAGGTATGGCAGCCCATCTAAGATGAAGGGCGTGCCGCGGAGATCGGGGTATTTTCTTCCCTACACGCGGTGATTGCCCCCTAACTCCGGATCCGCCACATGTTCGCCCGATCAGGGTCGGGCTCGCAGCGCTCGGCAACGATCAAAACCGTTGGCTCGATTGCGCGAGTGGTGAGGGGGCCGTTGAACTGCCAGCATTGTCCGGCTTCATAGGGACGATTGCCAAAGGTGCCACTGCCTTCCACAATCGCTACGGTGGCCAGGGAATCCATGAGCATGACCCGTTGCTCAGGGCCGAGCATCTCACAGGCGATGCGGAACGGAAGATGGTCGCCGGGCAGAGATGCAATAGGGCTCGGGACAAGAGTGGTCTGCTGAGAGATTTGCGCCAGCTGCGCAGCATCTGTTGCGGTCAGAGGTATGGCGTCATCATTGCCACGCGCGATTTCCACGATTGTCAGGCCAGGACCGAGGGCATGTACGGTTCCTGCTTCGACAACAAACATGTCGCCGACCGCGGGTTCGATTTTTCTCAGAAGGGCTGGAAGATTGTTTTCCACCAATGCAGCCCGGAGCTGCTCGGCAGTGCAAGGCTGCTTCAGTCCAAGTTGCAGCCAGGAGCCAGGGGCGGCGTCGGCGATGTACCACCATTTGTCGACGCTTTCCGGTCCGGACAGAGGATGCACAGAGGGGACGCCAGAAGAGACGGTCCGGATCCATCTGAATACGAACCCTGTCTCAGGCGCATCGAAGACCGTCTCGACAGCGGCCTGTTGGCAGTCCGCCTCGCCCATATGCGAGCATGCAGACGGTCTTCTGGGTGGCAGCAGTTCTGCCCGGAAGGGCAGGGCTGGAGTGTCAGGTGCGAAGTGGTTTCGGTTTTTCTGTGTCTCGATCAGCATCGGCCCGGTTTCCCAAACGGGTGTTGGAGGTTGATAGTAGTGAAGTGACTGTAATCACCGGACAATATCCGGAGACTTCGCCTGAGATGGGGAGGGCGCTTCTGTTTTCAAGATCCCTGAAGCTGTCGAAATCGCGACCGTCGCGCCTCACCACACTGATGGATAGTTTGTAACGATAACAGCGGCTAACCTCGCCCAGGACCATGCTCGCGAATCCTTTGGTAGTAATTCTGCCTCTCATGCGCTACATGTGTTGAGCATCTTCTGTTTTTCGGACCTGTCCCTTTCGGCTCAGCTTTGGATCTTCAGCTTTGCCGGGCCGCCGCGTTTTGCGGGTGGCACCAATGAAAGGGACATCACGATGGCCAATGGCACCGTGAAATGGTTCAACTCCACCAAAGGCTTTGGTTTTATCGCACCCGAGGGTGGCTCGAAGGACGTTTTCGTCCATGTGACCGCGCTTGAGCGTGCGGGTATCCGTGGTCTCGATGACGGTCAGGCTGTCTCGTTCGATCTGGAACGTGATCGCAATGGCCGTGAATCGGCTACAAATCTCGTACTCGCCTGACATTCGAGCAGAGATACAGAGAGCGGGATCGGTGTGATGCCGGACCCGCTTTCCCTGGAATGGTAGAGATGCGATCCGCATATCCTTTCCGCCTTTCAAGAAAGAAATCTGGTTGATTGAAATTAACTGGGGGCAACCCCTTTCCTTCGTCATGTCTTCTGATGGCGATGTGCAGAAGTTCAGCACCATAGAGCAAGTAAAATACTGGTTGCTGAAAAGGTGGCCGATTGCGGACGAGGCGCGTTCGACAGCTCTCCAGCAGGTCGAAGCGGCCATGGATTGTATTGTGCCCGTCGGTGTGGCGCGACGCGCCTTCGTCGCTGCGGCAAGATCGGCCGGCTTTGTACCGGAAAACCTTGTCGGCTATTCGTCCCGGCGTGCGGCCTGACGCCCCTGTTGGGGGATCAGTGCGGCCTTATTCACTGCTGGCCTTCAAATAACAAGGTCCCGGCGGGGAAGGCCTTTTCCCCGTGTCGGATGGTAATTGTTCTGAAAATCGGAGAATCATCATGTCTGGTACATTGAGCAGAGCACGGCAGATTGCGGAAATGGCTTTCGACAAGACCCAGTCGCAGTTTCTGGACCGCACACGCGCTTTGGAAGAGCGGGATACCGAGATTTCTGAGCGCGCAGAAAAAACCCGCCGGTTGAGGACAGCACGGCTCGAAAGAGAACAGGCTGGAAAGCTGATAGCCTCTCCGCCAATCGGAAAACGTATCAAGGCGGTCTGATACCGCCCTGACTTCACATCCAAAGCAAAGACAAGAGAAATGACCAAAGCCAAAGAATACTCGGATCGCCGCAGCGACGCGAGCAAGGCCAAAGCGGCTCTGCTGGAGAAATTCAGGACTGCCACTGCTGCGCCTGATCTGGCCTCAAAGCGGGCCGAACGTGCTGAGGTGGCGCGGGCACGCGACGCCCGCCGCGCAGCGCGTGACGCGGAAAAACTGGCAGAGCAGCAGCGCGTGGCGGCTGAAGCCGCAGCGGCGGTTGAAGAAGTAATGCGTCAGAAAGCAGCCGAAGCTGCAGCGATCGAGGCGAGCCAGTCAGACCAGGCGAGACGAATTGCCCTTGTCCTGTCCGATGAAGCTGCACGCAAGGCTGCACGAGATCTTCGTTACGCAAAGCGGAAGTCTGCGCAACTGGTCGCCTGACTTCCAGCCGCGAAGGGGAGCCACACTCCGCCTCTTGCTTCAGGTTTCGGGCTGAGCACCGATCGCAATCGACGTAGCTTGGCTGCGAGCTGAGCGGTGCGAGCAATGCTGTGTCGAGCGATTCCCATCCCTCTTGTTCCAGAAAAGCGTGCTCAGTTCGGGAAGAGGTCTCTCTGCACTCAGTTTACGAAGAAGGCGCCAGGGACAGAAGATCACATATGTCAGGAACTGTTTTTGATCTCCGCGGTTGAACTGGGAGGCCGAGCAGGCCCACACTTGGCCTGGGTGTTGGCCGGAGAAAATGCTTCTTCTGGTGAGGCACAGTTTCGCTGAGGAAATCATGATATCAGACAGCGTTGCCCCTGATGAAATTGACCTGGCTCGTCTTGCGGCGATCGTCACCAGCTCGTCAGATGCCATAATCAGCAAGAATCTCAGTGGCACGATTACCTCCTGGAACAGCGCTGCATCAAGAATCTTTGGATTCGACGCAGATGAGGCGATCGGGGCATCAATTATGATGATCATTCCGCCAGATCGCGAGGCCGAGGAAATGGATATTCTCAGCCGTATCCGAAGAGGAGACCGCGTTGAACCCTATGATACTGTTCGCTTGTCCAAGTGTGGCAAGATGATTGATATCTCGCTGACGGTCTCGCCTTTGAAGTCGCGCAGCGGAGAGGTTGTTGGTGCATCTAAGATAGCACGGGATATATCTGATCGTAAGCGTAGTGAAGAGGTTCAAGCCATTCTTGTGAATGAACTTAATCATAGAACCAAAAATTTGCTGGCAACCATCCAATCAATCGCTGCACGTACATTCGGAGAAATTCCGGGAAATGAAAGCCGCCTGAATACGTTCAGGAGCAGAATTACAGCACTATCGGCGAGCCAGGATCTTTTGACGAGTCGAGGCGGACGTGGCGCTTCTCTGAAGGACATGGCGGCGGCGGTAATCAGACCCTTCGATCATGCGGGAAACAGAATAATCATCGAGAATAGCTTTGATTGCGAGTTGACGATGCGCCAAACGAGCGTTCTTTCAATGGCGATCCATGAGCTTGCGACGAATGCGCTCAAGTATGGAGCACTTTCAGTTCCTGAAGGACAGGTTCGGATGGATTGGAAGCGAGGCGCTGGTACCATACAGATAGTTTGGCAGGAGTTCGACGGTCCGACGGTTGTGGTGCCGCGCCGGACAGGGTTTGGGACGCAGATGATAACATCTGCACTTCGTCATGAACTCGGCGCTTCCGTGGATCTGAAGTATCTGAAGGAGGGAGTTCTCTGCACGATAGGATTTCCCACATGATCAAAACACGGGTCTTGTTAAAAAGAGACGCGCCCGTTCTCCTTCTGGAGGACGAGTATCTCGTGCTGCTTGATCTGAAGGTCGCTCTTGAAGATATGGGATTTACAGATATTTCTTGCTCGGCGAGTGTATCAGATGCCTTGAAGCGATGCGCTATGAGACTCCCGGAATTCGCTCTTCTCGATGTCAACCTGGGATCTGAAAAAAGCTTCCCTGTTGCTCATGCACTATATGACAAAGGTGTGCCATTTGTCTTCGTTACCGCATACGGTCGTGCGGGTCTCGAGGGGCAGTACGATGATATCGAGGTTCTCACCAAGCCCGTAGATGCCTTCGATATTGGAAGCGTTATTGCAATGGCGCAAGGATAGATACGCAGGTGCTGCTGCATGCGCGCATTAAGATGATCCGAGATGTCGGAATGGTCGTACGGCGCACTAAAGACTTTCGGCATCTCATTCTTCGACGGTTGCCCGCATTTTTCTGAGATAGGCACTGCTGTTAAGGTTTTCTACAGAGGAGATGCGCCAAAATTGGCACAAAAGGCGATCTGCTCGCATTTAAAGAGCTTGCCCACTGCGTTGAGATGATTACTTCTGATGCCGATCAGTTGCTGCTGTTGCGTTCCATCCGAAGCGAGTTGCGGCACGAGGCGAGTGGCGCTGGTGGCTATAGCACAGATCCACTGAACGTGTGCCGGCGTTTTGTGCAGATCAAGTCGGAAGTGCCCTCGCCGGTGCGAGAACTGGCCATTGAGGAATGCCGCGTCGCAGCAAGCCATTGACCTTCCCCGAGTGGACATAGAAATCTGGCACTCTGAACATAGTGCGCTTTGGCACTCACCCTGGCCGTCTGCAGCTGTGATTTGGCGGTCGAGTATCCACTTGCGCATGCTCGCATAGGTCCATGACGCCAGACCGGGCCCGTCGGGAAGAAGTGACATGATGCTGAAATTCAGAACCCGGATTTTTGACGGTCTGATCGCCCTCTGGGCTCTTGTTCTGAGCCCGGCGATACCTGTACTTGCACTTCTCCGCTGCCCCGGTCTGAACCGTCGCATGATCCGTTTTTGGGCGAGGGGCACGCTTGCGCTTTCGCGTTGGGTGCTCGGGCTGCGTATGATCGAAACCGGCAAGGAGAACGTCCCGGATCGGAGGCCATGCCTCTACGCGGCGAACCACCAATCTGCCTGGGAAACGCTGGCTTTTAACGTGTTGATCCCGGACATCTGCATCGTGGCAAAGAGCGAACTTGCCCGGATCCCGATCTTCGGCTGGTTCCTGCGCAACGCGCCGATGATCCTGGTTGATCGCGCGGGCGGGGCCAAGGCTCTGACCACGATGGTTAAGCAGGCCCGACAGGCCGTTGCCGAGGGCCGGTCGGTGATGATTTTCCCGGAAGGAACGCGGGTCAGGCCAGGGCAACACCGTCGTTTTCAGCCGGGGATTGGCGGGCTCTATCGAAGCCTCGGGCTGCCGGTTGTCCCTGTGGCCCATAATTCCGGGCTGTTCTGGACTGGCGGGGGTAAGCGAGCGGGATCTGTTGCGGTATCATATCTTCCTGCCTTGCCCGCAGGATTACCGCCACAGGAGGTCATTGCCCGGCTGGAGGAGATGATCAACGCCGAGAAAGGCCGCCTCGAAAGGCTCGTCGACGCGTGATTGCCTGCCAGCATTCACGACGGCATCCAGCAAAAAATCTCGTGTAAGCCCCTCTTGAAACCCGAAACGTGGTTTCTAAATGGATTTTCGCA
The DNA here is from genome assembly GCF_023371075.1 of Pseudomonas sp. GX19020. Taxonomy (NCBI): domain Bacteria; kingdom Pseudomonadati; phylum Pseudomonadota; class Gammaproteobacteria; order Pseudomonadales; family Pseudomonadaceae; genus Pseudomonas; species Pseudomonas sp. GX19020. The sequence goes on from NZ_JAMCCR010000029.1 coordinate 6,797, forward strand.
GGCGGCCCGGATGGGCGTCTGTCGTCGGATAGTCCGGCGAAATCATCAACTTGTACCCATATTGCTCAATGGAGGATGTGGCTATGAGAACCACATTTGACTTTACACCGCTCTTCCGGTCGAGCGTTGGCTTCGACCGGCTTCTGACGACGCTGGAAGCTGCAACGCGATCTGACGCGGCAGACAGTTGGCCGCCCTATGATATTGCGCGGCTGGACGAGGACCGCTATCGCATCACAATGGCGGTGGCCGGTTTCCGCGAGGGGGATCTGACCCTGACCCAGGATCGCAATGTGCTGATCATCACCGGTCGCAAGGAAGGTGAGGACAAGGCGCAGTATCTGCATCGCGGAATCCCGGCGCGCGCCTTCGAGCGCCGGTTCGAGCTTGCCGATCATGTCCGCGTCGAAGGGGCGTCCCTGACGGATGGTCTCCTTGAAGTCTCGCTGACCCGGGAGATCCCCGAGGAGAAGAAGCCGCGCCGGATCGAGATCGTGCAAGGCTCCGACGCTGCGGGCGCTGACCTGCCGCGCATCGGTACCGCCAGGGTCTCTGAAAAGCAGCCGGAGCCGGTCGCAGCCTGACCCCCGACCCAGACCAGATCGCAGACCTGGCCCCGGGCGCGCAACGCGCGCGCCCGGGTGAGAGATGCGTATGATGAATGGAGGAAAGAGATGAGTGTGAGAGATCTGATTCCCCAAAGCTGGACGCGCAACCTGCCCTGGTGGCGCAGCCGTGAGAGCCAGCAACCCGCGCAATGGCGCGAAAGCACTCCCGCCCGGGAGGAAAGTGGCGACCCTTTTGTGAGCTTCCACCGCGAGGTGGACCGGTTGTTCGACGACTTTTTCCGCTCTTTCGGCATCCGCTTGCCGTCCTTTTCTGGCAATGGGGTTGGCTGGGCGACACCGGCCTGGGGCGCGACCTGGCCCAGCGTCGAGATTGCCGAGACTGACACGGCGATCCGGGTGACGGCCGAACTGCCCGGTCTTGAAGAGAGGGATGTCGAGGTCCTGTTCGAGGATGGGCTTCTGACCCTTCGCGGCGAAAAGAGTTCGACGACCGAAGATCGCGAGCGCCACTTCTCGGAGCGGGTCTATGGCCGTTTCGAGCGGCACATCCCTTTGCCGCCGGGGATCGATGAGAATGCCATCGAGGCGGGATTCCGCAATGGCGTTCTCACCGTCACGCTGCCACGAACCGAAGCGTCCCGCGCGCAAGTCAGGCGCATTCCGCTGACGCACTGACGAGCGCGCCCTCTGTTCCACGCATTGGAGGATGACATGCAACTTGTGAAAGGAGACCTTACGTCGGCCGGCCCGTCCGCCTTTGCCACCGGCGGGGTGGACTGGAACTCCTGTCTGCCGGAGGGCAGCCGGGCCGTGATCTGGAAGCCCGCGAAATCTGCGATGACCTCGGGACGGGCGCGTACAAAACGCTGGCGCTTGCGCATAGAGCGACAAAGCGCGCCCTGGATCGAGCCGCTGATGGGCTGGACCGCGGATGATGATGTGGCGCAGCAAATCGAGCTCGGCTTTCCCGATCTCGAGGCCGCGATCCGCCATGCGCGCCGTCTTGGTCTGCCCTATGAGGTGCAGATGCCCCCGGGCACCGACCTCAGGCGCGGCAGTCCGGTCCTGGTCGCCACATCGCCCGGAGTGGCAGCGCCGTGCGGTGATGCGGATCTTTCGCGGCAGGCGGCCTGAAAGGGGCGGCCATGAATCCGCTCGTAGCACTCGATTGTCAGCGCGTACTGCCTGATCGCTTCGGGCTGGTCATGGCGGTGGCGGCGCGGACCCGCGCCCTGCGTGAGGGCGCGCCGCCCCGGCTGGATGATGCGCCAGACAGCGAGACGGAAACCGCGCTTTGCGAAATCGCGGCCGGCCTGTTCAGCCCCGAAGAGCTTGGCGCCTTCCTTCCGCCTGCCGCGCCGAAGCGGCTGGCAAAGCCCCACTGACCAAATGCCAACCATCTGATGAAAGGAGGAAAATGATGATCGCAAACTGGATTTCCACACAAGACAGCACATTCAACCGTCTTGTCGCGGGCGCGGCGATTGTTGCGGGCCTTCTTCTGACCCTGTTGCCGCTGGCCATTTCTCTGCCGACGGTTGCGTTCTGGAGCACGCTTCTGACTGGCCTCGTCCTTGTTGGCCTGGGCGGTTGGAGCCTGTGGTTTCTGCATGAGGCCGCTGACCGGCTGCTATTGCTCGCCGCGCTCTGGCTGGCGATCAGCCCCTGGGCCACGATGGCGGGGCACCCGCTCTGGCTGAATGCGCTGCACGTCGCGGTGGGCCTCGGTCTCGCGGGATGCAGCGGTCTTCGGCTCTGGTCCGAGCGTGCGCAGCGCCGTCGTGGAACCGGCGGGGCGACAACCGCCTGAGGCAGTCGGGCCGGCCCTTTCAGGGGCCGGCCTTTTACGACAAGGAGATGTTCTATGGCTTCGATCCGTGTTGCACCGTTTCGCTGGCTGCTCGTTTTGATGACTGCGGCGCTGGTGGTTTTGACCCCATTCCCCTCTCGGGGCGAGACGGCTTTCATTCAGGATGATCGCGGGGTTCTGACCGCCGCGCCGATGCTGGAGCGGGTCACGCCCGCCATCGTCAATATCTCCACCCGAACAGAAGTGGAGATCAACGCCAATCCCCTGTTCAACGATCCCTTCTTCCGCCGCTTCTTCGACCTGCCGCCGGGGGCGTCTCCGCAGCCGCGCAGTCAGCCGCGTATGAGTGCAGGTTCCGGTGTGATCATCGACGCGGATGAAGGCTATGTGCTGACCAATTATCATGTCATTGCCAATGCCAGCGCCGTTACCGTGACGCTGAAGGACGGGCGCGTGCTGGATGCCGAAGTGGTCGGCAGCGATCCGGCAACCGATATCGGTGTCTTGCGAGTAGGTGACGAAAACCTGATCGCAGTCGAGGTCGCAGATTCCGATGCGGTTCTGGTCGGCGATCAGGTCATGGCGATCGGCAACCCTTTCGGGCTTGGCCAGACGGTGACCTCGGGCATTGTCAGCGCGCTCGGGCGCAGCGGTATCAGCCGTGACGGCTATGAGGATTTCATCCAGACAGATGCATCGATCAACCCGGGCAATTCCGGCGGTGCGCTGGTCGACAGCCGGGGTCGACTGATCGGCATCAATACGGCGATCCTTACCCCGGCTGGCGGCAATGTCGGCATTGGCTTCGCGGTGCCCTCGAACATGGCCATGGCAGTGATGGCGCAACTGATTGAACATGGGGAGGTCCGCCGTGGGCTGCTCGGCGTGACGATTCAGGAACTGACACCAGATCTCGCCGAGGCCCTCGGGTTGGGAGAGGGCCGCTACCATGGGGCGGTCATCGCCAGCATCGAGGCGGGATCGGCTGCGGAAGAGGCTGGGCTGGAGGTTGGTGACATTGTGACGAAGGTGAATGGCCGTGCCCTGCGCAACGCCTCGGACCTGCGCAATCGGATCGGCCTTCTGGGCATCGGGGAGGATCTGACGCTATCGGTATTGCGTGGGGGCGACAGGCACGAGCTGTTGGCCGTAATCCGCGAACCGGTCCGGAACAGTGCCGGCTGGCTTGACGATACGCCTCTGGCTGGGCTGGCCCTGCGCGAGGTGTCCCTTTTCAATGGCCGCCGAGGATTGGCAGTCGAAGGCGTCGCGTCCGGCAGCGCTGCCGAATTGCGGGGGTTCCGTCAGGGAGATGTGATACTCGGAGTGAACCGCATTCCGGTGGGTTCTCTTGAGAATTTGCGGGAAGCCGTGCCGGAAGGAAGGTCGACGCTCGTGATCGACTTGCTGCGTGATGATCGGCGCATGCTGGTGATCGTTGAAGGGTAAGAGACGGGCGGCCAAATGTAAGGCCGCCCGCATTTTCTGGACCCGCACAGTTCAGGCTCGCCTGATCTCTGCTGCAATCGTTTCTCTGATAGGCGGCTGGCTGTTCGCAGGCACGGGCAGGGTTCATCTGGTTGTAGGAAAGCTTTGTTAGCCTCCGGCCATCTTACGGAGTTGAACGATGAAGAAATATGCGATCCTGTCCGCTGCACTTGGCTTTGCCATGATGGCACCGGTTGCTCAGGCTGAAACCATCGGAGGCCTTGCTTTCGCCGATGCCACCCGGCATTCGACCGAAATGCAGCCGAAAGATGATTTTACGATCATCGGCAAAGATGAACTGATGAAGCTTGATCCGATCAATGCAGATGGCAGCATCCGCGCCGTGGTCGAGATTCCCACCGGCACGTCGGCCAAATGGGAAATGAGCAAGGAAGATCCGAAAGCGGTCTATTGGGAATACAAGGATGGTGCGCCGCGCATCGTGAACTATCTCGGCTATCCCGGGAACTACGGTGCGATTCCGGGCACTGCTCTGCCGAAGGAACTGGGTGGCGACGGCGATCCTCTCGATGTTCTGATCATCGGTCAGGCGATCCCGCGCGGCGAAGTCGCTGATATCCGCCTGATCGGCGTGCTGAAAATGCTCGACGGCGGCGAGCAGGATGACAAGCTGATCGGTGTTCTCACCCGGGAGTCGCCTTTTGCGCATATCGAGAGCATGGCACAGCTCGACAACGAGTACCCCGGTGCGAGCGAAATCATCGGCCTGTGGTTCGCCAATTACAAAGGTCCGGATGGGGGCATGGAATCGAAGGGCTTCGCCGATGCCGATGTGGCGCGTGAAGTCCTCGAAGCCGCCGCCGCGCAATACAAGGCGCAGTAATCAATCAGTAACCTTTCGGGATCGCCGGACCTTGGCGATCCCGAAAGGTCCTGAAATCCCGCGCCGCCTGCGACAGGAGGCGCGTTGCTTTTTGGACGTGACGGGAATGCCGTAGCCGTTCATCCTCAGGTTTCGGCACGCGGTTTCCCGGGCCAGGATCTCGCGGGCCGGGTGGCTGGCAATGGCAACCGAATGTTCCGCCGAGATCTCACCTGCCGCGATCAGCGCATGATAGCGGTTGCAGCAGATCCGCAGGAATGAGGTGAAATTGCCGAGGTCGTGATCGACATCCACCGCCTCATGCCAGAGCCGGGTGATAAGTTGCGCGACGGTCATCCCGTCGCCCGGGCCGATCTCGGTCAGGGTTTCCCGGAAATGGTTCTCGATCCGGATCGAGGTGGCGACCCCGTCGATGCGTAGGGAATAGATCTGCTCGCCCTCGAAATCATGGATCGCGGTCTTGAACGTATCGCCCGCGGTTTTGTCGGGGCCGCCCGCGTTGATGCTATGGCCGTGCCAGAAGCGTTTGGAACGGGACCATGGTCTCATAGCCGTCGGTGAAATCGCCGGTGATTATCAGGATCTTCGCCATCTCGCATCCTCCCTCGGCTCGCGGTGCGCGAAGGATAGGGCAGGGCAAGACTGCGTAGGTGTTAGCAGAGAACAACATAGAATGTGGGCAACCGCGGGAGCGGACCCGCGATACAGTCTCGGGACATCACATGGGGGTTTCGACCCCGAGGATTGTCAGGTCATGACGTGTCCCGTCGCGGGTTTCCCAACTGAAGCGCGCACCGTTGCGAAGGCCGATTAGTGCAATACCGATTGGCGTTGCAACCGAGACTTTCCCTGCCGAAATATCGGCCTGCTCAGGCAGAACCAGCGTGATGAGCTGATCTCTTCCGGTTGTGTCATCGCGGAATCGCACATGGCTGCCGAGACCGATCGTGTCAGCTGGAACCTCCTGCGCCGGAAGGGTCTTCGCTCTGGCGAGTTCATCGAAGAAATGAGCGGCCAGTGCCTGATTGCGATGCTCCAGGCCTTCGGCCAGCTTTTCAAGGATCGGCATCGCCTCTTCGGAAATCACGATATCGGGCGGGGGTATATGTTCGGACATGTAAAGGCTCCTCTTCGGGCCATGCGTTAACGCGCTTCATGCGTTTGTGTTCGGGAGTGCTGTGAAAAAGCCGGAACGATCTTCGCCTTTTTGAGGCGCTTTCCCATGAGCCTGTCAGCAGGCCGGGCGCAGAGATCGTTTCTTGCTCATGCGGATCAAGCTGGGGTCTAGCCGAGCGGAAGTCAAGAAACCGCAGTTGCGGTCAACGGGCAGAGGCCGCCTCGGCCCGCTCTCTCGCACCCTGCCGTAAGGATTGTCTGGACAGTTTTCTCTGTGCGCCCCTAGGCTGAGCCGATCTGTTCGGTATCTTTCGGTGCCCCATGGCTGAACGCCTGTTTTCAAGACTGGATGATGTCTTCGGGGAGTCCGATTGGCTTGCCGATCTCAAGGGGGCTGTCCTCGCCGTCGATTGGGCAAACACTGCTGCAGGTCCCGTCAGCAACTGGTCGCCCGCCTTGCGCTCAACCATACGAACAATGCTCTATGCCGCCTCACCCATGGCAGTGTTGATCGGCCGCGAAGGTATCGTCATTTGTAATGAGGCAGCACGTGAGATTTTCGGGGATGCCTGGGCACAGGCGCAGGGCAAGCCAATATTCGACTCTCTTCCGGTTGCGCGGAAATTCTACCGCGACAAGATCGACGATGCCTATCGTGGCCTGAGCCATCGGCTGAAAGACCAGCCGATCCGTCTTTTTCGGGACGGTGCGGCGGTGACCTGCTGGTTCAATCTCGGCCTCTCGCCGATCATGGGGGATAATGGCGAGATCTTCGGCATGCTTATGGCCGCGAGCGAGACCACTGCGCATGTCCGAACACGGCGAGAACTGCTGCTCGTGCAGGAGCGGATGGAGGTCGCGCTTGAGGCAGGTGGTATTGTCGGGACCTGGGATTTTGATATCCGAACGCGCAAGATGATCATCGATGGCGCCCTCGCTGAACAATACGGCATCCCCTCTGCCGAAGCGCGGTCGGGGATCCTGATAGAGACCCTGTTTGAGAACCTGCATGAACAGGATCGTGCCAGGGTTCTGGCGGCGGTCGAGGAGGCAGTGGCCACCGGGAGCAGGTTTTACAGCCGGTTCCGCACGATCACGCCGGATGGCGCTCTGCACTGGGATGTCGCCTCCGGAAGGCCAGCTCGGGACGAGGCCGAAGCCATCACGAGCTTTGCGGGGATTCTGATCGACACGACAAGCCAGTCGGAAGTTGCCGCCGCACTGGAGGCCAGCAATCTCAGATTCGATACTCTGGTCGAGGCTATTCCGCAGATCGTCTGGAGCACGGATCCGCAGGGAAACCACGATTTCTTCAACCAACGCTGGACTGATTTCACCGGCATTGACCATGCCGATATCACCCCATCAACCTGAACCGACTTGGTCCATCCCGATGACTGGGACCGTGTGGCTCAGACCTGGGCACGATGCCTCGAGACCGGGGAAGCCTACGACATCGACTATCGCTTCAGGCATAAAGGGGGCAATTACAGATGGTTGCGTGTCATCGCACTGCCAATGCGGGATACCGACGGTGAGATCATGAGCTGGTATGGCACGTCAACCGATATCCAGGATGCCAAACTCCTCGATACCGAGCGCGAACTCGTCAATCGCGAGCTTGACCACCGCATCGGCAACCTCTTCGCAGTCGTCAACGGCCTGATTGGGCTCTCCTCTCGCGATGCCGAAGACGTCGAGAGTTTCGCGAGTCAGCTGAAAAGCCGGCTGTGACCTCTTCACAAAGCGCACCAACTCGGCAAAGCAGCTGTCGCAAGCAAACCTGTTTCGCTGGGCCGTTTACTCGCCGAGATCCTTGCGCCCTACCGGCAGGTGGCGTGGAGCACTCTGGCCGAAGACGCAGACGCGCTTATGCTGAAACCGGGATCGGTGTCCTCCTTCGCTCTGGTGCTGCATGAGCTGGCGACCAATTCGGCGAAGTATGGGGCGCTTTCCTGTCCCGATGGGCAACTCGCAATGACCCTGGCTGAACGCGAGGACGAGGTCGTCGTTGAATGGCTTGAGCAGGGAGTCAGCACGACTGCGCTTGGCAACAGCGCAGGGGGATTTGGATCGAAGCTGCTGACTGCGATCATCGAAGGACATTTCAGGGGGAGTTTCGAACGAGATCTGAGGCCCGAGGGAATCCGCATTGTTCTGCACATCCCTCGAGTAGCATTCCGGGAACAGGGTGGGCCGGAATAGCATCGTTCCGGATGGTCATGAGATGGCGGACAGTCGTAACAGGGCGTTCCTCTATTGAAAGATCAGCATTTGGTCTTTCGGGTCCAGAAGCCTCCAGTCACCCGGTGCCAGATCTTCGGGCAGGCGCAGATCGCCGAGACTTTCCCGTTGCAGCTCCAGCACTTGATTGCCACAGGCCGCAAACATGCGGCGCACCTGATGATAGCGGCCTTCTGTAATCGTCAGAAGGGGTTCCTGATCTGTGACCACCTCCAGAAGGGCTGGGGCGAGAGGTTTGTCATCCCCTTTCAGCGTCAGGCTGCCGGAAACAAACACCGCCGCCTCATCGCCGTCGAGTGGGCGGGCAAGCCGCGCACGATAGGTTTTCCTGACTCGGTGCCGGGGGCTGGTAACCCGATGCAGAAGATCGCCGTCATCTGTCAACAACAGCAATCCTGAGGTCTGCTTGTCGAGCCGTCCCACGGCCGAGATCCCGGGAACTCGCCGCTTCCAGCGCTGTGGCAGGCAATCATAGACCAGAGCTCCGCTTTCCTTATGGGAACATGTAGCGCCCACGGGCTTGTTCAGCAGGATCACCATCCCCGGCAGGGGATCAAGCGCTTCACCATTGATGTTCATGCGCGCTACCAGATCGGGCGTGACTGGAATCCGCATGGTGACGTCACTGATCGCTTCCGCATCAAATACGATACGGCCTGCTTTTGTCAGCCATCCGATCTCGGAACGTGTCCCATACCCATGGAGGACAGCAATTTGTCGATACGCGAGCTTGAGATCTTGGATATGGTATTGATCCTCTGTCAGGTAGAAAGATGGGAAGCCCCCCAAAGTGCGGTGGATCGCTGGAACGACGCATCCAGGGGGTCACAGTGAAGCTGCCACTTGGGGAGCGAGGGCGACGCCCTGCTTTCTCAGACCGTTGTTGATCAGACTGAAGACCTCGTTGCGACAGGCCATTGCGAGATCATGCTGGGGCACCCAGTACTTTACCCGATAGGTGATCCCTTGTGGGCTGAATTGCGCCACCTGAACTTCGGGAGGTTTGTTCTTCACGATGGACGTCGCCCTTGAAAGCGCCGCCTGGACAAGCGTCTTCGCATCGGCGACGGTGAGGGTCACAGGCAGGGTCAGTCCGGCATGATCCCGGTATGCCGGCCTTGGCGCGCTATAGTTTGTGATCCGCTGACGCGATATCTGGCTGTTCGGCAGGATCACATGCGTGCTGTCCCGGGTGATCAGCCGTGTGCTGCGCCAGCCGATTTCCTGCACACGCCCCTGTGCCAGACCGTCGATACCGACCCAATCGCCAATCCGGAAGGGGGCCTCAAGTCCAAGGGCAAGCCCAGAGAACGTATCTGCCACAACATTAACAGGCCGCTGATTTAGTCAGGCCTCGACGCGGGAATTGGAACATGATTCACCCTGAGCATCGCGATGCTGGGGTGAGAAGATGCGTGGAGCGGATGAGACGAGCGGATCGCTGTTCAGCTACGTGGACCTTGAGGATCGGATCCCGGCACACCACCCTCTTCGCAAGATCCGGCAGGTGGTCAATGACGCGCTCGCCAGCCTCGATGCCGAGTTCGAGCGGCTCTACATCGACTTCGGGCGGCCCTCGATCGCGCCGGAGCGGTTGATCAAGGCCAGCCTGATCCAGATCCTCTATTCGGTCCGGTCCGAACGGCAGTTGATGGAGCAGATGCAGTAT
>NZ_JAMCCR010000003.1:0-343099 GCF_023371075.1 Pseudomonas sp. GX19020
GGGGGGGCCCCCCCCCCCCCCCTGCCCCCCCGGGGACCGAGCGCGCCGGACTTTGTCCGGCGCGCTCGGCCTTCGGCCGGACTATCGTTGCGCGGGGCTTTGGTCGCGCGCTGGTCCCAGTCGTCGCCGGGAAGGCCGATCATACCGCCCAGGAGGCCGGTTTCAGGGCGCCGTTCCAGCAACCATCCTTGCGGGCTGCGCAAAAGCCAGACCACGCCTTCCCGGACGGGCTTTTCGGGTTTCGCGAGTTTGCGGGGCAGCGCGGCCTGGATTCCGGCGGCCCGGGCCGCGCAGGGCAGCATCAGCGGGCAGATCCCGCAGGCCGGGGATCTCGGGGTGCAGATGGTCGCACCGAGGTCCATCACCGCCTGGGCATAATCGCCCGGCCGCCTGGCCGGCGTGAGCCTCGCGGCCAGTTCCGTCAGCTCTGATTTTGCCGCCGGCAGCGGGGTTTCCACCTGGAACAGCCGCGACATCACCCGCTCGACATTGCCGTCCACGACCACGGCGGGCTCGTCGAAAGCAATCGCCGCCACTGCCGCCGCCGTATAGGGGCCGATCCCGGGCAGCGTCAGCAGCCCGTCACGGCTCTCTGGAAAGCCGCCCCGCGCCGCCACGGCACGGGCGCATTTCAACAGGTTGCGCGCCCGTGCATAATAGCCGAGCCCGGCCCATTCCGCCATCACCGCCTCATCCGGCGCTGCCGCCAGCGCTGCGACATCCGGCCAGCGCGCGGTGAAGCGCAGGAAATATCCCCGCACCGCCGCCACCGTTGTCTGCTGCAACATCACCTCTGACAGCCAGACCCGGTAGGGATCAGGGCGCAGGCCCGCTGCCCGCGCGGCGGGGCCGACCCGCCAGGGCATTTCGCGCGCATGGCGGTCATACCAGGCCAGCAGCGCCACACTTATATCGGCCGTCTCCCCGCCAGGCATCCGGGCCGGCTGCTGATTTCTTACAGCGCTTTCACGCAAGATTTATGGCCTCCGATGCCGCCGGCATTGCTTCCGGGCTTTCCGCCGCGCCTGCTTGCTCTAAGATAGGCTGCGAATTTGGCCGGGGAAACCGTCTCTGCGCGCTTTATCTGCGCGTGCTCTTACGGCCCTACCGATCTGGCAAAGACAGGACCCCATGGCGCGCAAGCCCGCCAGTCTTCCCTCAAAAGAACACCGCCGGCGCGGGTTCGAACCGGCATTCTCGCTGGTCTCGAACCAGGTGCGCGGCGCGGGAGAGGCGCGGGGCTTTGCGGTGGCGCGTCTGGTGACCCATTGGGCCGAGACCGTGGGAGAAGATGTCGCAAAGATCACGCGGCCGGTGAAGATTGGCTATGCGGCCGCGAGCCCGGGCGGTAAAGGCTCGGGCATGGGTGCCACGCTTACGCTGCTCGTCCAGGGCGCACATGCGCCGATGATTGGCATGCAGCTTGACCGGATCCGCGAGCGCGTCAACGCTGTCTATGGCTATAACGCCATTTCGCGCGTTCATCTGACCCAGACCGCCAGCACTGGCTTTGCCGACGGCCAGGCGCAATTCACCCATGCCCCCGCAGTGCCACGCCCTGACCCGGAGGCCGAGGCAAAACTCACCGCCACCGCCGCGCGGCAGACCGAAGGCGTCGGCGATCCCGGCCTTCGCGCAGCGCTTGAGCGGCTCGCGCAGAACATATTATCCCGCCCAGACAGGAAATGAGGACGAGACAATGACCATGATCAACCGCCGGCTGCTGCTTTCGATGGCTGCAACGCTCGCCGCAGCGCCGGCCTGGGCGCAGGAGACCACCGCATCCGAAGGCGAGGCCGCTCCGGAAGCGGCCACTGATGCGCCTGCCTCAGCCGCTCTCACCCCGCGCGATTTCACCCTGGGCGACCCGGATGCGAAGGTGAAAGTCGTGGAATATGCCAGCTTCACCTGCCCGCATTGCGCCAATTTCCACGACACGATCTACCCGAAGCTGAAGTCTGACTATATTGATACCGGCAAGGTGCATTTCACCCTGCGGGAGGTCTATTTCGACCGCTATGGATTCTGGGCCGGGATGATCGCGCGCTGCGACGACAACAAGCGGTATGAAGGCATCTCGGACATCGTCTTTTCGACCCAGGCAAAATGGCTCGATTCCTCTGACCCGACCGTGGTGATGGACAAATTGCGCACCATCGGCCTGACCGCGGGCCTCACCAATGAGCAGCTGGATGCCTGCACCGCGAATGAGGCTTTCGGTGAAGAGATGCTGAAACAGTTCGAGGCGAATATGGCCGCTGACAAAGTGACCGGCACGCCAACCGTCATCCTGGATGGTGAAAAAGTCGACAACTGGGCCTGGGACAATCTCAAATCCCTGATCGACGCGAAACTGGCGGGCTGATCCCGATGTCCGCGCCGCTGGAAGGCATCCGCGTCGTCGAACTGGCGCGGATTCTCGCTGGCCCCTGGGCGGGCCAGATCCTTGCCGATCTCGGCGCGGAAGTGATCAAGGTCGAGGCTCCGGAGGGCGATGATACCCGCCGCTGGGGCCCCCCCTTCATCACCCATGAGGGCGAGACCTCGGCCGCCTATTTCCACTGCTGCAATCGCGGCAAGAAAAGCGTGACTGCCGATTTCCGCAACGCCGAAGATCAGGCGCGGGTGCGTGAGCTGATCCGGACCGCCGATGTCGTGATCGAGAATTTCAAGCTCGGCGGTCTTGCGAAATACGGGCTGGATTATGCCAGCCTGCAAGAGATCAATCCGGGGCTGGTCTATTGTTCGATCACCGGTTTCGGTCAGACCGGGCCCTATGCGCATCGCGCGGGCTATGATTTCATCATCCAGGGCATGGCCGGGCTGATGTCGGTGACAGGCCCCGCCGATGGCCAGCCGCAAAAGGTCGGGGTGGCGGTGACGGATGTGTTTACCGGCATCTATGCTTCAAATGCGATCATGGCGGCGCTGATCCAGCGCGGCCGCACGGGTGCTGGTCAGCATATCGATATGGCGCTGATGGATGTGGCGACCGCGATCATGGCCAATCAGGCGATGAATTACCTCGCGACCGGCACGGCGCCGGTGAAAATGGGCAATGCCCATCCGAATCTTGCGCCCTATGCGGTGTTTGACTGCTCGGATGGCTGGCTGATCCTTGCGATCGGAAATGACGGCCAGTTCCGCAAGCTGTGCGGGCTGCTTGGCCTGAGCGACCTGGCTGATGATCCGGCCTTTGTGACCAATGCCGACCGCGTGACGCATCGCGCCGGGCTGACCGACAGACTGTCTGCCGCGACCCGCGCCATGACCAAAGCAGAGCTGCTGGCCGCCTGCGAGGCCAATGGCGTCCCTGCCGGCCCGATCAATGATATGGCCGAGGTCTTCTCGGACCCCCAGGTCATTGCCCGCGCCCTGCAGATCGCACCCGGCGGCGTGCCAGGGGTGCGCAGCCCGATGACTTTCTCGGGGGCGGAGCTGTCGCTCGGCGTGCCCTCGCCGCGTCTGGGTCAGCATCAGGCCGAGATTTTCGGCTGAAGGGGAGCAGGCGGGGGGCCAGCCCCCCGGCGCCCTTTCAGGGCGCTCCCCCCGGGATATTTTCAGACAGATGAAGAGAGGCAGCCTATTCGGGATAGGCCGCCTTGCATTGCGCGATCACGGATTGCGCCTGGCGCGACAGATCGCGCTGTTTTACCTGCAGTTGCGAGAGTTTTTTCGCCTCGAGCGCGAGGTCGATTGAGCGCGGCCTGGTGCGGACCTCGGTGTCCCAGCTGCGGCAGGTGGTTGAGACCGGGCGCGGCGTCGGGTCTTCTTTGGTGCCGGGGATATAGCGGATACAGGGCCGCCAGTCGGGCACCGTGACCTCGTATCGTTCAATCGCATAGCCGCGCTGCAGATTGCCCTGCGATTCGCCGATCAGCTTTTCCACCGTCCGCAGATCGCGCGTATTGCGGCTGATACATTGTTCTTGCGGCGTGCCGCAGGCGGCGAGAGTGGTGAGGATAAGAAAGGCGGCGGTTTTTTTCATGATGCGACTCGCGAGGGTCTGGCGGGGAGCGGCTGGCGACCAGCATGGCATAGCCGGGACGGGGGCCAAACGGGTTGGAGGCTCTGGCTTGCGGTGATAGGCAAAGGCTGGCCGAGACGATGGATGTGACAATGGGCAACGATCTGACCGAATACAAGATACGGGCTTCGGACTGGTTCCGTACACTGCGCGACCGGATTGTCGCGGCGTTCGAGGATCTGGAGGATCGCGCACCCGGCGATCTTGCGCCCGGCCGGTTCGAGGTCACCCCCACCAGCCGCGAAAACGATGGCGGCGGCGGCATCATGAGCGTGATGCGCGGCGGCAGGGTATTCGAGAAGGTCGGCGTCAACTGGTCCGCGGTCCACGGGTCACTGGGCGCGCGGGCGCAAAAGGCGATGGCAGCGCGTGGTGTGCCGGGGATGGAGCAGGATCCGCGCTTCTGGGCCAGCGGCATCAGCCTCGTGGCCCATATGCAGAACCCGCATTGCCCGGCGGTACATATGAACACCCGCATGTTCTGGACGCCGCATGCCTGGTGGTTCGGTGGCGGCGCGGATCTGAATCCCTGTCTGGAATATTCCGGGGACACCGCGCATTTCCATGGCGTGTTGCAGGCCGCCTGCGATGCTCATGACCCGGGCTATTACGCGAAATTCAAATCCTGGGCCGATGAGTATTTCTTCATCCCGCATCGTGGTCGCGCGCGCGGTGTCGGCGGCATCTTCTATGACGACCTCAATACCGGCGACTGGGAGGCCGATTTTGCCTTTACCCGCGCTGTGGGCGAGGCTTTTCTGCCTGCCTTCCTGCCGGTGACCGAACGCCATATTTCCGAGGCTTTCGCCGGACCCGAGCGCGAGGCACAGCTTGTCCATCGCGGCCTTTATGCCGAATATAACCTTGTCTATGACCGGGGCACGAAATTCGGCCTCGAAACCGGTCATGACGCCAATGCGGTTCTTATGTCCCTGCCACCCCTGGCAAAATGGATCTGAAACATGTCTGACATCACCGTCAAAGCCCTCTATGCCTCGGTTGTCGAGGATGAGGGTCAGCTGTTCATTGGCTTTGTCGAGGGCGAGGATGAGGAGGAGCCCTATGTCATGTTCCGCCGCGACGCCTTTGGCGGCCCGGTCTGGTTCGAGGTGTCCGATGAGAGCCTCGGCGCCGAAGAGGCGGTCGAAAGCGTGACCCGCACCGAGCGCGGGCTGTCGATTCTGATCGACCCGGCCAAAGCGTCGAAATTCCTCATGGCGCGTGAGATCGTGGTGCAAATCACCGCCGCGACCGAGAATGGCGAAGAGGCGATTGAGGCGCTCAGGGATCTGATGGGGGAGCGGTTTCGGGGGTGAGGGGAGCCACTGGCGCATCATTTCTACGTGCCATGATACTCTTGATGCGGTCCAGGTGCGAATATCCCTCAATTGTGATGCTGGCTGAATAGCTTCCCGATTCTGGTGCTCCTTTTAATGCAACTTTCCGATTTCTGACCAGACTATCCAGGGCATCCTGCAATTCTATCCGTAACTGATGCGAATTTGGAGTGAGGGCCAGGTTCCCGCCGAGCATTGATGTAATCAGATCGTGTTCGGAAGTAATGGAAACCTGGCCACCTGCGGTTTCGAGTGCTTGTAGCAGTTTCGTGGCGCCCGTGCTTCGCGCTGTGGCGTTGGTTTCGGCTTCCACTGTATCAATACTGCTGCGCAACTGGGCTTCTTTTTCAATCAATAAATGCTCTTTGTCCGCAATCTTGTCCCGTTTCTCCAACGAGATACGTTTCGACAACAGAATGCTTGCGTCGACCTCATCATCGGCGTTGTGGCGTATTGAACGGATTTTTGCACTCCGCTGAGCTAGCACCGATTTGCGCCAAAGTTCGATTCTGGAAATCAGAAAGCTGAGTACTGCATGTGTTGCAGAAAATGTAAGGCATACGACTATTGCGGTGCAGGCGGGGTAAAGAAAGGAACGGATTGGTCCCGTTACAGCGTCAATCTTTTCGAGCTTTTCAGCTGTCGTCAGATCACCGGCAAACAGGAGCAGAACTACCCGCCAGTTCCACAACACAAGGCTGCTCAGGAAAAACAGCGTGAAATAGCCGCTGCCGGTTTTGTCGCGCCAGTCGGCGTAGAAGTCTTTGAAAAACGTGGTCAAATCAGGCTCTGCAATCAGGAAATGATTGCCAGGCTATGCCGGATCACAGGTGGAAGACAAGCGCTCTCACTCTGCCCAGACGGGTGCCGGATCGCGGCTGAAGCGATAGAACAGGTTCGGCTCGGATACGATATAAATGTCGCCCCGCGCATCAACCGCCAGCCCTTCGGCCTGGGGGACATCATCGCGCAGCCCATGCCAGCCGGACCAGAGCGGCATCACGCTGACCGGGCTTCCATCCGGCGCATATTCGGCCAGCGCGCCGGTCATATCCGACAAAAGCAGCAGATTGCCGGTCGCGTCATGGGCCGAAAGCGAGGAAAGATCGGTGGTGAAATGGCCGAAGCGGTCGCCGGGCGCCCATTCGGTCACGCTGATCGAAAAGCCCTCACCGGCAATCGCTTCGGTCAGGCCCCTGACCCGCAGCACCCGGATCGGCAGCATTTCCTGGGCGATGAACAGCTCGTCACGCGCGCTGTCCCAGGAGACGCCCTCGAAGCCCATATTGTGGTACGTTCCGTAGTTCAACACCAGCTCTGGTGAGCCTGCCAGATTGATCTCGCTGGCCTCCGGACCGATCACCACCCAGTTCAGGCTTTGCCGCGCCTCATCGGAAATGACAAAGACCGTGCCCTCCACATGCGAAATCCCCTCCGGATCCACCGCGCCGATCAGCGGGATCAGCCGCAAAAGTGCACCATCTTTCGACAGTTCCGCTATCCCCGGCGGGCGGTTGATCACCGCAAAGAGCGTGTCGCTTTCGGGCGCCCAGGTCAGGCCGGAGAGGTTGCTGTCAACCCCCACTACCGGCTGCGCCTCGATCTGCGCAGTGTAATAGGGCAGCCATATCCCCTTTTCATGCCAGTCGGCTGCGGTCTGGCGCATGTTCAGATATTGCAGCCCGAGCCCGAAAAGCCCTGAAGCCCAAAGCCAGAAGCCGCCGCCCGCCAGCACAAGCGCCGCCAGCGCCCAAAGGAGAGGGCGCCTGCGTCGGGCAAGGGGCAGGGCTGTGCTTAGGCTCATCCCCCTTCCCGAACGGCGTCGATCATCCGCTGCACATTATCGGGATCCGCATCAGGGGTGATGCCATGGCCGAGATTGAAGATATGCGGGCCTTTCGAGAAGGCGCGCACCACATGGCGGGTCTCGCGGATCAGATCTTCGCCGCCGGTGACCAGATGATGCGGTGCCAGATTGCCCTGGACGCAGATCTCTTTCTGCACATGTTCCGCCGCCCATTCCGGGCTGACCGAATTGTCCACCGCGACGCAATCGGCGCCGGTCGCGCCTGCGAAACCGATATAGCCCGCGCCCGCTTCGCGCGGGAAGGCAATCACCGGCAGGCCGGGATGGCGGGCTTTCAGCGCGGCGATGATCTTCGCCGCCGGTTTCACGGCAAAATCCTGAAAATCCTGACCTTTCAGGCTGCCGGCCCAGCTGTCGAACAGCTTGATCACCTCGGCCCCGGCCTCGACCTGGGCCGAGAGATATTCGATCGTCGCACCGGTCAACCGGTCGATCAGCGCTTCAAAGGTCGCGCGATCCTCGCGTTTCAGGCGATGCGCGCCCGCCTGTTCCTCTTTGCCGCGCCCCGCGATCATATAGGTCGCGACTGTCCAAGGGGCCCCGGCAAAGCCAATCAGCGTGGTTTCCGCCGGCAGCTCGCGCTTGAGGATCCTCAGCGTCTGATAGACCGGGGCCAGGGTCTCGTGAATCGCTTCATCCGGGCGCAGCCCCGCCACTTCGGCGGCCGAGGTCGTGGTCTCCATCCGTGGCCCTTCACCGGTTTCGAACCACAATGCTCGCCCGAGCGCCTGGGGCAAAAGCAGGATATCGGCAAAAAGGATCGCCGCATCGAAGCCATAGCGCCTGATCGGCTGCAGCGTCACTTCCGCCGCAAGCTCGGAATTGTAGCACAGCCGGAGAAAGTCGCCGGCCTCGGCCCGGGTCGCGCGATATTCCGGCAGGTAACGGCCTGCCTGGCGCATCATCCAGACCGGCGGCACCGGCTGAACCTCTCCCCTCAGGGCGCGCAGGATCTTTTTCTCGCTCATGGCAACCTCCGGCTTATCCCAAGCGCCGTGCCCCGCCTGCGACCACAAGTCAAGCGACCATCCGCCCGCCAGGCCCCTTGGCGCGTCCATCTGCCGCGCGTTCCTCCTCAATTCCGCCTGTTACAGATACGCCCGCCGCCACCCGCCAAAGGGCCGCAGAGATTGTCATTTCGCACCGGATCAGCGATGGTGCCGCAGATTTCAGTCAAAGGTGCGCTATGTCTGCCGATCCCCTCGCTGCCCCGAAAAAGCGGGTCTCCACCAGTGTTTTGCTGCTGGTCTACCTTGCCTTCATGCTGTTCGGGATCGTGATCGTCGCGGTGATCTGGATGGTGGCAGACCAGTTCCTGACCAGCTCATCGCAAAACAGCGCGATGGGGGTGGTGGTCCCGATGATTGCCGCCATGTCGATGTCTTCCTTCTGGGCGAGGCGCGAGGGCCGTCCCACCTCTGGCCGGCAATGGTGGATTGCGCTGCTGGCCACTTTGCTGACGCTTGCGCTGAACGGCGCGCTGATCTGGGCCATCGCCTCCAGCGGGGCATGGCCCGAACTTTCCTTCCGCAACGGCTTCAGCCGCGATGACCTGGTGTTCGGCAGTATCGTTGGCGCGGTGCTGCTGGTGCTTTTGACTCTGGTCGTCCGGTTCGGCTTCTGGCTGGGGCTCAATGGCTGGGAAAAACAACAGGCCAAACTCGCCGCGCTGAAGACCCGGCGATGAGCGGCGATGATCTGTCGCATAAGGTGGATCAGGTTCTGGCGGAACCTCCGCGCCGGGTGACGCGACTGGTCTCGGAAGGGGGCCGGACCTGGTGGCTGAAACGGGTGGAGCACCTGTCGCTGAGGCTCAGGCTGCAAAAGGGTGACCCGTCCCGCGCTTTCGAGGCCGAACGCAATGGTCTGAAAACCCTGGCGCAAAAGGGCATTCCGGTGCCTGAGATCGCCATGGAAGGGACGGATTACTTCCTCCTCCCCGATGCCGGTCCGACGCTGCAGATCCTGGTGGAAGAGGCGGCGGATGATCCTGGGACGCGCGCCGCCTTTGCCGCTGCCGGGCGGGCGCTCGGGCTGTTGCACTGGGCCGGGCTGTCGCATGGCCGCCCGGCGCCGCGCGATATCTGCTGGGACGGCACGACCGCGCGTTTCATTGATCTCGAACGCTTTTCCGCCGCGCATCGCAGTGGTTTCTGGCAGGCGCTGGATATCGTGATCTTCATCCAGAGCTGCTATGGGCGCTGGCCCGATGACCCGCGTTTCCTTGATGCCGCCCTTGAGGCTTACCGCGTCAACGCGCCCGAAGATGCGCTGGCGCGCGCCGGGCGGCTGGCCTTCTGGCTGGGCTGGCTGAAGCCGCTGGCGCGCCTTGTGACCAGGTTCAAACCGCGCAGCCGCGAATTCCGCGCGATCCCGCTGACGCTTGCACGCCTGGCGGGATTCCGGCGGGGTGATTAACCGTCTTCGCGCAAGACCTGCGCCGGTTTGACCGCCAGCGTTCGTCCGGCAAAGACCAGCCCCGCCAGCAAAACCGCCGCCACGCCACCGAGGATGATCAGTGCGGCCGGGACCGGCTCGAACCGCCAGCTGCTCTCCATCACGAAATACATCACGGCCCAGGACGAGATCGCGCCGGCGACGACCGCGACAAGTCCGGCCGCCAACCCGAGAATCGCGGCGCGCAGCGTGAAGCTCGCGATGATCCGCGCCCGGGTGGCGCCGAGCACCTTGAGGATCGCAGCCTCGCGGGCGCGGCGCCGCTCGCCTGCCGCCGCCGTGCCGATCAGCACCGCAAAGCCGGTCAGGAGTGTTCCCGCCGCCGCCCAGGCCGTGGCGGTCGCGATGGCGGAAAGCGCCTCGGACACCCTGTCCACGGCCTCGCGGATGCGGATTGCGGTGATGTTCGGCCAGGCCTTGGTGACCTCGCGCAGGATGGTCGCTTCGGCCTCGGGCGGCGCGTAGAGCGTGGCAATATGGCTGTGCGGTGCGCCGCGCAAAGCGGCTTCGTTCATCACGATCACAAAGCCCATTCCCGCATTCGAGAAATCGACTTCGCGCAGCGAGGTGATGGTGCCGGTGATGTCGCGGCCCAGAATATTGACCGTCATCTCATCGCCGATTTTCAGCCCGGTCTCTTCCGCGACCTGGGCCGAAAGGCTGATCTGCGGCGCGCCCTGATAGGCCTCGGGCCACCAGGAGCCGGCGGTGATCTTTGTGCCCTCGGGCATCGCAGCGGCATAAGAGACGCCGCGGTCGCCGCGAATGATCCAATGCTCGCCGATCACTTCGCGCGCGGGGCGGCCATTGACCCCGGTGACCACGCCTCGCAGCATCGGCGCGGTTTCATACTGGCTGACGGCGGTATCGGCTTGAGCCATCTCGATGAAGGGGCCGATCTGGTCGGGCTGGATATCGACAAAGAAGAAGGCCGGCGCCCTTGTCGGCAGGTCACGGTCAATGGCGGCGCGCAGATTGGCGTCGATCTGCCCGACAGCGGCCAGCACCGAAAGCCCGAGACCCAGCGACAGGATCACCGGCAGTGCCTCGGATCCGGGGCCGCCAATCGCGGCCAGGGCCGCGCGCAGGCCGGGGCGGCCTTGCGCGATGCGGCTATGCGACAGGCGCCGCGCGATCCGTCTGAGGGCCCAGGCGGCCAGCGCCAGCACGGCAAGCGCGGCCAGCACCCCGCCGGCCGTGCCAAGTGCCAGTTCGGGAATGCCCGAGGTGAAGACCGCCACCACGACCAGAAGCACGATCAGAACGGCAAGCAGTGCCAGCCAGCGCTTGCGCGGCCAGCCCGAGACACCGCCGCGATAAAGCGCCGCCGCCCGGATGCGCTCGGCCCGCGCCAATGGCAGAAGGGTGAAGATCAGCGCCGTCAGCGCGCCGTAAAACGCGGCCTCACCAAGGGCGGCAGGTGCCACGCCAACCTTTGCCGGGAAGGGCAGCGAAGCCTCGATCCAGGGCGCGGCCATGAGTGGCACGCCCGCCCCGATGATCAGCCCCAGCACGATCCCGGCCAGCGTCAGCACCGCGACCTGGATCAGATAGGTCGAGAAGATCAGACCCGAAGAGGCCCCGATGGTCTTCAGCGTCGCAATGGTCTTTTCCTTGCCCTGAAGCCAGGCCCGGACGGCGGCGGAAATGCCCACCCCCCCGACCGCCAGCCCGGCCAGCCCGACCAGCACAAGGAAAGACCCCATCCGGTCGATAAAGCGCTCGATCCCCGGGGCCGGGCGGCGGCTGTCGGTCCAGCGCATACCCGACTCCTGGAAGGCTTGTTTTGCGGCCTTTTCAAGCGTTTCAAGATCGATCCCCGGTGCGAGGGCGAGGCGGTATTTCGTCTCATACAGCGTGCCGGGGGCGAGAAGACCCGATGTCGCCAGCGCCGGAGTGGCGACGATGCTGCGCGGCCCGAGCGAGAAACTGTCGGCGCCGGTGTCGGGTTCGTCGATCAGCGCGGCCATGACAACAAAGCTCTGGGTGCCAAGGCTGAATGTGCCGCCGATCTCAAGCCCGAGACGTTCGATCAGCAAAGGATCGAGCACCGCACCGGGGAGGCCATTCTGCCCTTCCAGCGCCTGGTCCAGCGGGATCGCCGGGTCGAGCGTGACTGTGCCGTAAAGCGGCCAGGCGGTGTCGATGGCCTTGACCTGGGTCAGCGCCTGGTCCTCTGGCGTGATCGCCATGGAACGGAAATCGACGATCTCCGACACGCGGGCGGCATGGGTGGCCATGAAAGCGCGCTCGCTGTCACTCGCGAACCGGTAGGTGAAGCGCATCTCGGCATCACCGCCGAGGAGAACCGAGCCCTGATCGGCCAGACCGGCCTGGATCGAGGCCCGCAGCGTCGCCACGCCGGCAATCGCCGCCACGCCAAGTGCGAGGCAGATGAGGAAGACGCGCAGCCCCCTGAGCCCGCCCCGGAGTTCGCGGGCCGCTATACGGAAGGCGAGGCTCATGCGACCACCTGGCCTGACGCGCTCTGGTCTGGCACGATCTGGCCATCAATCAGCCGCAGCACCCGGTCGCAGCGTTCGGCCAGCTCCGGCGCATGGGTGACCATGATCAGGGTCGATCCGTCCCGGTCCCGCAGCGCGAAGAGCAGATCCATGATCGCCTGGCCATTCACGCCGTCAAGATTGCCGGTCGGCTCATCGGCCAGCAGGATCGGCGGGCGGGCGACGATGGCGCGGGCCAGCGCCACGCGCTGCTGCTCGCCCCCGGAAAGCTGCGCCGGATAATGGTCGATGCGGTGCTCCAGACCCACGGCTTCCAGTTCAGATTTCGCACGGGCAAAGGCATTTTTCTCGCCGCCCAGCTCCAGTGGCAGGGCGGTGTTTTCCAGCGCGGTCATGTTCGGGATCAGGTGGAAGGACTGGAACACGACGCCCATATTGCCACGCCGGAATTTCGCGAGCTGGTCTTCGTCCATGCGGCCGAGATCCTGGCCGAGCGCCTCGACCTGGCCGGACGTTGCGCGCTCCAGCCCGCCCATCAGCATCAGAAGCGAGCTTTTGCCGGAGCCGGAAGGACCGGTCAGAGCCAGGGTTTCCCCCTGGTTGACCTTGAGCGAGATGCCCCGCAGGATCGGCACCGGCCCGGCATTGCCCTGAAGGGTGAGGCCAATATCGGTCAGTGAAAGGACGGTCCCGGTCATGCGCAACTTCCTGAAACGAATAGGTCAGACCGGATATGCCGCATCGCGGCGCGTTCGCAACCTCACGTTTGCGTTGGGTCTTGTGGTTTCGCCGGCTTTCGCGGCGGAGCCGGTGACGATTGTGGCGCTTGGTGACAGTCTGACGGCGGGCTACGGGCTGCCGGCGGGCGAGGGGTTCGTGCCGCAGTTGCAGACCTGGCTCGACCGTCAGGGGGCAGGGGCGATTGTGCTGAATGCCGGCGTGTCGGGCGATACCACCGCGGGGGGGCTGTCACGGGTTGACTGGGCGCTCGGGCCCGAGGCGGATGCGCTGATTGTGACGCTGGGCGGCAATGACATGCTGCGTGGCATTCCGGTTGCGGAGGTGCGGGCCAATATGACCGGTATCATGGAGGCCGCGAAAGCGCGGGGCCTGCCGGTCCTGATCGTGGGGATGAAGGCGCCGCTGAACTGGGGGCCGGATTACAAGCGTGATTTCGATGCGATCTATCCGGAGCTGGCGGCGGAATATGGCGCGCTGCTCGCGGATAATTTCTTTGCCGGGCTTATCGCGACAGGGGCGGATCCCTCGGACCCGGCTTCGCTGAATGCCTGGATGCAGCCTGACGGGATCCATCCGAATGCGGCCGGGGTGATCTTGATTGTCGAAGGGCTGGGGGCAGAAGTGATGCGGCTGATTGCTGCGGCCCGGGCGGAATAACGGGCAGACCAGTAGCCTCCGGCGGGAGGATTTCGTCAGGGGAAAAGGCCCCGCCGGAAGTCTGGTGGAGGACCTGTGATCAGCCGACGCGCCGGCCTGCGACCCAGGTGCCGCGAATGGCCCCGGCGGCACCAACGCGGTGGACGCGGATCAGGTCGGCGCGTTTGCCGATGGCAATGTCGCCGCGATCGGTGAGGCGTGCGGCCTCAGCCGGGGCTTTGGTTACGGTGCGGATGCCGCGCGGCAGATCACCCCAGAGATCACCCAGCATCAGCGAAGCCGACAAAAGCGACGAGGGCACGTAATCCGAGGACAGGATGTCGAGAAGATCGGCCTGCGCCAGATCTGCCGCCGCGACATTGCCCGAATGCGAGCCGCCCCGGATCAGGTTCGGCGCCCCCATCATCACAAGGATGCCCTGGTCGCGGCAGGCGCGCGCAGCCTCGACCGTGGTGGGGAATTCGGCAAAGCTCACGCCCTTTTCGCGGCTGGTCACCACCTGGTCTTCGGTCGTGTCGTCATGGCTTGCGATCACGGCGCCATAGCGGCGCGCGGCTTTGACGGCGGCCTCTTCATGCGCGGCACTCACCCGGGCCGAGAGCGCCTGCTGGCTCGCGATATGCTCGGCGAATTGCGTCTCGGACATGCCGCGCTTGCCCATGACATAGTCGCGGAGTTTCGTGATGTCGCGGAACTGGCGCTGGCCCGGGGTGTGGTCCATCAGGCTGACGATGCCGATGCGGTCCTCGGTGCCGAATTTGTCGAGTTCCTCGATGAGGGTTTCCGAGCAGACCTCGGCGCGCAGATGCAGGCGGTGGCTGATTTTCAGCGCGCCCATCTCGCGCAGGCCCATGATCTCATGCGCGAGCGCTCTTGCATATTCGCCGTAACCGGCATTGTTTGACGAAAAGATCGATCCCACCCGCAGCGCATCGAACACGGTTGTGATGCCCACCGAGGCCAGTTCGGCATCATGGGCGATGATTGCACTTGCATGGGGCCAGTCGACGCGGGGGCGGGGCTGGAGATGGCGTTCCAGGTTGTCGGTATGCAGTTCCACAAGGCCCGGCATCACCAGATCGCCCTGCATATCTTCGGCGGCTTGCGGGGCTGTGCCTGTGTCAATGTCGTCAATCAGCCCGTCCCGGATCACGATATTGCCGGTGACGATTTCATCGGCCAGAAGGATGCGGGCATTGGCGAGGATGGTCTGGGTCATGACTGGGCTTTCTCGGCAGGAGGCAGGGTCGGCAGGCGGGAGAGCGCTGCAAATGGCACCGTGATGTCACATCCGTGTGACAGATGGCGGTTAGGGCGAAACTGGTTCCGAAGGATGATGCGGGATCGGGCTGAGAGGACGGTGGCGATGAGCGATTTCACGAGATATGCGGTCTATTACGCGCCGCGCCCGGGGGCCTTTGCGACAAGGGTGGCGGGCTGGCTCGGCTGGGATCCGGAGGCAGGGCTGCCGATCGCTTTCGCAGGGCCCGAAGGATTGCCACGCCCCCAGGCCGAGCTGACGATGAGCCCGCGCAAATATGGCTTTCACGGCACGATCAAGGCGCCGTTCCGCCTGGCCGAAGGTCTGGAGCGTGCGGATCTTTCCGGGGCGCTCGCGGACCTTGCCGGCCGTCTGGCGCCGGTCGGGACGCGGGGGCTGGAGCTGCGCCGGATCGGGGGATTCCTTGCGCTGGTGCCGCAGGGGGATGAGGCGGCGCTGCTGGCTCTGGGCGCCGGGGTGGTCACGGATCTCGACCCTTTGCGTGCCCCCCTCACCGAGGCAGAGATCGCAAAGCGCCGCCCCGACAGGTTGACCCCGCGCCAGCGTGAGTTGCTGTCGGCCTGGGGCTATCCTTTTGTGATGGAGGAGTTCCGTTTCCATCTGACGCTTTCTGACAACCTGCCGGAATCCGAGGCGGCTGAACTGGCCGCGCGGCTGGATCCCTGGCTCGCCCCCGATCTGCCACGTCCCTTTGCCATCGAGGATCTGTGCCTCTTTGGCGAGGATGCGGCGGGGCGGTTTCACCTGCTGGAGCGTCATGCGCTGACCGGCTGAAGCGCGTCGAGGAAACGGGCGATGCCGGTCTCGGGGCTGGCATCGTTCATCACCGTGATCACGCTGAGGCCACCCGAAAGCCCCTCGGGCCAGGGCTGCCCGGCGCGGGCGACCCGCGCGGCGATGTCCAGAGCGCTTTCGCGTCCACGTGCCATCAGCCGCGCTGCCAGCACCTGGGGCAGTGCGGTGACATGGATCACGCGCAGCCCCGGCCAAAGCAGGGCGGCGCGTTCAAGCCCCTGGCGCGAGCCATTGAACAGAAGATCCGCGCCATTCGCCAGCGGCGCCAGCGCGGCGGCCGGGATGCCGTAGCACAGCCCATGTGCCTGCCAGTCCAGTGCGAATTCCCCCGCCGCCTGGCGCTCTTCAAATTCTGCAGCCGTCACGCCCTCGAAATCCTCGCCACCGGCATCCGTGGGCCTTGTGATGACGCGGCGTATGACATGAAGATCAGGTCTCGCCGCCAGCGCGCCCTGGATCAGCGTGTCCTTCCCGGCCCCCGAGGGGCCGACAATGGCGAAAAGCCGTCCCGTCATGGCGCGAGCCTCCTCATGCTGCCAGACCCGGGGTGAAGCCGGTCACATCCAGCAGCCGGTCGCAGACCCGGGCGCGGGCCTCTTCGTCATGGAAGATCCCGAGGATCGCCGCGCCGCGCGCCTTGGCCTCGGCTATCAGCCCCAGCACCACCTCGCGATTGGTGGCGTCGAGGCTGGCGGTCGGCTCGTCCAGCAGCATCGCGGGGTAGGGATGGATGAAGCCGCGCGCGATGTTCACCCGCTGCTGCTCGCCGCCCGAGAATGTGGTGGGCGAGAGCGACCAGAGGCGTTCGGGCAGGTTCAGCCGCGACAGCAGCGCCGCCGCCCGGTCGCGGGCCTCGTCTGCGGCAGTGCCGAGGGTCAGGAGCGGTTCCGCCACCACATCGATCGTCGGGACACGCGGCACGACGCGCAGGAACTGGCTGACATAGCCCAGCACCTCGCGCCGCAATGCCAGGATCTCGCGCGGGCTGGCCTTAGCGACATCAAGGCCCCCCACGAGGATCGCACCCGAAGCGGCAAGGTAATTGCCGTGGATCATCCGCATCAGCGTGGATTTTCCGGCGCCCGAGCGCCCGGTCAGCGCCACGCATTCCCCGGGCGCGACCGAGAGGCTGACGCCGGCCATAACCGGGATTACGGCGCCATCCTGCCCGCCGCCCTGATTGTGCAGCGTAAAGGTCTTTGAAACGTCTTTCAGCATAATCATGGGGTCAGACCTGCAAAACCGAGGAAACAAGAAGCTGGGTATAGGCATGTTGCGGATCATCAAGAACCTGATCAGTCAGGCCCTGTTCAACCACATGGCCCGATTTCATCACCATAAGCCGATGCGCCAGCAGCCGCACCACGGCAAGGTCATGGGTGACCAGCACCACCGACAGCCCGAGATCGCGCACCAGACCCCGCAAGAGATCCAGAAGCCGCGCCTGGACCGAGACGTCAAGGCCACCGGTCGGCTCGTCCATAAAGACCAGACGCGGCGCAGTGACGAGGTTGCGCGCAATCTGCAACCTTTGCTGCATGCCCCCCGAAAAGGCGGAGGGCCGGTCGTCGATCCGCGCCCCGTCAATTTCGACCCTGCCAAGCCAGTCGAGTGCCGTCTCGCGGATGGCGCCGTAATTCCGCCCGCCCACGGCCATCAGCCGCTCACCAATATTGCCACCGGCGGAAACGCCCATCCGCAGCCCGTCCCGCGGGCTCTGATGCACGAAGGCCTGTTCACTCCGTGCGAGCCGCCGCCGCTCCGGTTCTGCCATGGTGATCATGTCACGCCCGTCAAACAGGATCCGCCCCTCCTCCGGCGCCTGATGCCCGGCGAGGCAGGAGAGCAGGGTCGATTTGCCGGACCCGCTCTCTCCGACGATCCCCAGCACCTCGCCGGGAAACAGATCAAAGGAGACATCGGCGCAGCCAATCCGGCTGCCGTAGAATTTCGACAGCCCCCTGACCGAGAGCAAAGGCCCGGCCTCTTTCACCTTTGCATAAATGTTCATCTCAGCCCCATCCATCAGCTGCGCTCCGTTTCCAGGGCCGCGCTGCGGCTGCTACAGAAGTCAGTGTCCGAACAGACGAACATCCGTCCGCCCTGGTCATCGGTGATCACCTCGTCCAGATAGCTCTCGCGCGATCCACAGATCTCGCATTCATGATCCGCTTTTGACGCAACGAACGGGTGATCCTCGAAATCGAGGCTGACCACCTTTGTGTAAGGCGGCAGCGCATGGATCCGCGCCTCGCGCCCGGCCCCGAAAAGCTGCACGGCGGGGCTGTCCGAAAGCTTCGGATTGTCGAATTTCGGGATAGGCGAAGGCGTCATCACATAGCGGTCATGCGCCATCACCGGCCAGGCATAGGAATTGGTGATCTCGCCATGCCGGGCAATATCTTCGTAAAGCTTGACATGCATGAGGCCATATTCCTCCAGCGCATGCATCCGCCGCGTCTCGGTCTCGCGCGGTTCCAGAAAGCGCAGGGGTTCGGGGATCGGCACCTGATAGACCAGGATCTGATCCTCGGTCAGCGGCGTTTCCGGGATGCGGTGGCGGGTCTGGATCAGGGTTGCCTCTGTGGTCGCTTCGGTCACCGCGACCCCGGCCGTGCGCTGAAAGAACTTGCGGATCGAGACGGCATTGGTCGTGTCATCCGCACCCTGGTCGATCACTTTCAGGCGGTCCTCCGGCACCAGACAGGCGGCAGAGACCTGGACCCCGCCGGTGCCCCAGCCATAAGGCATCGGCATCTCGCGGCTGGCAAAGGGCACCTGATAGCCCGGCACCGCCAGCGCTTTCAGAATGGCCCGGCGCAACATGCGTTTGGTCTGTTCGTCGAGATAGGCAAAATTGTAGCTTTCGGCCTCGACGGGGGGGCTGGAGGTGGTCATTTTCGCGCTCCCGAAGGCCGGGCGCCGCCTGGGTTGCGGGCGCCGGCAAGGGTGATCAGCAGAGCGGCGGCGCGATCTGGACGGGCATCATTCTTCCTCCTGTGCGGAAAGGGCGGCGCTGCGCAGCCGGCGGATCAGCTCCAGCTCGGACTGGAAATCGACGTAATGCGGCAGCTTGATATGTTCGAGGAATCCGGTGGCCTGGATATTGTCGCAATGCGACAGCACGAATTCCTCATCGCGGGCCGGGGCCGGATTGTGGCTTTCCCCCAGTTCCTTCCAGCGCAAAGCCCGGTCAACAAGGCTCATCGACAGCGATTTGCGCTCGCTCTGGCCAAAGACCAGACCATAGCCGCGGGTGAATTGCGGCGGCTCGGTTTTCGATCCGCCAAACTGGTTCACCGTCTCGCATTCCGAAAGCTCGATCTCGCCGATCTCGATGCTGAAACCCAGCTCTGGGATCTCGGCCGCGACGGTGACCTGGCCGATGCGCAGCTCGCCGACAAAGGCATGGGTATTGCCGTAGCCGCGCTGTGTCGAATAGGCGAGCGACAGGAGAAACCCCTCATCGCCGCGCGCCAGTGCCTGAAGACGCAGCGCCCGGGTCGCGGGCAGTTCCAGCGCTTCGCGCGTCAGATCGGGGGGCGTGTCGGCGCCGGTGCCGGCCTCTTCGATCAGCCCTTCGCGGTTCAGAAAGCCCATCACATGCGGCACCGCATCCAGCCGCTCCGGGCTGGCGCTCGCTGCTTCTGGCGGGGTGATCCCTTCGGCAGCCAGCGCGAAATCCAGCAGGCGATGCGTGTAATCGAAGGTCGGCCCGAGGATCTGGCCGCCCGGCACATCGCGGAACGTGGCAGAGACGCGCCGGATCACCGCCATCGTGGCGGTCTCGACCGGCAGCGTGGCGCCAAAACGCGGCAGGGTAGTGCGATAGGCGCGGATCAGGAAAATCGCCTCGATCAGATCGCCCCGCGCCTGTTTGATCGCCAGCGCGGCGAGGTCGGGGTCGAAAAGCGAGCCCTCCGCCATCACCCGGTCGACCGAGAGTTTCAGCTGCTCGCGGATCTGCGCGATAGACAGCTCGGCGATGCCCGTGTCGCCCCGGCGTTCTTCGGCGAGCCAGGCATGGGCGTTGTCGATGGCGCGCTCTCCGCCTTTGACGGCAACATACATCAGATATCCTCCAGCCTCGTTGAGCGCGGCAGACCGGCGATCTGGTCCCCGGCGGTCAGGAAAGTGTCAAACCCCAGCGGGTACAGCGCGTTATTGGCCTGGAAAGCGGCGATTTCCGGCAGGGTAAGCCGGGCGCTGTCCTGAATGCCCGGCCCGGTCAGGCGGGCGCCGCGCGCCTCAAGCGCCGGCATTTCAACGATCAGCGTGGCGGCGCGGTCGGGATAATCTGGCGTGCCAGTGGCAAAGCGCGAGACCTGCGCCAGCGCCTCCCAGCTGCCGATCACGAAATGCGCGGCCTCAGCCGTGGTGAAGGGCGCGCCGGTGTGAAAGGTCAGCCAGGCGCGCAGCCCGGCACTGTCATGCGAAGGGGCGAGCCAGACCGGCGTCGTCTGATCCATCAGCACCAGCGCCAGCGTCCCCGCTGCAACCGAGAGCGGCGCGGGCGGCAGCGCGCCGGTGATCATCTGAATGCGACCGGGGCGGGCCAGGGCCTGCATCGCGGCACGGAAAGCACGGGCGGCGTCATGCGCCGGATGGGCGAAACCGCCGGCGAGCGAAGGCGTGACCGGGGCAGGTTGGACGGGCGCGTTCATTTGTCATCTCCGCGTACAAGGGTGAAGAATTCGACGCGGGTGGCGGCGGCTTTGGCAGCGCGCGCCTTGCGGCGGGCGGCCTCGGCCTCGGTCAGGGGCATGAGGATGGTTGCACGGATGCGCTCTGCCGCATCGGTCTGCATCAGCGCATCGACCAGGGCGGCATGGCGGGCATGGACGCGGTCGCGGCCCTGGACCAGCGCATGGCCGGTGGTGCCATCCGGGAGATGCAGCGTGGCGCGGGTCACGGTGACCTCGCCCAGCGAAAACGGCGCGCCGCTGCCGCCGATGCGGCCCTGGACCATCATCGTGCCGGTCTCGGGCGCGCGCAGGTCGTGATGGTCGGGCAGCGGCATCGGCAAAAGCGCGGCAAGCGCCTCGGGCCGCGCGCGGGCGAGGGTGCCCATCCAGGCGCGGCGCGCCCCGGTGAGATCTTTGGCAGGGGAAGGTCCGGTGTGATTCATAGCAGACATCTTTTCTGACTTGTCTGTTTTACTAGACAACTATACAAGTAAGCGGCGGGCGACAGGTGACGTCAATGCGAATATTTTGCGAAACTTCGGTAACGGGGGCAGGGAATGGCGCGCACGGCTTTGTGGAAGGGAATCGCCGGGACACTGGCGGCTGAAGTCGCGCAGGGCCATTTTCCCATCGGCGCGCGGCTGCCAAGCGAAGCGGAGCTGTCGGTCCGGTTTGGCGTCAACCGCCATACCGTGCGCCATGCGCTGGCCGATCTGGCGGAACGCGGCCTGGTCCATGCGCGGCGCGGTGCCGGGGTTTTTGTGCTTGGACGGCCCACGGATTACCCGCTCGGGCGGCGGGTGCGCTTTCATCAGGCAATGGAATCGGGAGGGCGGCTGCCATCGAAACAGCTGACACGGCGCGAGACACGGCCCTCGGATGCGAAGGAGGCGCAGGCGCTCGGTCTGGCGACGGCGGATGCGGTGCTTGTGGTTGAGGGGCTTTCCTCGGCCGATGGGCAACCGCTGGCGGTGTTCCGCTCGGTCTTCCCGGTGGCACGCCTGCCCGGTCTCGCGGCGGCTTTTGAGGGCGAAAGCTCTATCACGCGCGCGTTGGCGGCGGTGGGGGTGGCGGATTACACCCGCGCCTCAACGCGGCTCTCGGCCAGGGCCGCCAGCACAATGGTGGCCCTGGCGCTGCGGATCCCCGAAGGCGCGCCGGTTCTGCGCACGACTTCTGTCAATGTGGACGGGGCGGGGGTGCCGGTCGAGTTCGGCATCACCTGGTTCGCGGGGGACCGGGTGACGCTGACGGTAACGCCGGAAGGGGCTTAGCCCTCGTATTTCTCAAGGAAAGCCTCGGCGGGGAGCTTGCGGAAGTCGGGCAGGACGTCGCGCAGGCGGGAATGATCCCAGTCCCACCAGGCGAGTGCCATGAGCCGGTTGATCACAGAGTCGGAAAAGCGCATCCGGATCAGCCTGGCCGGGCTGCCGCCGACGATGGCGAATGGGGGGACGTCTTTGGTCACCACCGCGCCCGAAGCGACGATGGCACCGGCACCGAGGGTGATCTCGGGTTTGATGATGGCGCCATGGCCGATCCAGCAATCGGGACCGAGCACCGTGCGGCGGGCGGCGCGGGCGGCGAAGAAGTCCGGGTCATCTTCGGCATCGTCAAAATACCAGGAAGAGCGGTAGAGGAAATGGTGTTGCGCCGCATTGGCGAAAGGGTGGTCGGTCGGGCCGATCCTGGTCAGGGCGGCGATATTGGCGAATTTGCCTACCGTGGTATTTGCGATGTCGGAAAGGCGTTCGGCATAGGCGTAATCTTCGAAGGTTGAGTTCAACACGCGGGTGCCTTCGCCGACCTCGCAGTAAGCGCCGAAGGTGGAATTGGCGATATGGGTGTTGGGGTGCAGGAAGGGCGCAATCGGCGAGAGGCGGGGCATTTTCCGGGGCTTTCGGGGGAGTGGTCCGCCGGTTGGCTGATGGGGGAGCCTCCGGCGGGGATATTTAAGGACAGATGAAAAGGGCTTATTCGCCCTTGATCAGTTTGCGGCGGATCCAGCCGGAGAGGCTGTCGAGCGCCATGACCATCAGCACGATCAGGATCATGTAATAGGCGACGTCCTCCCAGTCTTTCTGGGTGATGATGGCTTGCGTGAGCAGGAGCCCGATGCCGCCGCCGGTGATGGCGCCGATGACGGTGGCGGAGCGGGTGTTCGACTCAAAGAGGTAGAGCACCTGCGACATGAGGACGGGTGTGACCTGCGGCAGCACGCCGAACCGCGCGCGCTGCAGGGTGGTGGCGCCGGTGGAGCGGACGCCTTCGACCTGTTTTTCGTCGATGTTTTCAAGAGCTTCTGAGTAAAGTTTGCCGAATGTGCCGGTATCGGTGATCAGGATCGCCAAGGCGCCGGTCATCGGGCCGGGGCCGAAAGCGCGGGCCAGCACAATGGTCCAGATCAGCGCATCGACGCCGCGGATGAAGTCGAAGATGCGGCGCATCACAAAGCGCAGCGGCCCCAGCGGGTTGAAGTTCCGCGCTGCCATGAAGGCCAGCGGCAGGGCCACGAGGGCTGCGAGGAAGGTGCCGATGAAGGCCATCAGCAGGGTCTCGAACAGGGCCCAGGCGACCTCGCCATGGTGCCACATTTTGTTGGTCCAGAATTCTGACGCCATATAGCTGATATTGGACCGCGCCGGGTCGATGCGGTCACCGGAGAAGGCCAGCGATGCGAGGTCCCAGGGGGATTTCTGGAAGAAAGGGCTGTCGGCGGTGAAGAAGAAAAGCGCCCAGCCGGCCTGGTAGCGGAAGGTCTCGACCTTGGAGCGCGAATAGTTGAAGCGGCCCGCCGGGGTGGTGACGGTAATCAGCCGGTCTGAGGCATTGATCCAGGAAGGCAGCGGCTCTGGCGCGTCGAGGATGAGCGACTGGCCGTCGGCGGCGGGACGGATGTCTATGGTGCCGTAGCCGGGGACAACATAGCGCGCGCCCTGATCGTCATAGGTAACGATATTGCCGGAGCCGAGGTCGATGGTGGTGACACCATCGGTGACGCTGACCCAGTCGGGCAACAGGCCGGGTGGGTAGGCACCACGGTTTTCGCCATCCTTCGAGATTGAGAGCGCGCCGCTGCGATTGTCGCGGGTGACATGGGTTTTATGCGCCCAGAAATCGGTCAGGAGTATGGCGGCATTGTCGGTTTTGGCGCGCGCGGCGATGCCCGGGATGTCGAAGGCAAAGAAGATCCAGGTCAGATAGGCGAGGATGATCCCCGGGACGATGAAAGACATCCGCATCCGTTTGCGGAATGTGGCGATCAGGGATTCGGTGGTGTGGGTGGCCGGGACATTCAGGCTGATGGTCATGGCTCAGGCCCTCGTCTTCTGGATCGCGCCCCGGACGAGGCGGGTGCGGTAAAAATCGGTGACCTGGTCGATCAGCACGATGGTGAGGAACAGCAGAAGGAAAATCGCGACCACCTGGTCATATTTCCCCGCGCCCCATTGCATGGCGAGTTTCAGGTCATAGCCGATGCCGCCGGAACCGACGAAACCAAGGATTGCCGAGGCGCGGACGTTGATCTCGAACCGCAGCATCAGGTAGCTGAGCCAGTTCGGCGCAACCTGGGGAATGACGCCGAGCCACATCCGTTGCAGCCAGCCCGCGCCGACCGAGGTCAGGCCCTCGACCGGTTTTACATCGGCGTTTTCAGCGACTTCGGAGAAGAGCTTCCCCAGGGCCCCCGCGGTATGCAGGCTGATTGCGATCATTGCGGGCACCGGGCCGCCGCCGAGGATGAAGATCAGCATCAGGGCGATCACGATTTCGGGGATCGAGCGCGTCAGGTCCATCATCCGGCGGAACAAGGGCGTCAGGCGCGGCCAGCGGGCGAGGCCGCGCGTGGCCAGCAGCGCCAGCAGCGCCGCCGTAAAGCCGCCGATCAGGGTCGAGACGGCGGCGATATTCACAGTTTCCATCAGCGATGGCAGGAATTGCAGGAAGAGGCCGGGGATATTGGCGCGTTTCTCCCAGGCTTCGGTAATCACCTCGGAGGGGAAAGCGAAGATCTGCGGCAAGCCGTTGATGAACCCGCCCGCATTGCGGCTTTCGGCAAGCTGGAAGCCCGCGATCATCAGCGCGACAAACAGCGCGAGGATGATGCCGCTGTAGAGACGGCGGCGGCGGACCATGTCGAGATAGGCTTCGGTTGTGTCCAGGCTGGTGCCCGGTTTTCGGTCCGGTCCAGACCCGTTTCCCGGCCCGTAAGCGATATCGACCATGCTGCCCCCGCGTAAAAAGAGGCCGGGCCTTCGATTGGCGAAGGCCCGGCTTTGGATCAGGTGAGATTACTGGCTGTCTTGCAGCTTGCGGGCTTCGACGATGCCGATATAGGCCTCGTGGGTGACCGGCACGAAGTCCAGCGCCTCGCCTGCGGCGACGCCGTAAGCGCATTCTTTGTTGGTCTCATGCAGGTCGGCGGTCAGCTTGATGACCTTGTCTTTGACGTCCTGGGGCAGGGCCTTGCGGACGACCATCGGGCCTTCGGGGATCAGGGCCGAGCGCCAGATTTCTTGGATGTCGTTCATATTGACGAGGCCGGCATCGGCCGATTTGCGGAAGGCGCCCGAATTGTAGCCGTCTTCCCATTCGCCAAGGCCATCAGCCCAGGCGACAGCGGCGTCGAAATCGCCATTGGCGACGCCGACGATGGATTGCTCATGACCGCCCGAGAAACGGACTTCCGAGAAATACTGCTCCAGCGGGCCGAATTTCGCGACCATTTCAGCGCCGGGGACCAGGTAGCCCGAGGTCGAGTTCGGCTCGGCAAAGGCGAATTTCTTGCCCTTGGCGTCTTCGAGCGTCTTGATGCCGGAATCGGTGCGGGCAAAGGCGATCGAATAATAGCCGGTCGATCCGTCCATGTTTTGCTTGGTCAGAACAGCCTCAACCGATTCCGGGTCGGTGATATAGGCTTTGGCGTAACCGCTCGCGCCCATCCAGGCGAGGTCGATGGTGCCGCCGAGCAGGCCCTGGATCACGCCGTCATAATCGGCGGGGGTGAAGACCTTGACCGGAACGCCAAGCGCTTCTTCGATGGCGGCGCGGTAGCACTCGTTCGAGGTCATGCGGTCCTGGGCGTTCTCGCCGCCGAGGATGCCGAGGTTGAACTGTTTGATTTCCTGGGCCTGCGCCATGCCGGTCAGGGCGGTGGTCACGGCCAGAGCCAGTGCGATCTTTTTCATGGTCTTCTCCATGGAGGGGTAAAGAAAAACCCCGGCACGCGGGCGCGTCCGGGGAATGGGTTACGACATCAGCGTGTCGGCGTAAGAGCGGTCGGCGCCGGTGTCAGACGGGATTGCGGTCGAGGTCGCAGCTTCGTTGAAGCTTTCATCCGCGCCGTAAATGTCACGCGCCACGCCGGTCGAAAGCTGGTCAGGCGTGCCGTCAAACACCACGCGGCCATCGCGCATCCCGATCACCCGGTCACAGTAACGGCGGGCGGTGTCGAGCGTGTGCAGGTTCGCGATCACCATGCGGCCGTCTTCGACATTGATCGCTTTCAGCGTATCCATCACGACCTGAGCGTTCATCGGGTCCAAAGACGCGATGGGTTCGTCGGCGAGGATGATTTTCGGGTCCTGCATCAGCGCGCGGGCAATCGCGACGCGTTGCTGCTGGCCGCCGGACAGCGCTTCGGCGCGTTTCGGGGCCTGTTCCTGGATCCCGAGCCGGTCGAGGATTTCCAGCGCTTTCAGGATATCGGTTCGCGACCAGATGTTGAACAAAGTCTGCAAGGACGAACGGCGGTTCAGGATGCCATGCAGCACATTCGAAGCCACATCCATGCGCGGCACCAGATTGAACTGCTGGAAGATCATCGCGCACTGGCTTTGCCAGGCGCGGGCCTCGCGACCCTTCAGCGCCAGCACATTGCGACCATCGACCAGGATCTCGCCCGAAGACGCGTCCAGCAGGCGGTTCATCATCCTGAGGAAGGTGGATTTACCCGCCCCCGACCGCCCGATGATGCCCACAAAACCCGGGCCGTCGATGCGGAAACTGACATTGTCCACGGCCGCTTTCTGGCCAAACATCCGGGTAACGGATTTTACTTCCAGCATGAGGGTCCGCCTCTGATTTCCTCAGGCGGACCTATTGGGCTTTTGTGACATCGGGTTCTCTCCGATGTGAAACTTGCGTAACGGCGGCGGGCCTTGGCCCCCGTTTACCTTGCGGGAATGACCTTGCCGGGGTTCATCAGCCCTGAAGGATCCAGCGCCGATTTCACCGCCCGCATCACATCCAGCGCCACCGGATCCTTTCTGCGCCGCATCGAGGCCAGTTTCGAAAGACCGATGCCATGTTCGGCCGAGAAGGAGCCGCCGAGCTCTGCGACCATGTCCTCGATGCAGTTCATCACCTGATCCTCATGGCCCTCTGCCGCCGGATAGACCGAGAAATGCAGATTGCCATCGCCCAGATGGCCGACAGTGATCGTTCCCGCGCCGGGTGAGATCGCTTCAAGCCGGGCAACGATGCCGGTCAGGAAAGTGTCCACCCGGTCCACCGGCAGGCAGATATCGGTATCCACAAACGGGTGGAGACCGTGGCAGATTTCGGCGGCGGCCTCGCGCCGGGCCCAGATCGCCATGCGCTGCGCCTCGGATTGCGCGATGATGGCGTCTTCGATCAGCCCCTCTTCGAGCATCGCGCCCAGGACAGATTCCAGCTTTGCGATCAGGGGCACCTGGCCATCAGGGCCCGGATCGGCCTCTTCGGCGGATGTTGTCGCGGCCTCGATCAGCAGCGTCACGGGCGGGATGGTTGCGAAGGGCTGGCCGAGATCCGGGCGCGCTTTCGACAGCTGGCGCGAATAATCCTCTGGCATCAGCTCAAAGGCCTCGACGCGGCCGCCGGTCGCCTCCTGCATCCGATTGAGCAAACCAAGCGCCTTTGGCAGGCTGTCTGCCGCCACGACGGCGGTGGCATGGGCGCGGGGCGCCGGGACCAGCTTCATCACCGCGGCCGTAATGATGCCCAGAGTGCCCTCGGCGCCGATGAACAGCTGTTTCAGATCGTAGCCGGAATTGTCTTTATGCAGCTCGCTCATCAGGTTCAGCACCCGGCCATCAGCCAGCACCACCTCAATCCCGAGACAAAGCCCGCGCGTCGAGCCATAGCGCAGCACGTTCGAGCCGCCTGCATTGGTCGACAGCGCGCCGCCAAGCATCGCCGAGCCGCGCGCGCCGAACCAGAGCGGGAAGTAAAGCCCTTCGGCCTCGGCGGCCTCATGGATCTTTTGCAGGATAACGCCGGCCTCGGCGATCACGAGGCGCGCGCCCGCGCGCAACTCGCGGATGCGGTTCATCCGGTCAAGGCTGATCATCACGCCGCCCACAGCCATCGTGCCGCCGACAAGGCCGGTATTGCCGCCGACCGGGACCACACTCACCCCGGCCTCTGCCGCCACGCGCAGGCAGGCTGCCACTTCTGCGGTGGAGCCAGGCCGTAGCACCGCGACCGGTGTGCCGTGGTAATGGCCCATCCAGTCATCGGCATATTTGCGCATGTCGTCGCCGGTCAGCACATAGGCCGCGCCTATCGCGGCCTGCAATTCCGTCAGCACCCTGTCCATCCGGCTTTCTCCTGATTTCCGTCAGGGGAGTATCTGCGCGCCGCCGCCACCGGGATCAAGCAAGATCAGAAGATCACGACGTCGGTATGGAGCAGCAACATGAGTAGTGCCGGTCTGGAAGGTCGCCGCGCCCGTGCCGCCGGTTGCCTGTTTCACGACGTTTAGCGCCACGTTGGTCTCACTGCCGGTGACGACACCTTCGTTCAGAAAATTTCCCGGCCTCCCGAAGGATGAAAGCCCCATTCAGCCCCCGCCCCTGGCGGTCGGCGGCGTGCAAAAGAAAACCGCTGGCACCCGGATGGGGCGCCAGCGGTGTTTTCGGGTGACGTCAGCGATCTCAGTCGATGATTGCGTTCAACGTCCTGGATGGGCGCATCACAGCGGCGGTTTTTGCGGCATCGCCATGATAATAGCCGCCAAGATCAACCGGCTTGCCACGATCAGCGCGCAGTTCGGCGGTGATGGTGGCCTCGCCTTCGGAGAGGGCTTTCGCGATGGGGGCGAATTCCGCAGCCAGTTCGGCGTCGGAATTCTGTTTCGCCAGCGCATCGGCCCAATAAAGCGCGAACCAGAAATGGCTGTCGCGATTGTCGGGCTGGCCGGCCTTGCGGCCCGGGCTGCGGTCATTGTCCAGGATGCCCTGGGTTGCCTGATCCACGGCTGCGCCAAGGACGCGCGCCTTCTCATTGCCGGTCGCTTCCGCGAGGAAGCTGAGGCTTTCGCCAAGTGCGCAGAATTCACCGAGGCTGTCCCAGCGGAGGTGGTTTTCCTCCATCAACTGCTGCACATGTTTCGGGGCCGAACCGCCGGCGCCGGTCTCGAACATGCCGCCGCCCTGCATCAGTTTCACGATGGAAAGCATCTTGGCTGAGGTGCCCAGTTCCAGGATCGGGAAGAGGTCGGTCAGATAGTCACGCAGCACATTGCCGGTGATTGCGATCGAATCCTTGCCCGCGCGGATGGTCTCGAACGAAAGCCGGGTCGCCTCGCGTGGTGCCAGAACCTGGAATTTCGCCTCGACGCCTTTATCCTTCAGGATCGGGCGGAC
The DNA here is from genome assembly GCF_023371075.1 of Pseudomonas sp. GX19020. NCBI lineage: Bacteria > Pseudomonadati > Pseudomonadota > Gammaproteobacteria > Pseudomonadales > Pseudomonadaceae > Pseudomonas > Pseudomonas sp. GX19020. The sequence goes on from NZ_JAMCCR010000003.1 coordinate 28,944, forward strand.
ATAGGCCAGCAGTTCCCGGTCATGGGCGCGGGCCTCATCCAGCCAGAAGATCGCCTGGCAGCCTTCGAGCCGCTGGCGGTCGATGGCCAGCTGCACCCAGTCGAGGATCGCGGCTTTGCGGGTCGAACACAGGCGCCAGATATCGCCCTTTTCCACCTTATGCTCGTGCAGCACATCGCCATTCGCCGCGATGACGCGGACGGTGCCATCCTCGGGGATTTCGAAGGTGGTCGGGTGCGAGCCATATTCCTCGGCCTTTTGCGCCATCAGACCGATATTCTGCACCGTGCCTGCGGTCGCGGGATCCAGCGCGCCGGTCTCGATGAAATATTTCACGCTTTCATCATAGACGGGGGCGTAAGACGTATCCGGGATCACGCAGACCGTATCTGCCTCTTTGCCATCCGGACCCCAGCCCTTGCCGCCCGCGCGCAAAAGCGCCGGCATCGAGGCGTCGATGATCACATCCGAGGGCACATGCAGGTTGGTGATGCCCTTATCCGAATTCACCATGTAAAGCGGCGGGCGCGCCGCCATGGTCGCATCGATATCGGCGAGGATCGCCGCGCCATCCGGCAGCGCCCTGATCTGTGCGAGCAGGCTGCCAAGCCCGCCATTCGCGTCGAGATCGGCCAGGTCCGGGTGTTTCTCGTAAACCGGTTTCAGCCAGGCCTTCACCACATGGCCGAAGATGATCGGGTCCGACACCTTCATCATCGTGGCTTTCAGATGGACCGAGAACAGGATGCCTTCGGCTTTGGTCTTCGCAATCTCATCCGCCAGAAACGCATCCAGCGCTTTCGCCGACATGAAGGTCGCGTCCACCACGGTGCCTTCGGGCAGGCTGACGCCTTCTTTCAGCACCGTGACCTTGCCCGATGCGCCAGAGAGCTCGATCTTCACGGGGCCGGCCTGTGCAGCGCTCAGGGTGACCGAGGTCTCGTTCGAGAAGAAATCGCCGCCCGACATCGCAGCCACGCGGGTTTTGCTGTCCGCCGCCCATTTGCCCATCGAATGCGGATGCGCTTTGGCGTAATTCTTCACCGCTTTCGCGGCGCGGCGGTCGGAATTTCCTTCGCGCAACACCGGGTTCACGGCCGAGCCCTTGATCGCATCGTAGCGCGCGCGGATCTCTTTTTCCTCAGCCGTCGCGGGTTCCGCCGGGTAATCCGGCAGGGCGTAGCCCTGGCCCTGCAGTTCCTTGATCGCCGCCACCAGCTGCGGCACCGAGGCCGACACATTCGGGAGCTTGATCACATTGGCCTCGGGCGTCTTCACCCATTCGCCCAGACCCGCAAGATCATCGGCCTGTTTCTGTGCCGCGGTCAGACGTTCCGGGAAGGCCGAGATGATGCGGCCCGCCAGCGAAATGTCACGGGTCGCAACCGAGATCCCGGCCGCTTTCGCAAAACGCTGGACGATCGGCAGCAGCGAGTATGAGGCGAGTTCCGGTGCCTCATCCACTTTGGTGTAAACGATTGCGGGCATTCCCTTGTCGGCCATGGTCGGCTGATCCTCCGTTAGCGATTCACGTCATCCGCCCGGGGCTGAATGGGGCGGTCAATGCCGGGGCCCCGTGCCTTTGATGCAGCCCTGACGACCCGCGCCGGCGCTGCCCTGCAAGGGGCAATTCAACTCTGTGCCTCTTCTGGGCGACAGTTGCCGCCGGTGCAACTGTGCAACCGCAGCAAAGGCTGATTTTTCCGTATTTTCGCCGGTTTTGCGGGGCCGGTAAGGCCCGTGAGGGCCTGATTGCCATAACCGGTGGGGGCCTTGCGCCAGAATGTGATCACAAGAGGCGGCGCAGAGGGGCTTGTGAAAATCCCGACCGGGCCTGAAAATGGCTGAAACGGTTGTGAGGAGCCCGCCCGGATGCCCGATACACAAGAAGCCGCCCGTTGGGTGATCACACCGCCGCCGCAGCCGGGACTGCCGGTCCTGGGAACGGATGAGCGCTTTCCGGTCGGGCGCATTTTCTGCATCGGGCGCAATTATGCCGCCCATGCCGTCGAGATGGGCCATGACCCGGATCGCGAGCCGCCGTTCTTCTTCCTCAAAAGTGCGGACAGCATCCTGACCGGGGATACGATGCCTTACCCCGCTGCGACCAGCGATCTGCATCACGAGGTCGAGCTGGTGGTGGCACTGTCCAAAGGGGGGCGGGATATACCTGAAAGCGCGGCGCCGGATCATGTCTGGGGCTATGGTATCGGCCTCGACATGACGCGCCGCGACCTCCAGTCCGAGGCAAAAAAACTCGGCCGCCCCTGGGAGATCGCGAAAAGCTTCGAAAACTCCGCGCCCTGCGGACCGCTGGTGCCAGTGTCCCTGGTCGGTCACCCGGTATCCGGCGCCATCACGCTTGATGTGAATGGCGACCGCCGGCAGGAGGGCGATCTGAACCAGATGATCTGGAAAGTGCCGGAAATCATCGCCGTGCTGTCGCGGTTCTTCACCCTTCGCCCCGGCGACATCATCATGACCGGCACCCCTGCAGGTGTCGGAGCGGTCGGGCGCGGTGATCTGCTGGTGGCCCATATCGACGGCATCGGGGATCTCACGCTGCGTCTTGTCTGAACGGCGCGAAGATCTGCACGGGCTTTTCTCTGCCGGCGCAGTGACCTATGCAGGGCGCGTAATCATGAGGAGGCGCCCGTGATCCCCGATCTTGCAACCCTGTTGCCGCTGGTGGCGCTTTTGTTCGTGGTCGGCGCGCTTGCCGGGATTATTGCCGGGCTTCTGGGCGTTGGTGGCGGCATCGTGCTGGTGCCGGCCTTCTTTTACGTCTTCACCGCGCTTGGCTATGGCGGGCCGCAGGTCATGCAGGTCTGCCTCGCGACCTCGCTGGCGACGATCATCTTCACCTCGATCCGTTCGGTCATGGCGCATAACCGCAAGGGTGCTGTCGACTGGGAGGTGCTGAAGACCTGGGCGCCGGGGATTGTGATCGGCGCGATCCTTGGAATGCTGGCAGCAAGCCAGATGCGGTCAGACGCGCTTCAGGCGATTTTCGGCGTGCTGGGAATGGTCGTGGGGCTTTACATGGCCTTTGGCAGGCAAAGCTGGCGCATCGCCGATACGATGCCGACCGGGCCGGTGCGTGCCGTGCAATCCTCGGTGCTGGGCTTTCTGTCCGTGCTGATGGGGATTGGCGGCGGATCCTTTGGCGTGCCGCTGATGACGCTTTACGGGGTGCCTATCCACCGCGCGGTGGCGACGGCTTCGGGCTTTGGCATCACCATCGCGGTGCCGTCGGTGATCGGGTTCCTGCTCATGCCGCTGGACCCGGCCACGCGCCCGCCGCTGACGCTCGGCGCGGTGAACCTGCCCGCATTTGTCGTGGTGATCGGCATCACCATGGTCACCACCAGCTATGGGGTGAAACTGGCCCATGCGATGGACCCCAAGCCGCTGAAACGCATTTTCGCGGTCTTCCTGATCTTCGTCGCGGCCAATATGCTGCGCAAGGCGCTTGGCTGGTAAGGGCAGAAACCTTCCCCCCGGGGTAAGCTGCCGCATTGCCAGACCCTTGCGGATCGGGCATCTTGCCGCCCGATGACTCGGGACCTTATCCAGAAGCTGACCGGGGCGGTGACCGCCTGCCTCATGGTTCTTGCCATGACGGTAACAGCCTATGCGCATAAGGTGCCGGCGGGAGATGATCTTGCCATGCGCAATTTCATCATGGCGGGCGGCAATCTCAACGAGCTGTGCGGCGATGGCATCTTCGCGCCGGGCGACTGTCCGCTGTGCCGGCTGAGCGATACGGCCACGGTGCCCGAGCCGCCGGCGGGTCTGTCAGAAATCACCTATCGCTTTGTTCTGGCGCTGGAGCCGGTGCCTCCGGCCCCCATTCGCGCAGCGTTCGCCTGGTCGGTCCCCGAGGCGCGCGGCCCCCCATCCATCTGAGAGCGGATTTCTTGCCACCGGCAGATGCCGGTTACCTCTCTGATGGAAAACGGAACAGAACGATGAAAATTTTCAGCGCGGCTCTGGCTGCAATCATGATCTCGGGCCTGGTCTCGGGCGCGGCTTTCGCACATGGCTTCAAGGGCGGCGATCTTGAAATCGGGCATCCCTATATCCCGACCCCGCCCGCTGTGGCGAAAACTGCGGGGGGCTTTCTCAGGATCACCAATACCGGGACCGAACCCGACCGGCTGATCGGGGTCGAAAGCGATCTGGCCGAAAAGACCGAACTGCATGTGACAGAGCTGGATGCGAATGGCGTCACCACGATGAACCATGTGCCGGTGCTGGAAATCCCCGCCGGTGAGACCGTCGCGCTGGAGCGCGGCGGCTATCACATCATGTTTATGGGTCTGAAGCAGAGCCTGAAAAAAGGCGAAATGGTTCCCGGCACCCTCGTCTTTGAACGGGCTGGCCGGATCGAGGTGGAATTCTCGATCGACGAACCGAAAGAGGCCGAGGATCATACCGGTCACTGACCGGAAGCCACGGATCGGCCCGGACAAAAGATAAAGGGCGGGTGCCATGCACCCGCCCTTTATCATCTGGGCAGAAGTGAGGGGTCAGGCGTGGATCGCGCCAAGACCGCAGGCCAGCGCCGCCTCGCGAACGGCTTCCGAATAGGTCGGGTGGGCATGGCAGGTCAGCGCCAGATCCTGCGCCGAGGCGCCGAATTCCATCGCGACACAAACCTCATGGATCAGATCGCCGGCGCCCGGCCCGATGATATGGCAGCCGAGAATGCGGTCGGTTTCCTTATCGGCCAGCAGCTTGACGAAACCATCCGCCTGGAACACGGCCTTGGCGCGGGCATTGCCCATGAAAGGGAATTTTCCGACTTTATAAGCGCGGCCTTCCTCTTTCAGCTGTTCTTCGGTTTTGCCAACGCTGGCGACTTCGGGGGTAGAATAGACCACGCCGGGGATCACGCCGTAATTCACATGGCCCGCCTTGCCGGCGATAACCTCGGCGACCGCCATGCCCTCATCCTCGGCTTTATGGGCGAGCATCGGGCCCGGCACCGCGTCGCCAATGGCATAGATGCCCGGGACCGAGGTCTGCCAGTGGTCATCGACTTTGATCTGGCCGCGCGGCAGGATTTCGACGCCAAGGGCTTCGAGGCCCAGCCCGTCGGTAAAGGGTTTGCGCCCGGTGGCGACGAGGACGACATCGGCCTCGATCTCGCCGGCCGAATCGTCCTTCTTCAGTTTCCAGGCGACTTTCGCGCCTTTCTTCGTGCGCTCCACCACCTGGACGGCGGCGCCGAGTACGAATTTGAACCCTTGTTTCGTAAGGATCTTCTGGAAGCTTTTCGCAACTTCGGCATCCATGCCGGGCGTGATCGCGTCGAGATATTCGACCACGGTCACTTCGGCGCCGAGACGGGCATAGACCGAGCCCATTTCCAGCCCGATGACGCCGGCGCCGATCACGACCATGCTCTTCGGGATCTTCGGTAGCGCAAGCGCGCCGGTCGAGGTGACAATGACCTGTTCGTCGATGGTGATGCCCGGCAGAACGGAGGGCACCGAGCCGGTGGCGATGATGATGTTTTTCGCGTTATGCGTTTCCTCGTCGACCTTGACCTGACCGGCGGCAGGGATCGAGCCCCAGCCCTTCAGCCAGGTCACCTTGTTCTTTTTGAAGAGGAATTCGATCCCCTTCGTATTTCCGGTCACCACGTCATCCTTGTAGCGCAGCATCCGTTCCCAGTCGACTTTGGGATTGGCGCCCATCAGGCCCATTTTCTCAAAGTTCTCATGAACTTCGTGCAGCTGGTGGGTGGCATTCAACAGCGCTTTCGACGGAATGCAGCCGATGTTCAGGCAGGTGCCGCCAAGGGTCTCGCGCCCTTCGACGCAGGCGGTTTTCAGGCCAAGTTGTGCGGCATGGATCGCGGCCACATAGCCGCCGGGGCCGCCGCCGATCACGATAACGTCGAAATCTGCCATGGGTGGTTTCCTTGTGCTGGCGGAAAGCCGGGGGCTGCCTGCCCCAGGCGAACATCGGTTTACCTGAACCGGTGGCGCAAACGATCCTCGCGCCCCGGAGATATTTGTAGGCGGGTGAAAGTCAGGCCAGAATCTGGATCAGCAGGGCGATCAGCGAGACCGGGTCAGAGCTTCCGAAGAAAAAAAGGAACGGCGGGGAGGCGACTTCCTGCATGGATGCGCTTTCACAAAGGGGCGGGGCCGAACAGGGCGACCCCGGCAAGCGTAAGCGTGGCAATCAGGCCGGCCAGCCAGATGAGCGAGCGCCAGGGCGCAAGGCCAAGCCCATAAGCCGGGATATAGAGGATGCGGGCGGCGATATAGATCCAGGCGGCGGTGGCGGTCAGCGGCGAGGTCTTGCCCGCCAGCACCAGGATGAGCACCACAGGCGCGAACATCGCCAGCCCTTCGAACCCGTTTGTGACCGCGCGGCGCAACCGTCCCAGCAGCGGCGACATGTCCACCGGCTGATCGCGCGGGCCGGCATTGTAGCGCGGCCCGAGTTCGCGGTTCATCTGCGCCCCGGCAATACCGATGGCCACAACCTGCAGCAGCACGGCACATGTCAGGGCGCTGAGTTCGGGTGCCATCATGCTGTCCTGATGAATTCTGCCGAGGTGACATGGCCAAGCGCCTGTTGCGCCTTGAGCCATTCCCGGGCGGCGGTGGGATCATTGACCGAAAACAGGAAAAGGCGGCTGCCATCATTGCCTGCCCAGATCTGCAACTGGGTCAGCCCGGTATCACCGAAGGCAGGGTCATGCCCGGAAAAGCTCGCAAGGCCGGTGCGGACGAGGACTTGTTCCATTCTTGATCTCCATTCCCGAAAATGACGGCGTTGTGCCGGACGTGCTCAGGTATAGCGGGCAGAGCCGGGATCGGTTCCGCCCGCCGCAAGAGGATTATGCGGAGCCTGGCCCGGATCAGAGATCCATCAGCAGACGGCGCGGGTCCTCCAGCGCCTCTTTGACGCGGACGAGGAAGGTCACGGCGCCTTTGCCGTCGACGATGCGGTGATCATAGCTCAGCGCCAGATACATCATCGGGCGGATCACGATCTGGCCGCCGACCACGACCGGGCGGTCCTGGATCTTATGCATACCGAGGATCCCGGATTGCGGCGGGTTCAGGATCGGCGAGGACATCAGCGAGCCATAGACGCCGCCATTCGAGATGGTGAAAGAGCCGCCCTGCATCTCTGCCATGGTCAGCTTGCCGTCGCGGGCCCGCAGGCCAAGCTCGGCGATCTTTTTCTCGATCGCGGCAAAGCCCATCTGATCGGCGTCACGCACCACCGGCACGACAAGACCCGTCGGCGTCCCGACCGCCACGCCCATATGGACATAGTTTTTATAGACGACATCGGTGCCGTCGATCTCGGCATTGACCTCGGGCACTTCTTTCAGCGCATGGGTGCAGGCCTTGACGAAGAAGGACATGAAGCCGAGCTTGACGCCGTGTTTCTTCTCGAACTGGTCCTTGTATTCGTTCCGCAGCTGCATGATCCCCGACATATCCACCTCATTATAGGTGGTCAGCATGGCGGCGGTGTTCTGCGCGTCTTTCAGGCGGCGCGCGATGGTCTGGCGCAGGCGGGTCATCTTGACGCGCTCTTCACGGGCGGCGTCATCGGCGGGCACAGGCGCGCGCGGGATCGCGGCGGGGGCCGGGGCTGGCGCGACAGCGGCAGCCGCAGCCCCCGGGGCACCGGCCACGGCACGTGCCACGTCTTCTTTCATCACGCGGCCATCCTTGCCGGAGGCCTGGACCTGGTCGCGGGTGAGCCCGGCTTCGGCCATGGCTTTCTTGGCCGAGGGCGCATCTTCGACATCCTTGCCCGCAACTGCGGCAGCTGCGGTTTTCGGGGCTTCGGCTTTGGCGGCAGGTGCTGCGGGGGCGGCACCGGCTGCGCCTTCGCTTACGATGGCGAGGCGGGCATTGGCGGCGACGGTTTCACCTTCCTGGGCGATGATCTCGACCAGAACGCCGGCGACGGGCGAGGGCACCTCGACCGAAACCTTGTCGGTTTCGAGTTCGCAAAGCATCTCGTCCTGGGCCACCGTGTCACCGACCTTTTTGAACCAGGTGGAAACGGTTGCCTCGGACACGGATTCGCCGAGTGCGGGGACCATTACGTCAGTCATCTTCTCAACTCCTTAGCCCCCGGGGTCTGGCGGGCATCAGTCAGATTTCGATTTCCCCGCGCGCGGCCCGCGCGGGGGGAAACTCATTCAGCAAGCGCGGCGGCGACCAGAGCGGTCTGTTCGGCTTTGTGGCGGGAGGCCAGACCGGTCGCGGGCGAGGCCGAGGCCACGCGGCCCGCATAGGACACGCGGGTCGTGGTGCCGCGCACGCGGGTCAGCAGCTGCTCCAGCTCCGGCTCGATAAAGGACCAGGCGCCCTGGTTCTTCGGCTCTTCCTGGCACCAGACGAAATCGGCATTGGCGAAACGTGCCAGTTCGATCTGCAGGGCCACGGTCGGGACCGGGTAGATCTGTTCCAGGCGCAGCAGATAGACGTCATCAAGACCGCGCGCATCGCGTTCCGCGAGCAGGTCATAATAGACCTTGCCCGACGAGATCACCACGCGGCGGATCTTGTCATCGGCCTGCAGTTTCGTTTCCGAATTGCCCTTCTGCGCGTCATCCCAGAGGACGCGGTGGAAGGTCGAGCCATCGGTGAAATCTTCGGCCTTCGAGATCGCCATCGGGTGACGCAGCAGCGATTTCGGCGTCATCAGGATCAGCGGCTTTCTGAAATCGCGATGCAGCTGGCGGCGCAGGATGTGGAAATAGTTCGCGGGCGTGGTGCAGTTCGCGACGATCCAGTTTTCCTCGGCCGAAAGCTGGAGGAAGCGTTCCAGACGCGCGGAGGAGTGTTCCGGCCCCTGGCCCTCGAACCCATGCGGCAAGAGCACCACAAGGCCCGACATCCGCAGCCATTTCGATTCGCCCGAATTTACGAACTGGTCGAACATGATCTGCGCGCCATTGGCGAAATCGCCGAATTGCGCCTCCCAGAGCGTCAGGGCGTTCGGCTCTGACAGCGAGTACCCATATTCAAAACCCAGGACCGCATATTCCGAGAGCATCGAGTCGATGACCTCATAGCGGGCCTGGCCAGCGCGAATATGGTTCAGCGGATAGTGGCGCTCTTCGGTCGTCTGATCGACGATGCCGGAATGGCGCTGCGAGAAGGTGCCGCGGGTACAATCCTGGCCCGAAAGCCGGACCGGGAAGCCCTCGACCTGGAGCGAGCCAAAGGCAAGCGCCTCGGCGGTGGCCCAGTCAAAGCCCTCGCCGGTCTCGAACATCTTCTTCTTGGCCTCGAACAGGCGCGTGATCGTCTTATGGGCGTCAAAGCCCTCGGGCAGGCGGGTCAGCGCTGTGCCGATCTCCTGGAAGGTTTCCGGTTTGATCCAGGTCTCGCCGCGCTGGTAATTGTCGGCGCCTGGCCGGCTCATGGATTTCCAGCGCCCGTCCAGCCAGTCGGCCTTGTTGGGCTTATATTCCTTACCGGCCTCGAACTCTTCATTCAGATGGGCCTGGAAGGCGGCTTTCATATCCTCGATCTCACCCTCGGGGATGAGGCCGTCTTTGACCAGCCGCTCGGTATAAAGCTGCAAGGTGGTCTTCTGTTTGCGGATGTTTTTATACATCGCCGGGTTGGTGAACATCGGCTCGTCGCCTTCGTTGTGACCAAAGCGGCGATAGCAGAAGATGTCCAGAACCACGTCCTTGTGGAACTTCTGGCGGAATTCGGTCGCGATGCGGGCGGCATGGACCACGGCCTCGGGATCGTCACCGTTGACGTGGAAGATCGGCGCCTCGACCATCAGCGCGATATCGGTCGGATAGGGCGAGGTGCGCGAGAAATGCGGCGCCGTGGTAAACCCGATCTGGTTGTTCACAATGATATGGATACAGCCGCCGGTGCGGTGACCGCGAATGCCGGAAAGCTGCAGACATTCCGCCACCACGCCCTGGCCCGCGAAAGCCGCGTCGCCATGCAGCAGAATCGGCAGCACGGCCACCCGCTCGGCCACATCATTCAGCTGGTCTTGCTTGGCGCGGACCTTGCCGAGGACAACCGGGTTCACGGCCTCCAGATGCGAGGGGTTCGCGGTCAGCGAGAGGTGGACGGTGTTGCCGTCAAACGTCCGGTCCGAAGACGCGCCGAGGTGATATTTCACATCGCCCGAGCCGTCGACATCTTCTGGCTTGAAGCTGCCGCCCTGGAATTCGTTGAAGATGGCGCGGTAGGGCTTCGCCAGCACATTGGCGAGAATGTTCAGACGTCCCCGATGCGGCATGCCGATGACGATGTCTTTCACACCCAGCTGACCACCGCGCTTGATGATCTGCTCCATCGCGGGGATCAGCGCCTCGCCGCCATCAAGGCCGAAGCGCTTGGTACCCATATATTTCACATGGAGGAATTTCTCGTAGCCCTCGGCCTCGACCAGCTTATTGAGGATGGCGCGGCGGCCCTCGCGGGTGAAGGCGATTTCTTTGCCGTAACCCTCGATCCGCTCTTTCAGCCAGGCCGATTCCTCTGGGTTCGAGATATGCATGTATTGCAGCGCGAAAGTGCCACAATAGGTGCGTTTCAGGATGTCGGTGATCTGGCGCATCGAGGCATGGGTCAGCCCGAGCACGTTATCGAGGAAGATCGGGCGGTCGAGATCGGCCTCGGAGAACCCGTAAGAGGCCGGGTCAAGCTCGGGATGGTTGCTCTCATCGCGCATGTTCAGCGGGTCGAGATCGGCGGCGAGGTGGCCGCGGATCCGGTAGGCGCGGATGATCATCAGCGCGCGGATCGAGTCGATCACGGCGCGTTGCAGCTGGGCCTCGGTCAGATTGACGCCCTGATCCTGTGCTTTGGCCGCGATTTTTGATCCCGCTGCTTTCGCGTCTTTCGCCTGAGGCGCCGGCCATTCGCCGGTCAGCGCGGCGGTCAGATCGTCCACCGGCTGCGGCGGCCAGTCGGCGCGCGCCCAGGACGGGCCGGCGGCGGCCTTTCTCGCATCGGCCTCGCTGTCACCAAGCGCGCGGAAGAATTCCGCCCAGGCGGCATCGACCGAATTCGGGTCAGCCGCATAACGCGCCTGAAGCTGGTCGACATAATCGGCATTGGCCCCGTCGAGGAAGGACGAGGCGTTGAAGGCAGCGGTCGGAGACTGGTCGGTCATGGCAGGATCCTCGATCCCAGGGACAACAAGGGGTGACAACGGGGCATGACAGCTACGCCCCGGCGGGTTTTGGAAAGCTGGTGAATACGAGCAGCGTCAGATTGCCCTTCGCTGTCGCGGTTGCGCCCTCGGGGCGCGGCAGTTCATTCCAGTCAAAGAAAACCGGGGTTTTCTCATCGAGCATGAAAACATCGACAGCATGAATGAAAGCCGACCAGGCGGGCGCCGGGCCTGGCCCCGCATCGGCCTGGGAAAGCCTGTCTGAGATGTCCTGAATTGCGGTTCCCGCGAATAAGCACGAGGCGGCAACCGTATCGGCCGTTTCGGTCACGAAAACCGCGGCGGCGTCATCGCCGCGCATGAGAAAAACAGCATCCTCGAAGTAGGGAGGGAAGCGATCGCCCTGAAAGGCCAATCCCGTCAGATCGCTGTTCTCGCCGAACAGTTTTTCATAGGCATCCGTGGTCATGGACGCACCGTTCAGGAAGGCCGAGACGCGCATCTTTTCGATAATCTGCCGCTGCGCGCGGGCGCGATTGTCCCCATCGGCATCTGACCAGCCTTCCCGACGCAGCGCGGCAGCATAGGCCTCGGCGCTGTCGCTGATCATGACGCAAGGTTTGCCCAGAGGTGCGATATCCCCAAAGGCAATTTCTGCGGCACTGATATCAGACGCCGTAAGGGCGGCGCTGAAAAGCGCCACCCCGGGCAGTGTCAGGAAGGTCTGTCGCCAGATGGCCACGTCACTCAGCCCTTGATCGCTTTCAGCACGGCTTCGCCCAGCGTTGCGGGGCTGTCTGCCACCACGATGCCTGCGCTCAGCATGGCTTCGATTTTCGATTCCGCATCGCCCTTGCCGCCTGCCACGATGGCACCGGCATGGCCCATGCGGCGGCCCGGAGGGGCGGTGCGCCCCGCGATGAAGCCGGCGGTCGGCTTCCAGCGGCCTTTTTTCTTCTCGTCTGCCAGGAATTGCGCAGCCTCTTCCTCGGCAGAGCCGCCGATTTCGCCGATCATGATGATCGAATGGGTCTCAGGATCCGCGAGGAACATTTCCAAAACGTCAATATGCTCGGTGCCCTTGATCGGGTCGCCGCCGATGCCGACAGCCGAAGACTGGCCGAGGCCGACATCGGTGGTCTGCTTCACCGCTTCATAGGTAAGCGTGCCCGAACGCGAAACAACACCGACCGAGCCGACCGAGAAGATATTCCCGGGCATGATGCCGATTTTGCATTGCGACGGCGTCATGACGCCGGGGCAGTTCGGCCCGATCAGGCGCGATTTTGAATTAATCAGCGCGCGCTTGACCTTCATCATGTCGAGAACCGGGATGCCCTCGGTGATCGCGACGATCAGCGGGATCTCGGCATCGATGGCCTCGAGGATCGAATCTGCTGCGAAGGGCGGCGGCACATAGATCACGGTTGCATCGGCGCCGGTCTTTTCGACCGCATCATGCACCGAGTCGAAAACCGGCAGGCCGAGATGGCTTGATCCACCTTTGCCCGGGGTCACACCGCCAACCATTTTCGTGCCATAGGCAATCGCCTGCTCGGTGTGGAAGGTGCCCTGCGAGCCGGTGATGCCCTGGCAGATGACCTTGGTGGTATTGTTGATCAGAACGGCCATCCGGGCCTCCTTGAAGGTAACTTTTTGCAGATGTCGGCCTGGACGGGCCAGGATGACGCATGTTCTTCGCCTTTTCCCGACCCGCCTGAGGCCGGGATTACTTTGCGGTGCCGACCGCGATCATGGCGGCATTGCCCGCCTGATACATTTGGTATTTCGCATCATAGCTGTTGCCTGTGGCCGTGCGGCTGTCGCGGGTCGGGCAGGTGATGATGATCTCGCGCCCGTCGACACGGCCAGCCTTTGCCATCTCGGCCTGCTCCTGGCAGACGGTGATGGGGTCGTTCTCCGGCGTCGCGTAACCGCCGCTGCACGCCGCAAGGGCGGACAGAAGAACGAGAGCAGGCACGGTCAGTCTGATGCGCATCTGATTGCTTCCTTACTGTAAACGCATTCTGCGGGTCCTTACCCGCAGGGCCGCTATTCGGTCTGGGCCCACATGAAACTCACGCCACTGGTATCCGCAGGCGTACAGACGGGGTCATTGCCCGAAGAGGTGACCTCGGCCCGCAGGCCATCCTCCTGCAGGTCGAACGAGAGACAGCCGTCTTCGCCTGTTTCTTCCACCGCCGTCTGCCCCGCCGCTGCGATCACCGCTGACAAAAGCGCCGCCGCCCGGTCAGAACCGATGGTTTCGGATTGCACGAGGCAATAGCCGCCATCGCTCCAGGTCAGGGCATAGATTTCTTCGGGCCCGGCGATTTCAGAGAAACCGGCCTCGTCATCGGTTGCGACATCCCAGCCCGCAGCCCGGAATGCCTCGGTCGCCTGATTGCCGGCGCCGCCAAGCGAGAGGCAGGTGGCATAGGCGGCCTGCAAAAGATCCTCGCCCTGAGAGGTCGCGAGCGCCGCAGCGGGCGTCGTGTTTTCGGCCAGTGCAGGCCGGGCCACCGGGGCGAGAAGCAGTGTGAAAGCGAGGAGACAGCGGATCATGGCGGGGCTCATTCCTCCAGGTCGATTATGACGACAGACGCGCTGTCCGAGTTGCAGTCGGAATAATCCTCGCCGGAGATCACCTGAAGCGTCAGAGGGGATCCGGGCAGGGCGGAAGTCACGCTGTCCTTGCCGCATTCGCCCTCTGCTCCGGGCGCGCCGGGCGTGACGGTGAACGCATCAGCCGCAAGCATTTCCCCGACAAGCGCGCCGGCGACCCCGGTGCCGGTCGTCAGATCCACGACGCTGCAAGAGGGGTGATCCGCATAAAGCATCACCCAGAGTGTCTCAGCCTGGCCCGGAGGGTTGTAAGACCAGCTGCCCTCATCCTCATGGTCCTGCCGTTCCCAGCCCGCCTTGTCGAAACCGGCGATCAGCCTGGTCTGGTCGCGACCATAGAGGATACAGGCGGCATAGGCCGCATCGCGTTCCCCGCCCGGATGGCCCGAGCCCATTTTGCCCAGCGATGCGTCCAGCGTGGCCCCGGCGAAAGCCGGGGCGCCGGCGCAGGCAGCGGCGCAAAGGGCAAGGTTACGGGCCATCACGCGCATCGGGATCAGCCTTTGACGGCCTTGACGATCTTTTCTGCGGCATCCGACAGATCATCGGCGGCGATCACATTGAGACCGCTGTCATTGATGATCTTCTTGCCGAGATCGACATTGGTGCCTTCAAGACGCACTACCAGCGGAACTTTCAGCCCGACTTCCTTCACAGCCGCGATCACGCCCTCGGCGATGATGTCGCAGCGCATGATACCACCGAAGATATTCACAAGGATGCCTTTGACGTTCGGATCCGAGGTGATGATCTTGAAGGCCTCGGTCACTTTCTCTTTGGTGGCGCCGCCGCCGACATCGAGGAAGTTCGCCGGTTCCGCGCCGTAAAGCTTGATGATGTCCATCGTCGCCATGGCAAGGCCTGCGCCATTCACCATGCAGCCGATTTCGCCATCCAGCGCGATATAGTTCAGGTCGAATTTCGACGCCTCAAGCTCTTTCGGATCTTCCTCGGATTCGTCGCGCAGCGCGGCGATATCGGCATGGCGGTAGATCGCATTGCCGTCAAAGCCCATCTTGGCATCAAGCAGCTTGAGATTGCCGTCGGTCATCACGACCAGCGGGTTGATCTCGAGCATATCCATGTCTTTGTCGATGAAGAGCTTATAGAGGTTCTTCACGATGCCGACGGCCTGCTTGACCTGGGCGCCCTTCAGGCCAAGCGCGAAGGCGACGCGGCGGCCGTGGAAATCCTGCAGCCCGGTGGCCGGATCGACGGTGATGGTGTGAATTTTTTCCGGGGTCGAATGGGCGACCTCTTCGATATCCATGCCGCCTTCGGTCGAGGCCACGATCGAAATGCGCGAGGTCTGGCGGTCGATCAGCAGCGCAAGATACAGCTCGCGCTCGATGTCGGAACCGTCTTCGATATAGATGCGGTTGACCTGTTTGCCGGCCGGGCCGGTCTGGATCGTGACCAGCGTGCGGCCCAGCATCTGACGCGCGAATTCAGCGGCTTCTTCCACCGATTTCGCCAGGCGCACACCGCCCTTGTCGCCGGCTTCCGGCTCCACGAATTTGCCCTTGCCGCGCCCGCCGGCATGGATCTGCGATTTCACGACCCAGAGCGGCCCGTCCAGCTCGCCTGCGGCGGTCTTGGCGTCTTCCGCTTTCAGGACGACACGCCCATCGGAAACCGGGATGCCATAGGACCGGAGAAGTGCCTTGGCCTGATATTCGTGGATGTTCATGGGGCCGTATTCCCGTATTCGGTGATGATCTGGCGCAGTTCTGGCACGGATCATCCGGCCTGGCCAATCCTATCCGCCCCGCATCCGGGATATAAGGCGAAAATCCGCGCTTTGTGATCACGAATTTTCTGGCTGTGATCACAGATTTTAAGCCGTGATCACATTTGTTGCAACTGGCAGGAATCAAGGGCGTGACAGAGCAGGAGGCCGCGTGATTCGTGTTAGCGGCATCAGTTGAACAGTACCGCGAAAAGCACGGCATCGCCCTGCATCAGCCGCTCAAAATCCGACCAGGCCTGGCCCGACATCACCACGCCTTTCTCAGCATAGGGCAGCAAAGCTTCGCCCTGGATCATCCCGATCAGATCCACTTTCGGCGGCGCCTCGAACAGCTTTTTCAGGCTGATCCCGGCCTCGGCCCCATAGCGCCAATGCGGCATCAGGATTTCGCCTTTCAGGAGCTTTTCGGCATCCGCCAGCACCGCCTGCCATTGTGCGCCGGTGCCCGGCGGCAACTGGAGCCCAAGCGCAGAGACCTGCTTTTCATTCGGGATCCATTCGCGGTCATTATCGGTCTCAGCCTCGACCAGCGACCAGAAGCGGCGGTTCTCCTCGATCATCGCGAGGAAATGGCCATGGGCTTTGGCGGCAAGGGCGGCATCCGGCTCCTGCGCCAGGGCCTGGAGGATGATCGTGACCCGGTCGACCTGCTTGCCAAACATCATATCCCAGGCGTTGGGCGGCGGGGTCTCTCCCCAAAGCGCATGCATGTCGCGGGTCGATTGCAGGATGCGGTCGGTCGCCGGGCCGGGATCATAGGCCTGGAAGACCGTGGCCGTCCCGGAAATCAGATGCGTATAGGCCGTGAGCCAGGCGGCATCGGAGCCGTCGAAACGGATGACGATCTGGCCGGGTTCGGGCGCCATGCCCCACAGGCCAAGCGCCTCGACCGCGACATCCGCAATGGCTTCGCCGGGATCGCGCTGCCCATTCGCGTTGATGTCGAACCAGAGATCGGCAAGATCGATCTCGAGCCCGAAATCGCGGTTTCCGACCTGGCCAAGGGCAGCACGGGCCTCGTCCATTCCCGTGGTGACACCGGCGATCAGGGTGGTGATGTCCTGGCCCTGCATCTCGCGCGCCTCCGGATTGGGCGGGATCGGCAGGCGCAGGATCGGAAGCTCCGACCAGTCCGCCTCGAGCCCCACCTGCCACCGGAGTTGCAGCGCCTGTTCGACCGCGCCGAGGAAGCGCAACCCGGCCAGAGCAAAAGCCTCTTCCCCGGTCGGCGCGTTCAGCGCCGCAAGCCGGGACTGCGTGGCCTGGATCCCCTTGTCGCGGATCTCATGCGACAGATCGAGTGGCCCGGCAAAGGCGAGGCCGGGCATCAGCGAAAGCAGGGTGGCACAAAGAAAACGACGCATGGGACCCTCCGGTATGGCGGGGAAAGGATGCGGAGGGGGGAGGGGGCGGTCAAGAGGTGCTGCAGGCCACCCGGGGTGCGGAATTCCCAACGTTGTAAAGAGAGGGGGCCCGGCCCCTCGCGGCTATGCCGCTCACCCCGGGGATATTTGAGGACAGATGAAAAGGCGAAGCGCGCATGCCGATTTCATCTGTCTTTAAATATCCCCGCCGGAGGCTTCCTCAGATGTCAGGAGCGGCGGGGTTCGAGCACTGCGAGGGCCTGGCCGCGGGGCAACAGGTCTTCCCGCCAGCGGATCGAAAAACCAGCCGCCTCAGCATCTGCTGCGATATCGGCGCTGCTGCGATGCCAGGGCGGGCGGTTTGGATGGGTTACCACGCCGTCGCGCTGGCGGAAGGGGCCGGCATGATCATCGGGTGCGAGGAAGACGGTCAGCATAAGCTTGCGCAGCGCGGGGAAGCTATGCCGCAGGGATTTCAGCGCAGGCAGCAGGGGGGCGGCGGGCAAATGGGTAAAGACGCCCCAGCACAGCGCGAAGGTGATGGTTTCCGGCAGGCCCGGGAAGCAGAAGGCGCTGTCCTCAATCAGGTGTTCTTCGGGCAGGCGTGATCGGGCTTCGGGCGTCAGCTCGTCCGTATGGCCGCGCAACATCAGCGCGCGGGAGGCATCAGTGCCCCAGTAATGGCCGGGGTCGAGCCAGGGCACCAGCATATGACCAAGCCGCAGGCAACCGCAGCCGATATCGAGGAAACGGTCCTGCCGCGTGAGCCCCTCATCAAGGATCACCTGCATCTGATGCAGCGCGGTTTCTTCCCAGCGGCCGCCGACGATGTCGCGGTGTTTGCCGCGCGTCAGCGCATCCTCGTAGAAACCGGGCTTAAGATAGGGCGAGGCAAGGGTCATGTGCCTGTGGCCGCGCGGGTGGCGATGCCCTGCATCAGGGCGACGGCCTGCGCCATGTCCTGGAGGCTGACCCATTCGCGCGGCCCGTGGATTTCCTGCATTCCGGTGAAGAGGTTGGGGCAGGGCAGGCCAAGCTCGGTCAGCCTTGAGCCATCGGTGCCGCCCCGGATCGGGACCGAGACCGGATCAAGGCCGATATCGCGGGCGGCGGCGCGGGCGAGATCGACAGGCGTCATGTCGGTCTCGAGCCAGTAGCGCATATTGCGGTATTGCGGGCTGATTCTGCAGGTGACTTCCGCGCGGGGCTCGGTCAGCGCGAGGGCCTCGCAGGCGCGGGTCAGCATCTCGCCTTTGGCCGTCAGCCCGTCGCGTTCGAAATCGCGCAGGATGAAATGGATCACCATTTCCGAGGAGCCGCCGGTCATCCCGACCGCATGGATGAAGCCCTCGCGGCCTTCGGTCACTTCGGGCTGCATTGTGGCTTGCGGCAGGAAAGAGATCAGTTTTGCGGCAAGGTGGATCGCATTGACCATTTTGCCTTTGGCCCAGCCGGGATGGATCGAGACGCCTTTGATCGTGACTTCGGCGCCATCGGCCGAGAAGCTTTCATATTCGATCTCGCCGGGATTGGCGCCATCGAAGGTGAAGGCGAAATCAGCGCCGATGTCTTTCGGCAGGCGCGGATCGACGCCGCGGCCGATCTCTTCATCGGGGGTGAAAGTGAGGCGGATTTCGGGATGGGCGGGCCTGTCCGCAATCAGGCGGCGGGCAGCGGCCATGATGATGGCGATGCCGGCCTTGTCATCGGCGCCCAGCAGCGTGGTGCCCGAGGCGGTGACGATGTCATGGCCCTGGCGAGTGGCGAGGCCGGCCGAGGTTTCGGGCGAGAGGATCAGTGCCGGATTGTCGGGGAAGGTGATCTCGCCGCCATTATAGCCCCGGATGACGCGCGGTTTTACCCCGGTCGCGTTGAACTGGGGGGCGGTGTCCATATGGGCGAGGAAGGCAATCACCGGGCCGGGGGCCGTGGCCGGGATGGTCGCCAGCACGGCGCCATATTCGGTGACGCGGATATCGGTTGCGCCGATCTCTGCGAGTTCGGTCTGAAGAAGCCGGGCCATGTTCAGCTGGATGGCGGTCGAGGGCTGCGAGGGGCTGGCCGGGTCGCTCTGGCTGTCGATGGCACAGTAGCGGGTCAGGCGGTGTTCAAGCTCGGTGATAAGGCTGGACATGCGGGTGCCTGGGTTCTGGCCGGGTGGGGGCGCTGCCCCCGTCTGCCTCTGGCAGCCTCCCCCGGGATATTTAGGGACAGATGAAATTTCAGGTTTTTTTGCGGGCGGCGGCGGCGGATTTCATCCGCTCAAGCAGGGCAGCCTTCTTTTCGGCGGCGGCCTTGTCTTTCGGGGCGCCGCGACGGGGCAGGTCCAGGGCATGCTGGGTGTCTTTGGCGTTTTTGGGATTGCCGGATTTGGAATAGTCCATGGCGGGCTCCTTGTCGTTTCATGTGGCATGACGCAAAGGGGGCGGCGGGGCAAGAGGCGAGGTCGCAGCTGGTCAGGGCGCGCGCGGGATCCTGAGGCCGAGCCACACCGAAAGGACACGGATCGCGAAGGTGGCGGTCAGGGCCAGGGCGGTGGTGATCAAAGGCGGCCAGCCGAGATGATCGCCAAGGATCACGAGGCCCGCGCCGATAATGGCGGCGACCGCGTAGATATCCTCGCGCAGCACGCGGGGGATCTCAGACACCAAAAGGTCGCGAATCACACCGCCTCCGACAGCGGTCAGCACGCCGATCATGCAGGCGCTTGCGGGGGGGAGGCCGAATATCAGGGCCTTCTGGGTGCCTGCCACCGTGAAGGTGCCAAGGCCAAGCGCGTCCAGCAGCATCACCGGTTTCGAGGCACGCTCGATCAGGCGGTGGAAGAAGAAGGCCGTCAGCCCCGCGATGAGCGTCACCACGAGATAGGACGGGTCGCGCAGCACCGCGGCCGGCTGGTCGCCGATGGCCATATCGCGGATTGCGCCGCCCGCCGTGGCGGCGGCCGTGGCCAGCACGATAACGCCGAAGAGATCAAGCTGGCGGCGCACGGCCAGCATGCCGCCGGACAGGCCGAAGACATAAGTGCCGGTCATATCGAGCCACCACAGAAGCGAGGCGTAATCCGCCGCCATCCAGTTCATCGCTGTCTCCGCCTTTGCTCTGGCGGTGATCCTGGCCTGATGCCCGCATAAAGAAAAGCGCGCGCCCCGATGAGGAGACGCGCGCGGGTGGAGTCACTGGTGAAGAACCTCAGTTCAGCGAGGGATCGATTCCCTTGCAGGCGGTCACGAGACCTTTGACCGCGTCGATGGATTTATCGAGCATCGCCTGCTCATCCGCGTTCAGCTTGATCTCGACCACTTTCTCGATGCCGCCGGCGCCGATCACGGTCGGCACGCCGACATAGATCCCGTCAAGCCCGTAGGCGCCTTTGACGAAGGCAGCGGCCGGGAGGACGCGCTTCTGGTCTTTCAGATAGGCTTCGGCCATTTCGATCGCCGAGGTGGCGGGCGCGTAGAAGGCCGATCCGGTTTTCAGCAGGCCAACGATTTCGGCGCCGCCGTCACGGGTGCGCTGGACGATGGCGTCGAGCTTTTCCTGGGTGGTCCAGCCCATGGCGACCAGATCCGGCAGCGGGATGCCCGCGACGGTCGAGTAACGGGTCAGCGGTACCATCGTGTCGCCATGACCGCCCAGCACGAAGGCCGAAACGTCGCGCATCGAGACGTTGAATTCGAGCGAGAGGAAGTGGCGGAAGCGCGCCGAATCAAGCACGCCGGCCATGCCGACGACTTTCTCATGCGGCAGGCCCGAGAATTCGCGCAAAGCCCAGACCATCGCGTCAAGCGGATTGGTGATGCAGATCACGAAGGCGTTCGGGGCGTATTTGGCGATGCCTTCGCCGACCGATTTCATGACTTTGAGATTGATGCCCAGCAGGTCATCGCGCGACATGCCGGGCTTGCGCGGCACGCCCGCGGTCACGATGCAGACATCGGCGCCGGCAATATCTTCGTAGGAATTCGCGCCTTTGAGCGCCACGTCAAAGCCAGCGACCGGGCCGCATTGTGCCAGATCAAGTGCTTTGCCCTGGGGGGTGCCTTCAGCGATGTCGAACAGGATGACGTCGCCGAGTTCCTTGGTGGCGACGAGATGGGCGAGGGTGCCGCCGATCTGGCCTGCACCGATAAGGGCAATCCTGGGTCGTGCCATTGGGATGGTCTCCGTTGATGGGGTCGCGGGAGGCGTAGTCCCTTAATGGGCATCTGTCCAGCGGCTCCGATTTGCAGTATGCCATTGTATGCCGAAAAATCGACGCTTCCGTCTGCCACGCCACGGGAGTAGCGGTCGGGTTAGCGGTAACGGGGTTTCGGGATGGAAGAACTTGGGTTCTGGCTGCTTGCGGTGACGGCCGCAGCGCTGGTCGGGCTGTCAAAAGGCGGGTTGCCGGCAATCGGGATTCTGGCGGTGCCGGTGATGGCGCTGCAGATCTCGCCGGTGCTGGCGGCGGGGATTCTGCTGCCGGTCTATGTGGTCTCGGACATGTTCGGGCTCTGGGCGTATCGCCATGCCTTTGACCGCAAGGTGCTGCTTTATCTGCTGCCCGGTGCGATTGTGGGGGTCGCGGTTGGCGGGCTGACGGCCTCGCTGGTGCCGGAGGCGGCGGTGACAGCGCTGATCGGGGCCATCGGACTTGTCTTCAGCCTTAATCTGCTGCTGCGGCGTCCGGCCGATGGCCCGCCGCGGGATCCAAAGCCGGGGCCAGGGCTGTTCTGGGGGCTGATCACCGGTTTCACCAGTTTCGTCAGCCATTCCGGTGCGCCGCCCTGGCAGGTCTATACCCTGCCCCTGCGGCTGGAAAAGGCGGTGTTTGCCGGCACCTCGACCATCGGATTCGCGGTGATCAATGCGGTGAAGCTGATTCCCTACGGGATGCTGGGCCAGCTGAACCCGGCCAATCTCAGGATTTCTGCGCTGCTGATGGCGCCGGCTGTGGCCTCGGTCTTTGTCGGGGTATGGCTGGTCAGAATACTGCCGGCGAAAGCCTTTTTCCGCATCGTGACCTGTCGCTGCTGCTGATCTCGCTGAAACTGCTCTGGGACGGCGCACGCGGGATCTTCTGAGCTGCAAAATGTGATGCCCGGAACGAAAACAGGGCCGCCAGACGGCGACCCTGTGTTTTTGCGCGTATCGGAGCCCGTATCAGTCAGGGCCTGTCCGCAAGGTCAGGTCAGGCCTTGTCGACCGCCTTCTTCACTGCGTCTTTCGTCTTGCCAAGCGCCTGCTGCGCTTCGCCTTTCAATTCCTGGGCGGCACCTTCGGCCCGCAGCCGGTCATTGCCGGTTGCCTTGCCCACGGCCTGTTTCACATTTCCCACCGCTTCATTGGTGAGACCTTTGATCTTGTCACCGGTGCTGCTCATACTGAACTCCTTTGACTGGGTGTAACCTGAGCGTCTCAGTGCAGGGAAAACACGCGACGCTGCCTCTGGTTCCCCCGGAGCAGGTTCACACAAGGTCACTGCGGCGTGTTTTCGCCAGGGCATGAGAACAGAAGGCCGTGGCAGAAACCGGTGCCGGAGATCTGAAGATGCAGAAATAGTTTCTGCGATGCGGCATTTCATGGCTTGCTGAATGTGCCAATTTTGTGCTTTGACACGCAAGATTATTGCCATGGAGGCCCGCCATGTCCCTCTTGCAGCCGGCTCAGCCCTGCCGTTCGGTTCTCTATATCCCTGCCTCGCGCGAGCGGGCGCTGGAAAAGGCGCGGGATCTGGCCTGTGACGCGATCATCTTCGATCTGGAGGATGCGGTCGCGCCCGAGGAAAAGCCCGCCGCGCGCGACCTGCTGGCGCGGGTGCTGGCGGAGGCCGACTATGGCACCCGGCTGAAACTCGTGCGGATCAACGGGTTCGACACTGAATGGGGGCGCGAAGATGCGGCGGCTATGGCGCGCGCAATCGCGGCCGGGGCGAAGATCGACGCGCTGCTGGTGCCAAAAGTGAGCACGCCCGCCGATCTTGATGCGGTGGCTGCCGTCGCACCGGGTGTCAGCCTCTGGGCGATGATGGAGACTTGTGCGGGTATGCTGAACGCGGCGGCGATTGCGGCGCATCCGCAATTGCGCGGCATGGTCATGGGCACCAATGACCTGGCAAAAGAGCTCGGGAGCCGTTTCCGCCCCGACCGTCTGCCGATGCAGGCGGGGCTGGGGCTTTGCCTGCTGGCCGCGCGCGCCTATGGGCTGACCATCGTCGATGGCGTCTATAATGCGTTCAGGGATGACGAAGGCCTGCGGGCGGAATGCGAGCAGGGCCGTGATATGGGCTTTGATGGCAAGACGCTGATCCATCCGGCACAGCTCGACATCGCCAATGCCGCTTTCGCGCCGTCAGAGGCCGAGCTTGATCTTGCCCGCCGCCAGATCGCGGCCTTTGATGAGGTCATGGCCGCGGGTGGCGGTGTTGCGGTGGTTGATGGCCGCATCGTCGAGAACCTGCATATCGTGACCGCGCGGGCGCTTTTGGAGAAGGATGCCGCAATCAGGGCTGCGGCGATCGGGGCGCTGGCGCTTGCCGGCTGATCGGGCGAAACCTGCCTGACCCTTTTATTGCCAGCCGAATCGGAGCCCGCGCCATGATCATCCTTACCCTCGGAGTGCTTTTGTGGAGCCTCGCCCATCTAATGGGCCGGATCGCGCCGGGCCTTCGGGACCGGCTTGGTGGCAGGGCCGGGATGGGGCTGATCTCATTGACCGCGACGGCGCTGATGGTCTTTGGCTACCGCGCGGCGGAGGGTGAGTTTTACTGGGGTCGTGACCCGATGACGACCGGGATCAACAACCTCCTGATGCTGGTCTCGGTCTATCTCTTCGCAGCAGCGGGGATGAAGACGAAAGCCGGGCGGATGATCCGGCATCCGATGCTCTGGGGCGTGGTGATCTGGACCTTCGCGCATATCCTCGTGAATGGCGACACGCCGTCTTTCGTGCTGTTTGGCGGCATCGGGATCTGGGCGCTGTTGCAGATGCTGGCGATCAACCGGACGGGGCCATGGCAGCGGCCGGAGCCCCGCCCCGGCAAAAGCCCTGCGCGCATGGAGGTGATTGCCATTCTCGGCACTCTGGTGGTCTATGGCGCGATTGCCGCGGCGCATTACGCGCTCGGCTATGCTGTATTCGGGTGATCTGATGAGACTTTACCGCTTTCTGACCGGCGATGACACTTCCGCCTTTTGCCACAAGGTTTCGGCCGCGCTGGCGAAAGGGTGGGAGCTTTATGGCGAGCCGAGCTATGCGTTTGACGCCTCGAACGGGGTGATGCGCTGCGGCCAGGCGGTGATCAAAGAGGTGCCGGGGGAATATTCGCCGGATCTGAAGCTCGGCGAGCAATAGAGACCGGGGAAGGGGGCACTGCCCCCGTCTGCCTCGGGCAGACTTCCCCGCAGTATTTTGGTCAGGAAGAAGGGCCTTAGCGCCTTTCTTGCGGCATTGGGGGAAGAGGCATGAAGACCAATCCGGGGCGGTTTTTCGAGGATTACCGTATGGGCGAGGTGATCCGCCATGCGGTGCCGCGTACGGTGTCGGGGGGCGAGCGGGCGCTTTATCATGCGCTCTATCCGGCGCGGGGCGCGCTTTATTCCTCGGATGAATTTGCGCGGGCTTCGGGGCTGGCGGCGAGCCCGCTGGATGATCTGATCGCGTTTCATAC
Source organism: Pseudomonas sp. GX19020 (assembly GCF_023371075.1). Classification (NCBI taxonomy): domain Bacteria; kingdom Pseudomonadati; phylum Pseudomonadota; class Gammaproteobacteria; order Pseudomonadales; family Pseudomonadaceae; genus Pseudomonas; species Pseudomonas sp. GX19020. The sequence continues at coordinate 53,485 of NZ_JAMCCR010000003.1, forward strand.
GGTCTTCGGCAAGACGGTGCCCGATATCTCGCTGAATGCGGTGGCCAATCTGGGCTATGCCGAGGGGCGCTGGCTGTTGCCGGTCTGGCCGGGCGATACGATCAGGTCCGAATCCGAGGTGATCGGGCTGAAGGAAAATTCCAACGGCAAGTCCGGCGTGGTCTATGTGCGCACGCGCGGGCAGAACCAGCATGGCGAGGTGGTCCTGGACTATGTCCGCTGGGTGATGGTGAAAAAGGCGCGGGATGTGCCTGCGCCCGAGCCGGTGGTCCCGGATTTGCGCAAGGTGGTGCCGGCCGCGGAATTGGTGGTGCCGGCCGGGCTTGATTTCAGCCGCTACGATTTTGGTCTGGCGGGCGAGCCGCATCGCTGGGGAGATTACGCGGTCGGCGAGAAGATCGACCATGTCGACGGCGTCACTGTCGAAGAGGCCGAGCATATGCTCGCGACGCGTCTCTGGCAGAATACCGCGAAAGTGCATTTCGATGCGACCAATCGTGAAGACGGGCGGCGGCTGATCTATGGCGGGCATGTGATCAGCCTGGCGCGGGCGCTTTCGTTCAACGGGCTCGCCAATGCCCAGATGATCGTGGCGCTGAATGCCGGCGCCCATGCGAATCCCTGTTTCTCGGGCGATACGGTCAGGGCCTGGTCCGAGGTGCTCGATCGGGCGGAAACTCCTGCACCGGGGGTCGGGGCGCTCCGGCTGCGTCTCGTCGCCGTAAAACAGGGCGCGGCTCCTTTCGCACTGAAAGGCGAGGACGGCAAATACCAGCCCGAGGTGTTGCTCGATCTGGATTACTGGGCGCTGGTGCCGCTCTGACGCAATTGACTGTGGCACAGCCGCCCGAAATCCGGGCTTCTGTGCCCTGTTATACACTTGTTCAGTTTCTTGTTGTACGGTTGTAAAACAAGTCTTGCATGAAAGGTGCAAGCGATTCCAGGCTGTGAGGGCAAGCTCAAGCAAGGAGTCATGACGATGTCGGAACGCGTTATTGATGGCCCGGGGAAACTCGCAGGGGCCGCATGTTTTTGTCTGTGTCTTTTCACCACTGCAGCTGCCGCGCAGGATCTGTCGCTCTACAGCGGCACCGCGCTGCAATATTACACCAAGAATGATGACGGCCCGTCGAAATCCGATCTGAACGCCTATCTCGAACTGGATTACAGTGGCGCTTATGCGGGGATCTGGGCCGAGGTCACCAACTGGGAAGATTACAACGAGGTCGATCTTTATGTCGGCTATCGCGGCGAGGCCGGGCGGCTGAGCTATGATGCCAACTATTATTACTACATCTACCCGGATGTGGATGATGCCGATTATGGCGAGCTGGGCCTCGTTCTCGACTATGCGCTGACGGATACATTCTCCATCGGCACCGAGCTTTACACCCAGCCGGAGAGCGGCAATGGCAGCGCCTATCTGACGGCGGCACTGGCGGCGGGGGACCGCTTTGGCTTTGACGTCTCCTGGGGCAAAAATGACGAAGGTTTCGGCACTTATGCCGAATGGGAGATCGGCGGATCCTATGCGATCAGCGATGAGGTCAGCCTTGGCCTGCGCTACTATAACGGTGAGGCCTATGACGATTACTTCCGGCTGGAACTGGCCTGGAATACGACGCTCCTGACCCGCTGATACCAGGCGCGGCAGCGAGAGATGGCAGGATGAGACGGCGGGGGCCGACGACGGCCCCCCTTAAATGCTTGCCCATAATATCTGAATAAAACACCAGGTTATTCCCCGTGATCACTGATGTGATCACGGTTTTCAAAATCGTGATCACAAACTCGCGAAAAACTTGTGGGGTTAGCGGGAACAGGACGCGTTTGCAGCATTGCCCCCGGTGACTTGGGTGATAAAAGCGATATGACGATTGGCATATCGAAGCGCGCTCCATCGCGAAACCCGCCTCCGGCCGGGTCCCGTGCGGGGCAAGCCAGCGACGAAGGGACAAGCGATGTCTGCACCGAAACAGGTCCAGCGACCTCTTTCTCCGTTCATGATCGGCCCGTATTACCGGCCGCAGATGACCTCGATTTCCTCGATCATGGTGCGGATCACCGGCATAGCGACCCTGGGGACGATCATTCTGGTCGTGGCCTGGCTGGTGGCGGCGGTGACCTCGCCTGCGGCTTTTGACTGTGTCAACTGGCTCCTGACCTCGGTGATCGGCGATATCATCATGACGCTGGCGGCCTGGGCGATCTGGTATCACGCGCTTGGCCGCCTGCGCCACGTGATCTGGGATCTGGGCTATTTCATCGAGGTGAAGGCCAATGAGATCATGGGCTGGTCGATGTTCATCGGGGCCACGATCCTGACCATCGTCACCGTGCTTGTGGTCTGAGGGAGGACAAGAGATGCGTTTCATCACCGACCGCAAAGCCGCTGATGGCCTTGGATCCGCCCGGGCCGGCACCCATCATCACTGGAATATGCTGATCAGCTCGGTGTTGCTGGTCGTGCTGGTGCCGCTGTTTGTGTTTACCTTCGGCTATGGCCTTGGCCGCACGCATGAAGGTGTCCTGGCCTATTTCTCGCGGCCCTGGCCTGCGATCATCACCGGGCTGACGCTGATCGTGGTGACGCTGCATTGCAAGGCCGAGGCCGAAGAGGCGATCATTGACTATGTGCATGGCGCAAAGGCGAAACTGGCGCTGGTCGCGGTGACGGGCCTCGCCTGGGCGCTGATTGTGGTGGGGCTTTTCGCTCTGGTTAAACTGGCGCTGTAAGCGGCTGCCCGGATGGGGTTGCCCTGCAAGAGATGCGGTAAGGAAAGACGGAAATGACGGCTGCATACCAATACGAGACGCATGAATATGACGTCGTGGTTGTCGGTGCCGGTGGCGCGGGCCTGCGCGCAACGCTTGGCATGGCCGAGCAGGGGCTGCACACCGCCTGCGTGACCAAGGTCTTCCCGACGCGGTCTCACACCGTCGCGGCCCAGGGCGGGATCGCTGCGTCTTTGGCCAATATGGGCCCCGATAACTGGCAGTGGCATATGTATGACACCGTCAAGGGCTCGGACTGGCTGGGCGATACCGATGCGATGGAATATCTCGCGCGCGAAGCCCCCAAGGCGGTTTATGAGCTGGAACATTACGGCGTGCCGTTTTCCCGCACGGAAGAGGGCAAGATCTATCAGCGTCCCTTCGGCGGTCACACGACCGAATTCGGCGAAGGCCCGCCCGTGCAGCGCACCTGTGCCGCCGCTGACCGCACCGGCCACGCGATCCTGCACACGCTTTATGGCCGGTCGCTGAAGGAACAGGCCGAGTTCTATATCGAATATTTCGCGCTTGATCTGATCATCACCGACGGGCGCTGCACCGGTGTGCTGTGCTGGAAGCTTGATGACGGCACCATGCATGTCTTCAACGCCAAGATGGTGGTGCTGGCGACCGGCGGCTACGGGCGTGCCTATTTCTCGGCGACCTCGGCCCATACCTGCACCGGCGACGGTGGCGGCATGGTGGCGCGGGCCGGCCTCGCCCTTCAGGATATGGAATTCGTGCAATTCCACCCGACCGGCATCTATGGCTCGGGCTGTCTGATCACCGAAGGCGCGCGCGGCGAGGGCGGCTATCTGACCAACTCGAATGGCGAGCGGTTCATGGAGCGTTATGCGCCCCATTACAAAGATCTCGCGCCGCGCGACTATGTCTCGCGCTGTATGACGATGGAGATCCGCGAAGGCCGGGGTGTCGGCGCCGACAAGGATCACATCTTCCTCCACCTGAACCACCTGCCGCCCGCGACCCTGCATGAACGGCTGCCGGGGATTTCGGAATCGGCGAAAATCTTCGCCGGGGTCGATCTGAACAAAGAACCGATCCCGGTTCTGCCGACCGTTCACTACAATATGGGCGGCATCCCGACGAATTACTGGGGTGAGGTGCTGAACCCGACGCCCGAGAACCCCGATGCGATCTTCCCCGGTCTGATGGCTGTGGGAGAGGCGGGCTGTGCAAGCGTGCATGGCGCGAACCGTCTTGGCTCGAACTCGCTGATCGATCTTGTGGTCTTTGGTCGTGCCGCCGCGATCCGCGCAGGCCAGGTGGTCGACCCGAAATCCGCCGTGCCGCCTACGAACAAAGCCAGTGTTGACCAGGCGCTCGCGCGGTTCGACGCGCTGCGTCACGCCAATGGTGCTATCGCGACCGCCGATCTGCGTCTCGAGATGCAGAAAACCATGCAGCGCGATGCCGCCGTCTTCCGCACCGAAAAGACCCTTGCCGAAGGCGAGGTCGCGATGACCGAAATCGCCGGCAAGATGTCGGATATCAAGGTCACTGACCGTTCGATGATCTGGAACAGCGACCTGATGGAGACGCTGGAGCTGACGAACCTGATGCCCAATGCGCTGGCGACGATCTATGGCGCCCATGCCCGCACAGAAAGCCGCGGTGCCCATGCGCATGAGGATCACCCGACGCGTGATGACGCCAACTGGCGCAAGCACAGCCTCGCCCATGTTGACGGCAACAAAGTTACGCTCTCCTATCGTCCGGTTCATCTTGACCCGCTGACGGCAGAGGCCGATGGCGGGATCAGTCTGAAGAAGATTGCCCCGGCAGAACGGAAATTCTGATGCGTATTCGCGGTGGTGTATTGCTTGCTTCGCTGATGACCATGGGCCTTGCGGCCTGCGGCGGCGGCTATAGTGATCCCGCGACATCGTGTATTTTTGCTGCGGGCCACGCCTATCCGGGTGAGGGCCAGAAAGCCGCGCGGGATGCGGCAACACGCGACTGCATTGACCGCGAGGTCCGCAAACAGGCGGCCGTGACCGGGACAGAGGTGAAGCGGATAGACGGCCCGAATGGCAGTACGACCTGGGTCAAAGCCGGATCGGCCGCCGATCGTGCTGCCTCCGGCAAGGCCATTCCGACGATCAACACGCGCCCGGGCAACACAGGCCCGGTTTCTGTCGGGGCGCCGACAGCTGCGGCCCCGTCAAGGGGAAGCGTGCAAGCGGTTGCACCTCTGGTCGGGCCGGATCAGACCTGCCGGAAAACCATGATCGGAGGGACTGGCTATGCCTGTATCGCGAACTAAATCCCTGTTGGCGATTGCCACGCTCGCGCTTTCCGGCTGCGTCGCCGGCGAGAGCATGATGCAGGAAACCACCCGCTCGCTGGCGCGTACTGCGGTGAACGGGGCGGCGAACCATTATTTGCCGGGGGTCAATGTCTCGCCCTATACCGATTGCGTCATCAACAATGCGCAGACGGGGGAGCTCATGCAGCTGGCGCAATATGCCTCGGCTGGTGCCAATGGCGCGACCCAGGCCTGGCCGGTGGTGCGCACCATCGCAAGCCGCCCCGAGGCGACCCAATGCCTGATTCAGTCGCTGAGCGCGACGGATCTGCTGAAAGTCGGGGGGGCCTCGCTGTGATCCTCCGTTTTGCGCTGATCCCCGCCATGCTGCTGCTTGCGGCCTGCGACCCGCAGGCGCTGGCCGATAAGACCACCCGCAATATCGCGCATGGCGTGGTGTTGCCGGTGGTGTCGCGGGACCTGCCAGCAGGCCCGGCCGGTCAGGCGACGGAGTGCATTCTCAACGCGGCGTCAATGCCCGAGATCCGGGCACTTGCGCGCGATACCGGTGTCGAGGCCGGCAGCCTCACCCGCGAAAATGTCAGGAATATCGCGCTGCGCCCCGCCGCGCAAAGCTGCTTTGCCGCCCATAACATCCCGCAGGTGCGCTGATGCGTCCCCTCGCCCCGCTTGTTCTGCTCTTCCTTGCCGCCTGCGGCCCGGTTTCGGTTCATCGCGCCGAAGAACTGTGCCTCAAATCCGCGCGCGAGGCGAAGGGGCCGACCGGGACGGCGGGGATCGGCATCGTCTCCGGCCCCTCGGGCACCAGACCGCGCGGCGATCTGGAACTCAATATCTCGTCTGACTGGCTGATGCGCCGGGATCCGGCGGTGGTCTATGAGACCTGTGTGATGTCCAAATCGGGGCAGGCGCCAGGCCGCCCCTATCATATGCTGGTGCGGGGATAGGCAGGATGCAGGCGCGTCCGGGGCCGGGCCCCGCAACCAGAAACTGCGCCGGCCTGCCCGGTACTTTCATCGCCCGGCGCCCTGTGGCGCCCTGCGGATTTCATTTCGGCGCCAAGCGCAAAGCCAGAGCCTGAGGAACAGCCATGGTCCAGTTTTCGCTCCCCAAGAACTCCAAGGTCCGTACCGGCAAGACCTGGCCAAAGCCCGCCGGTGCGAAGAACACCCGGGCCTTCCGCATCTATCGCTGGGATCCTGATACCGGCGAGAACCCGCGGGTCGACACCTATTATCTTGATATGGATAAATGCGGTCCGATGGTTCTGGACGCGCTGATCAAGATCAAGAACGAGATCGATCCGACGCTGACCTTCCGCCGCTCGTGCCGCGAAGGGATCTGTGGCTCCTGCGCGATGAATATCGATGGTGGCAACCATCTGGCCTGTATCTATGGGCTTGATGAGATCAGGGGGGATGTAAAGATTTACCCGCTGCCGCATATGTCGGTGATCAAGGACCTGATCCCGGATCTGACGCATTTCTACGCGCAGCATGCCTCGATCATGCCCTGGCTGGAGACGCGTTCGAACACGCCGGCGAAAGAATGGCGCCAGTCGATCGAGGATCGCAAAAAGCTCGATGGGCTGTATGAATGCGTGATGTGCGCCTCCTGCTCGACGTCGTGCCCGAGCTATTGGTGGAATTCCGAGAAATATCTCGGCCCGGCGGCGCTGCTGCATGCCTATCGCTGGATCGTCGATTCCCGCGATGAGATCACCGGCGAGCGGCTGGACGGGCTGGAAGATCCGTTCAAGCTTTATCGCTGCCATACCATCATGAACTGCGCCAAGACCTGCCCGAAGGGGCTTAATCCGGCAAAGGCGATTGCGGAAATCAAGAACCTGATGGTCGAGCGCGCCGTCTGAATCTGGCCGGGCAGAGGGGGCCAGCCCCCTCGCGCGTGCCGCGCTCACCCCCGGGATATTTAGAGACAGATGAAAGAGGCCGTGTTTTTCATCTGTCCTTAAATATCCCCGCCGGAGGCGCAGGCTGGCCAGGGGCACAGGTGCCGGAGTTGTTTCGCCATGATCCTGTTTCTCCCCATTGGCCTTGCTTTGCTCTTTTTCGGGATGTGGTATTACAGGCGCGGGTCAACCCTGACCCGCGCCTGTCGCTGGCGGCTTGAACGCCATATTGGTCCCGATCATTACCGCTGTGCGGCCTGCGGGGCTGTGACCGATGCCGGGCCGGGGCGAACGCCGAATGCCTGTCTTCGGCCAGGGCGCGGTCAGCAGTAACGCTCGACACCTGCCAGCTGGTGATCGCCGTAGCGGTCGCCTTCGGCAAAGCCTGCGGGAAGCAACTGGTCGATCCGGGCGCGGTCTTCAGCCGTGAAGCTGATCTCGTCAGCTGCCAGCCAGTGCTTGAGATGCGCGGCGCTGCGGGTGCCGGGGATGGGCAGGATATGGTCGCCTTTTTGCAAGGTCCAGGCGAGGGCGGTGGCGGATGTGGTCCAGCCTCTCTCGCGGCAAAAGGCGCGGAAGCTTTCAATCTTTGCTGTATTGCGCGAGAAGGCCGGTTCGGTAAAGCGTGGATTGCGCCCGCGGAATCCGTCGGTCGGCGGCGCCAGCGCGGTCTCGCCCAGCATGCCGCGCGCCAGTGGCGAAAAGGCCACGAATGTAGTGCCAAGTTCAGCGCAGGCCTGGATCACGCCGAGCTCTGGCTGGCGGGTCCAGAGCGAATATTCATTCTGCACCGCCATACAGGGATGGATCGCATGGGCGCGGCGCAGAGTGGCGGGCGCAATCTCGGAGAGGCCGTAGCCGCCGATCTTTCCCTCCTCAATCAGCCGCGACAGGGTGCCGATCACCTCTTCCAGCGGGCGGTCTGCCTCGCGGCGGTGGATGTAGAAGAGATCGACGTGATCGCGGCCCAGGCGCTTCAGCGAGGCCTCCAGTTCGCTCCGCAGATAGGGTTCGGAATTGTCGATCCGGCGCGGGGTGCCATCGACGATTCCGGCTTTGGTGGCGATCACCGGGGAATGTCCGCGCGTCTTCAGCCATGTGCCGATCATGGTTTCCGAGATGCCCATGCCATAGATATTGGCGGTGTCGAAATGGGTGATGCCGGCTTCCCAGGCGGCATCCAGCGCGCTGAGGCTGGTTGCCTCATCGGTCGCGCCAAACATCCCGCCCAGGGACATCGCGCCAAATCCAATGGCGCCGACATCGTGGCGGCCGAGTTTACGGGTCTTCATGAGGAGGCTCCTGTCACGAGAGGGTGGCCATACAACAGGAGCGAATCGCTTCATGCAAGGGCGGAACAGCGACCCGCCATGCAAAAGGGGCGCAGCCTCGCAGCCACGCCCCTTGCTTTAACACATCCGGGAAGCCGTCCGGCCAGGATCAGATGACGCCGAGCGCCCGCATCGCTTCGGCCACTTTCACGAAGCCCGCGATATTCGCGCCCATCACGTAATCGCCCGGCGCGCCGAATTCTTCGGCCGTACCGGCGCAGGTGTCGTGGATGTTCTTCATGATCGTTGCGAGACGCGCTTCCGTCTGATCAAAGGTCCAGCTGTCGCGGCTGGCATTTTGCTGCATTTCGAGCGCCGAAGTGGCCACGCCACCAGCATTTGCCGCCTTGCCGGGAGCGAAGAGCACGCCTGCATCCTGGAAGATCCGTACGGCATCCGGGGTAGAGGGCATATTCGCGCCTTCGCCGACCGCGATCACGCCATTCTTCACCAGAGCCTTTGCATCCTTGCCGGTCAGCTCGTTCTGCGTGGCCGAAGGCATCGCCACGTCACAGGGCACGTCCCAGATCGAGCCTTCGCCCGCCTTGACGAACCAGACGCCTTTGCCCTCGCCCTTGATGCGCAGATATTCCGAGATCCGGGCGCGACGCACCTCTTTGATCTCCTGGATCAGGTCGAGATCGATGCCGTTCTCATCCACGATATAGCCCGAGCTGTCGGACATCGCGATGACCTTGCCGCCAAACGAAGTGACCTTCTCATGGCTGTAGATCGCCACGTTGCCGGAGCCGGAAATCACCACTTTCTTGCCGTCGAACGAGGTGCCTTTGGTCCCCAGCATCGATTGCACGAAATAGGTATTGCCGTAGCCGGTTGCCTCGGTGCGGGCGCGCGAGCCGCCGTAGAACAGCGCCTTGCCGGTCAGAACGCCTGCCTCGTAGCGGTTCGTCAGGCGCTTGTACTGGCCGAACATATAGCCGATCTCGCGGCCGCCGACGCCGATATCGCCTGCGGGAACGTCTGTATATTCTCCGATATGGCGGTGGAGTTCGAGCATGAACGACTGGCAGAAGCGCATGATTTCACGGTCGGATTTGCCCTTGGGGTCGAAATCCGAGCCGCCTTTGCCGCCGCCGATCGGCATGCCGGTCAGCGCGTTCTTGAAGGTCTGTTCAAAGCCGAGGAACTTGATGATCCCGACATTCACCGAAGGGTGGAACCGGATGCCGCCCTTATAGGGGCCAAGCGCCGAATTGAATTGCACGCGGAAGGCGCGGTTGATGCGGACCTGGCCCGCATCATCAATCCACGGCACGCGGAAAATGATCTGGCGTTCTGGTTCGCAAATACGCTCGATCAGCGCGTCTTCGAGAAGGTCGGGGCGCTTGGCGACCACGCGACCGAGGCTTTCGAGAACCTCGCGCACCGCCTGGTGGAATTCGGGCTCGCCCTGGTTGCGCCGGATCACCTCGGCAAGGATGGATTCAAGTCTCTCGTCCAGATGAGGCATTCTTGTTCCGCCGATTCGCCTGAAGATTATTCACATTGGCGCGAAATAAAGCAGTTTGAGGACAGGTATAAGGGCAATACGGCATTCTGCCCGAAAATTTGCCAGAATACCGGCACTATGAGTGATGATTGGCGCATATATCGTAAAATGTGTCGGATATTTCGGTCAAATTGACTGACCTGATGGGGCAATCATCAATCTGCGAGACGGGCCGACAGGGGTGGTAATTCGCTATACCGCCCATGCAGACCGGGAAAACAGGGCGCGACCCCGGGCCGCGAATGCGGAAAAGCAGATGCTCACGCGGCCTCGGGCTCCGGGTCCACCAGGGTCACGATATCCATCATGATCCGGTTCAGCTCGAAATCCTTCGGCGTATAAACGGCGGCGACCCCCATGGCGCGCAGCTTAACCGCGTCATCCTCGGGGATGATGCCGCCCACGACAACCGGGACGGTCAGGCCCGCCGCCCGCATCCGCTCCATCATATCGGAGATCAGCGGGATATGGCTGCCGGAAAGGATCGAGAGGCCGACGACATGCACGTCCTGGTCGGCGGCGGCGGCGACGATCTCGGCAGGTGTCAGGCGGATGCCTTCGTAATGGATCTCCATGCCGCAATCGCGGGCGCGGGCGGCGATCTGTTCGGCGCCGTTCGAGTGGCCGTCGAGGCCGGGCTTGCCCACAAGAAAGGACAATTGCCGGCCCAGCCGGGCCGAGACGGCCGAGACCGCCTCGCGGATCGGCTCCAGCCCTTCGGTGCGGTTCGAGGGGTTCTTCGACACACCTGTAGGCCCGCGATACTGGCCAAAAGCTTTGCGGACGGTTTCGCCCCATTCGCCGGTGGTTGCGCCGGCTTTGGCCGCTTTGATCGAGGGCGGCATGATATTGCGGCCCTGGGCGGCTGCCTCGCGCAATTCTTCCAGGGCTTCGCGGACGCGGGCCTCGTCGCGGGCCTCGCGCCAGGCGCGCAGGCGGTCAAGCTGATCGGCCTCGGCCGCTTCATCGATGACCATGATCGCGCCATCACCGGTGGTCAGGGGCGAGGGTTCGGTTTCGCGCCAGCGGTTGACACCGACGACGATGGTCTCCTGGGTCTCGATCCGGCCGATGCGTTCGGCATTGGCCTCGACCAGCCGCGATTTCATATATTCGATCGAGGCGACCGCGCCGCCCATGGCGTCGATCTGCGCCAGCTCGTCACGCGCGCCCTGTTTCAGCGCCTCGACCTTGCGGTCGATGGCGGGGTTCTCGTCAAACAGATCGTCATATTCCAGCAGGTCGGTTTCGTAAGCCAGGATCTGCTGCATCCGGAGCGACCATTGCTGATCCCAGGGGCGCGGCAGGCCAAGCGCCTCATTCCAGGCGGGCAGCTGCACCGCCCGCGCCCGGGCCTTTTTCGACAAGGTCACTGCCAGCATCTCGATCAGGATGCGGTAGACGTTGTTTTCCGGCTGCGGTTCGGTAAGGCCAAGGCTGTTCACCTGCACTCCATAGCGGAAACGCGAGTATTTCTCGTCAGTTATGCCATAGCGGTCGCGGCAGATTTCGGTCCAGAGATCGACAAAGGCGCGCATCTTGCACATCTCGGTCACAAAGCGGATACCCGCATTGACGAAGAAGGAAATCCGCCCGACCATCTTGGGGAAGTCCTTTTCCGCGACCTTTCCTTTCAGATCATCGAGCACCGCGCAGGCGGTCGCGAGGGCAAATGCCAGCTCCTGTTCCGGCGTCGCGCCGGCCTCTTGCAGATGGTATGAACAGACATTCATCGGGTTCCATTTTGGCAGGTTCTTACCCGTCCAGGCGGCGACATCGGTGATCAGCCGCAGGCTTGGCTTTGGTGGGCAGATATAGGTGCCGCGCGAGAGATATTCCTTGATGATGTCGTTCTGAACCGTGCCCTGGAGCTGGGAAATATCCGCGCCCTGTTCTTCGGCCACGGCGACATACAGCGCGAGCAGCCAGGGCGCCGTCGCATTGATCGTCATCGAGGTGTTCATCTGTTCCAGCGGGATATCTTTGAACAGCGAGCGCATATCGCCCAGATGGCAGACCGGCACGCCGACCTTGCCGACCTCACCGCGCGAAAGCTCATGATCGCTGTCATAGCCGGTCTGGGTCGGCAGATCGAAGGCAACCGAGAGACCCGTCTGCCCCTTGGCGAGGTTGCCGCGATAGAGCTCGTTCGAGGCGCTGGCGGTCGAATGGCCGGCATAGGTGCGAAAGAGCCAGGGCTTATCCTTCACCGGCTTTGCGCCTGTGATGGTCTCCGTGGGAGCTTTTGCTTCGGTCATGGTCGCCTCACCTGTCACGCGCCGAAATTTATTAATGCGCAATAATCTTTCGCACAAATAGAGGTATGGATTATTTAATGACAATGTCAATCGCTGCAATGCGGCGCTTGCGATGCAGGTGCAAAAGAACTCCGGCGCGCTGGCTTTGGCCCCGGAAAGCGCGTAATTCCCGGGCTGAAACCCTGCCTGAGTTCCCAGACGCGCCCGGAGGCCAGATGTTCATCGCCACTTTGCTGACCAGCCCCGAGACCCCGATTCTGAACCGCGAAACGGTCGAGAGCCTGCGCAATGCCTGGGGTGGCGGCGATGCCCGCTGGCTGGATCCGGGTGTCGCGGCAGAGTTCCCTTTGGCGAATGTGCCGGACAACGTGGATGAGGTCTGGCACGATCTCCAGTCGCTGAAGCTGGATCTGGCGGTTCAGCCCGGGGCGGGGCGGAAAAAACAGCTGCTGATTGCCGATATGGACAGCACGATGATCCGCCAGGAATGTATCGACGAGCTGGCCGATGAGGCCGGTGTGGGCGCGCATGTTGCGGGCATCACTGCGCGGGCGATGAATGGCGAGCTGGATTTCGAGGCGGCCTTGCGCGAGCGCGTGGGCCTGTTGAAAGGTCTGCCGGAAAGCGTGATCGCGGGCGTGATCCGGGACCGGATCACGCTGATGCCGGGCGGCACAGTGCTGTTGAACACCATGAAGGCGCAGGGCGCTTATACGGCGCTGGTCTCGGGCGGGTTTACCGCCTTTACTGCCGCCATTGCGGCACGGCTCGGCTTTGATGAGAACCGCGCCAATACGCTGCTGGTTGCGGATGGGAAGCTGACCGGGATGGTTGCGGATCCGATCCTCGGGAAAGAGGCCAAGGTGACGGCGCTGGAAGAAATCACCGCCAGGCTCGGGATCGGCGCTGATCAGGTGATCGCGGTGGGCGACGGTGCCAATGACCTGCCGATGTTGCATCGCGCGGGGACCGGGGTCGCACTTCATGCCAAGCCGAAGGTCCAGGCCGAGGCGAAGATCCGGGTCAATCACGGGGATCTGACGGCTCTGCTGTATCTGCAGGGCTATGCGCGCGAAGAGTTCGCGGCATGATTATCCGCCGCGTCTTGCCCGCTGATGCACCCGCGATGACGGAATTGCAAAACCAGATCATCCGCGAGGGCGGTACCACCGCCTATGAGGACGAGCGCGAGGAGGCCGATATCCTCGCGCGCTATATCGCACCGGAAGATGGCATCTGCTGCCATGTCGCCGAGCTCGGGGGCCGGGTGATCGGCTTTCAGGTCGTCTCTCCCAACCCGGCGCTGCCGGAGGGCTGGGCCGAGATCGGGACCTTCGTAGCGTCGGATGTTCAGGCACGCGGCATTGGCCAGGCGCTTTTCGCGGCGACGGGCGCTGCCGCCCGCGCGGCGGGGGTGGCGGTTCTGAATGCGACGATCCGCGCCGATAACCGCCCGGGGCTGGCCTATTATGCGCGGCTTGGCTTTGTGGATTACAGTGCCGATCCGGGCTGGGCGCTGAAAAGCGGCGCGGTTGTCGGGCGGGTGAGCCGGCGGCTCGGGCTCTGACATGTTTGAAATCGCGACGGATCTGGCGCTTTTCCTGATGCTCGCGGCCTTTGTGGCGGGGATGATCGATTCCATCGCCGGCGGCGGCGGTCTGATCACGGTGCCCGCTTTGCTGCTGGCCGGTGTTTCGCCGATCGAGGCGCTGGCCACCAACAAGCTGCAAGGCAGCTTCGGCTCTGGCACCGCCGCGCTGACCTATGCCAAAGCGGGGCATGTGCGCCTGTCAGAACAGCTGCCGATGGCGGTGATTTCTGCCCTTGCGGCGGCAGCGGGTGCAATGGTGGCCCATCTGATTTCGGCCGATCTTCTGCGGATCATCATGCCGGTCGTGCTGATCGCGGTGGCGGGCTTTTTTGCCTTTCGCAAAGGGCTGAGCGATCAGGATCGGGTCCAGCGGATGAAGCCCGCGGTTTTCGCCTTTACCATCGTGCCCGCCATCGCGGCCTATGACGGGTTCTTTGGCCCCGGAACTGGCAGCTTCTTCATGATGGGTTTCGTGCTGCTGGCCGGATATGGGGTGCTGCGGGCCACCGCCCATACCAAACTCCTGAATTTCGCGTCAAATCTTGGCTCGCTTGCGGTGTTCATACCTTCGGGAAATGTGCTCTGGCTGGTGGGGCTGGGTATGGCGCTGACCCAGACGCTCGGCGCCTGGATCGGGGCGAAGCTGGCCATGCGGATCGGGGCGCAGCTGATCCGCCCACTGCTGGTCGTGACCTCGGGCGCTATGGCATTGCGTCTGATATGGCAGATATTCCACGGCTGACCCCCGGGGTCATACTGGCGGAACGGGGACCCGGAGCCCCTTATTCTGCACCGGGATCCCTGTGATCGGAGCCCCATGTCGCGTCCTGCATCTCGCGCAGTCGGCTCGCGGTACGTTCGAATTCAAAGGCGCCGGTGCCTTCGAGGTAAAGCCGCTCCGGCTCATCCGCTGCCGAGGCGATCAGCCGCACCTTTGCCTCATAGAGTGCATCCACCAATGTAACGAAGCGCTTTGCCTCATTATAGTTCGATGCCGAGAGCTGCGGGATATCTTCCAGAATCAGCACCCGGCAGGCGCTGGCGATGGCAAGGAAATCTGCGGCCCCGAGCGGGCGGGCGCAAAGATCGTAAAAGCCTGCACGCCCGACACCGCTGGCAAATCGCGGCAGCTCGACCTCGCGGCCATTGACCGGCAGCCGCAGCGCCGTGCCCGCCGCGCCGCCGGTAAGGTCGTTCCAGATCGCATCGATCCGGCCGTGATTGCTGCCGGCGGGCTGGAACCAGACCTGTGCCCCGGTCAGCCTGTGCTGGCGATAATCATTGGCGCTGACGATCTCATGGATCACCAGCTTTTCGCGCAGTATGTCTATGAACGGCAGGAAGAGCTGCCGGTTCAGCCCGTTCTTGTACAGATCCTCGGGCGGGCGGTTCGAGGTCACCACCACCACCAGGCCCGCCGCAAAGAATTTCTCGAACAGCCGCCCCACGATCATCGCATCGGTGATATCGGTGATCTGCATTTCGTCAAAGGCCAGCAACCGCAGCTCGCGCGTGATCTTTGCCGCCACCGGCGCCAGCGCATCCTCGACGCCGGTCTTGCGCGCCTCATGCATCCCGTGATGGATCTCCTGCATGAAAGCGTGGAAATGCACGCGGCGTTTTGCCTCGATCGCCGTCATTTCGGTGAAAAGATCCATCAGCATCGACTTGCCACGCCCGACGCCGCCCCACAGATAGAGCCCTTTCGGTGCCGCCGGAGGTGCCTTGCCGAACAGGCCCGACAGAAAGCCGCCTTTGCGCGGCGGATGGCTTTCGAGCCAGTCGCGCAGGCTCTCGAGCAGGGGCAATACGTCACGCTGCGCCGGGTCGGGGCGCAGGCTGCCATCGGCCACCCGGGCCTCGTAAATCTCGGGAAGGGTCTGTCGCATCCGCGCTTTATAGCCGGGAGACGCGGGGGCGGGAAGCACCAGACACGGTCGGTGGCCGGGGAATGCTGGCGGGCGCATGCCGGTCCGGGAATAATAGCAACAAATCGAATTACCCCCAATCCCACTAACCGAATCTATACCCGCTTGTTCGATTCTGCCGGGGCAACATGTCTGACCCCGGGGGTTTATCCAATGAATCGGCTGCGTTCACTCGGCCTCGTCACCAAGCTGACCGGCCTTTCGCTTGTCATGTTCCTGCTTGTGGGGGGGCTCGGCGTCTGGCTCGCCAGTCACAAAGTTTCGCAGGTGGTTGAGGAAAGACTGCAGACGCTGATCCTGATGGCCACGCGTATGACCGCCGAGATCACGCAGGACACTTTCTCGGGGCTCAGCTATCAGATTGATGCAAGCGGCAACGTGACTGACGCCGTCTGGGACGGGATCCCGACCTTCAGCAACCACACTATGGTGGATGAGGCGAAAAAAACCGCCGGCACGCATTTCTCGATCCTCCGCTGGGATGATGCGCGCGGCGATTTTTTCCGGGTGACCACCAGCATCTTTGACGAGGCCGGGCGCCGCTGGGTGGACTCTCCGCTGGGCCTCGATCACCCGGCCAGGCCCTATATCCTGCGGGGCGAGCGCTATATGGGCCCGGCGGTGCTTTTCGGCGAAACCTATTCGGTCAACCTGATCCCGATCCGCGATCTGAGCGGAGCGGTAATCGGGATCCTGTGTAATTTCGTGCCCGAGACGGTCTTGCGCGGAGATCTGCGTTCTGCCGAGATCCAGGGGATCATCGGGGTCGGCATCGCCTCTCTGATCGGTGCCCTTATACTGTTTCTGGCCAATCGGGGGCTGCTGCGACCGCTTGGCTCGCTTTCGCAGGTGCTGGAGCGGATTCGCAGCGGTGATTCCACTGTCGAGGTGCCCGCGCTGAGCCGTCAGGATGAGATCGGCACCTTTGCCCGCGGTTTTGAGGACTGGCGCCGGTCGGTGGTTGAGACCGAAGCGATGAGTGAGGAATCGACCCGTCGGGAGGCCGAGCAGAGCCGGGTCGTGCGGGACCTGTCGGATTCACTGGCGCGGCTGTCCGGGCTGGATCTGACGGCGGCGATCTCCAATCCGCCAGAGGATCCCTTCCCGGTCCGTTACGAAGAATTGCGACAGAATTTCAATGGTGTGGTCGATATGCTGGCCGAAACCATGGTGATGATCCGCCAGATTGCCGGCTCGATCGACAGCGGTGCGGCAGAGTTCAACACGATCTCGCAGGATATGTCGAACCGGACAGAAACCCAGGCCGCGACGCTGGAAGAGACCGCCGCCGCGTTGGATGAGCTGACGGCAAGCGTGCAGTCGACCGCCGAAAACGCCGCCAATGCCGATACGCAAATGGCCGAAAACGGGCGTCAGGCCGAGGAAAGCGGCCAGGTTGTTCACCGCGCCATCACCGCCATGGAGCAGATCGAACAAAGCTCGCGCCAGATCACCCGTATCACCGATGTGATTGACGATATCGCGTTCCAGACCAATCTTCTGGCGCTTAATGCCGGGGTCGAGGCCGCAAGGGCGGGCGAGGCAGGCAAGGGCTTTGCCGTGGTCGCATCCGAAGTCAGGTCGCTGGCGCAGCGTGCTTCCGAATCGGCGCGCGAGATCAAGCGTCTGATCAGCCAGTCGACCGAGCAGGTCGAGGCAGGTTCTGCCCTCGTGCATGAAACAGGATCTGCGCTGAACCGGATGATCGAACGCATCCATTCGGTGACCACGCTGATCGCAGATATCGCGGCTTCGGCGCGGGAGCAGTCGCTTGGGCTTTCGGAAATCAATACCGGCGTGAAACAGCTGGACGAGGTCACGCAGCGCAATGCGGCTGTCGTGGTGCAGAGCACAACCTCTTCTGACGCGCTGCATAATGATGCGCAGAAACTGAGTGAAACGCTGCTGCGCTTTGTCGTGCCCGCAGCCAAAGAGGCGGCGAAACGGGCGCCGGAGATCCGTCTTGCCACCCCGGCCCGCACGCCCGAAGGGTTCCAGCCGATTCCGATCGCCCGTACCGGCACCCATGACAGCGCGCAGCAATGGGAAGACTTCTGATCTGATGTGGCCCCGTGCAGGTCCCGGCGGGGGATGCCACGACATCTGGGCCAAGGCTCTTGGGGGGCGGCCGATTGGCATCCAACCCTGCGGCGGCTGACGGTCCATGACCGGGATCAGGTCGTCGGAGAGTTGTTGCCCCAGGAAATGCCCATCGCTGCGAAGCTCTGCAAAGTCACCTGTCACCGGAGCGGGATCGTATGCCGGAACGAGATGGGCAGTCAGAGCGCGGAGCGATCCCAGCCCGGCAACCATTCTGTCGTCGTACAGCCGGCAAACCGCGCGAGCCGTTCCATTTCGGCACGAAGTCGCGCCTGCCGCCCGGTTCCGACCCGGATCCCGGCCTCAGGCCAGAACCCCGCGACCCGCAGGCACCCGTTGGAACGATGGGCCTTCACATCCATCCGGCCGATGATCCGGTCACCCTCCAGGACCGGAAAGACGTAATAGCCGTACTGCCGCTTTTCTTCCGGGACATAGATTTCAATGCGGTAGAAGAAGCCAAAGAGGAACTCTGCGCGTTTGCGATCCCGCAGGGCAGGGTCAAAGGGCGACAGGATCCTGATCCTACCCGGAGGTTCGGGCGGCCTTTCGATCAGGGTGTCTGGCCAGAGCAAGACCTCGCGGCTTTGCCCCTGCCAGCCCTCGATCTGCGCCTTTGCTATCTCGCCCCGGCGCAGTGCCGCCGCGCACCAGCTCTGTGCCTCTGCCGGGCTGATGGCCTTCCAATAGGCTGCAAGTTCGCCGCTGGTCGCAAAGCCAAGCCTGTCCAGTGCCGAACGACAGGCCCAGTCCACGGTTTCTTCCCGGTCGGGCCTGTGATGATGGAGCGCGGCAGGGATGACCCGTTCCGCCAGATCATAGACCTTGCGAAAGGCATCGCGCCGGGCAATCGCCAATGCGCCCGACTGCCAGAGATATTCCAGCGCCGCCTTGGACGGATGCCAGTCCCACCAGCTGCCTTTTTCGCGCGGCGTGTCCTTGGTGAAATCCGAAGAACTGACGGGCCCGTGATCCGAAACATGTTGCAAGATCCGGTCGAATTCGGCCTCGAAACCGGGTTTTTGCCAGCCGGTCCAGCGCTTTACCAATGTCCGCCGGTTCTCGTCGAAACGGTGATGCCAATGTGGGAAGACCGAGACCGGCAGGATCGAGGCGTCATGGGTCCAGTGCTCCCACAAGAGCCGGTCACGCTCGATCAGCGGTTTCATCCCGTCCGGCCGGTAACTTTGTCGCCGCGCGTAAAGGATCATGTCATGTGCCCGCCCGACCGTGGCGATGCTGTCGATCTGGACAAAGCCGATGCGGTCGATCAGGGCCGCAAGGGCGGCGCCGGTGGCCGGGCCGGTTGGTGCCTCGGCAAGCGCATGGCGGTCAAGAAAGATCCGGCGGGCGGTCTGATTGGAGATCACGGGCTGCGACATGTCACAGGCGTAGCAGGCCGCAGCCAGAGGTCAAGCGGCGCGCATGGGGCAAAGGCCGGGCAGGGGCCCGGCCTTTGGAAGGAATGTAGCGCCCAAGGCGCCCGGCCCCGGGGGGGCACGCCCCGGGGCCGAAACGGCTTCAGCGAGCTGCAAGCAGTTCCGGCACCGAGAGCAGGATGAATTCGTTATCCGCCGCGCGACCGATCTCACGCCCGCCCGAGAAGGGCAGATTGTTGTCATTGGCGACCAGGATATGGGTCTCATCCACCCGCGCCACATCCTCGATGGTGAAGAAGGGGAAGGTGAACGGCCCCTCTGCCGGTTTCAGCCCGGCCAGTGCCTTGCCGTCCGGATCCTGGATATCCATCAGGTCGATATGGCCGATGCGTCTGATGAAGCCATCCGCGTCAATCGCGGCGGTGTCGACCAGCACGATATTCTTCACCCGTGCCGGCTGCGGGTAGCAGCTGGCCATATCAGTCGCGCCCTCGGCACAGGCCAGCGCGGCGTCGCCTTCACCATTGTCGCGCTCGATCACCAAAGCGCGGGTCTCGTCGATGAAGTTGAGATCGCCGATGGCTTTTGCGCCTTCTGCCAGGCGGAATTTGAAGCTGTCGCCGGTCCAGTCGGCTTTGACCGTGTCAAAGGTGAAGACGCGCAGGAAATCGCCCTCGATCTCGCCGCCTTCGATCAGCAGCGGTTTTTCCAGCATACCCCACAGCAGATTGCTGCCGGGCTGCAGCCCCATACCCTCATAGCCGCCCGAGCGCTGGACGCGGTAATCGGTGCCGGGAACCGCAGGAACCACGGTGCCGGGCGTGTCGGGGCCGGTCAGGGCCACGCCGTCCAACATGGTCTGATGTACCGATTTCACCACGCCATCGAGGCCGACGCGCAGGATGAAGGGGCCGAATTCCTCGCCGATCCAGATCTCGTCATTCAGGTACTGGATCGATTCCGGGTCGAAATCCGCGCCGGTCAGATAGCGGCTTTCCGTGCCCTCATTCGCGATGCGGAAGGGGACGACATGGCCGGGATCCCTCAGGAACACCGTCTCCAGCCGTTCGACCTTGCCAGAGGTGAAATCGGGAGCCAGGCGGTGGAACATCAGCATCGCGTCGGGGGAATTCAGCTTTGAGCCGAACCCGTTATCGGTCAGCGTGAACCAGCTGCCATCTTCCGCGCGGTTCATCGCAAAGCCCGACAAGCCCTGCACAGGCTGGCCGATGAAGGGCAGCGAAATGCCGGTCGGATGCGCGCCATAGGCCTTGCCGACATCCCCCATCACGCTCATCGGCGCCTCATTGCGGGTCTTGCCGGTGAACTTCCCCGAGACCCAGAGGTCACGTGGCGCGTCGGCCGGTGGGGTCACCATGGTAAAGGCCGGCAGGAAAGCATGGCCGGCCAGACTGACGGGGAACTTCTCTTCCGCCATGGCGGGCAGGGCGATGAGGCCGGTCAGGGCAGTGGTCAAAGCAAGGGTGAAGCCGGGGCGCATGGGCGAACTCCTGTCGTCGCGTTTCATGGCGGGACAGGTAGCGGCGCTTTCTGACAGTCAGGTCTCAGCCCTGCGACATTACGGTTGCAATATCGCAGCCATCTCGGATTTCTCAGGCGCCTGCGGTTTCCGCTGCGATCTGTGCGCGGGATTTGCGCGCGCGTTCGGTCGCAGATTTCAGCTGACCACAGGCCGCCATAATATCCTCGCCACGCGGGGTGCGGATCGGCGAGGCATAGCCGGCCTTGTAGATGATATCGGCGAAAGCCTCGATCCGTTCCCAGTCCGAACGCTCATAGGGCGAGCCCGGCCATTCATTGAAGGGGATCAGGTTGATCTTGGCGGGGATGCCCTGGATCAGCTTCACCAGCCGGCGCGCATCGGCGTCGGAGTCGTTCACGCCCTTGAGCATCACATATTCAAAGGTGATGCGTTCCGAATTCGACAGGCGCGGATAGTCGCGCAGCGCGCCCAGCAGCGTCGCGAGGTTCCATTTCTTGTTGATCGGCACCAGCTTGTCACGCACCTCATCCGTGGTGGCGTGGAAGCTGATCGCCAGCTGGCAGCCAATTTCCTCGGCGCAGCGCGCAATCTCCGGCACCACGCCCGAGGTCGAAAGCGTGATGCGGCGGCGGCCCAAAGCGATGCCCTCATCATCGCGCACGATCAGCATCGCGTCACGGACGGAGTCGAAATTATAGAGCGGCTCGCCCATGCCCATCAGCACGATATTCGACAAAAGCCGCTCGCCGGTCGAGCCCTGGCCGGGTTCGGGCCATTCGCCGAGGTCGTCGCGCGCCAGCATGACCTGGCCGACGATTTCGCCGGCCGTCAGGTTGCGCACCAGTTTCTGCGTGCCGGTATGGCAGAAGGAACAGGTCAGCGTGCAGCCGACCTGGCTCGACACACAAAGCGTGCCGCGGCCTTCCTCGGGAATATAGACCGCCTCGACCTCATGGCCACCGGCGATGCGCAGAAGGTATTTGCGGGTGCCATCGGCCGAGACCTGGCGCGTCACGATCTCGGGCAGTGCAATCTCGAATTTCGCCGCCAGCAGCGCGCGGTAGTCTTTCGCGAGATTGGTCATCAGTGCGAAATCGCGCACGCCCCAATAGTAAACCCATTGCCAGACCTGGCCGACCCGCATCTTCGCCTGTTTCTCGGGCGTGCCGGCGGCGATCAGCGCGTCTTTCAGCTGGGCGCGGGTCAGGCCGACGAGATTGACCTTGTCGGTCTCCGGCAGTTTGCGCGGAATCGTCATCACATCTTGCGTGATCGGGGCATCAACCGCGCGGGCGGGGGTGAGGTCGTTCATCTGGCAGATCCTTCAGGATAGAGCCTTGCTACAGGCGATCTGGCTGTTGTCAGGCTGCGCTATATGCGATTGGCCCCGAAAATGAAAGTGGCGAAAATGAAAGCGCCCCGCCAAGGGCGGAGCGCGGAACATTTGCCGGTGAAGCGGCTTATTTGCAGCGCGCCGCCGCGTCATCCATTGCGGCCGAGAAGCCACGCAGGCTGAACTTGTCGCGGGTCTGGGTGCCACGGCCCGAACGCGCCGTGATTACCGCATCGGCACCGCCGCGCAGCGCGCGGATCAGGGTGACATCGTCTTCGGCCGAACCCGACCAGGCCCATTCGCCATCCGAGAACAGATTAAAGGTCGAGCTGCCGACGGCGACCGTCACGGTCGAGCCACTGGCAAAGGGGTAGCCACCGGTGAATGACACTTGCGGCGCGACACCCGGACGATAGGTCACGAAAAGCAGAACGTCACCACGCCGCACTGAAACAGGCTGGCCATCCTTGGTATTGACGGATTCCCGCGGTTTCGAGACGCCCCAGCATTCTTTCGGGTTGCCGTCCACAAAGACGTTCCAGTCCGTCATTGACGTGACGAGATTGGTCGATTCCTGAGCCGATGCCGCGAAGGGGGCGGCCAGGATGATTGCGCAGACGCCAATGGCGCGACGAAGGGCGATAGTCATATGTCTGACGCAGCCTCCAAGCTGTCTCTTGCCTCTGTTTACGCCTTGCCTCAGTCTTGCGGCCGTTCTGATAGGGGCCATTCTGATCTGGCAGGCGCTTTCTGAACCCGATATTGCAGAAATACTTAAAAATGGCAGGGGGTAAAAGCCCTCTGCGCAGAAAATCGCACATCTGTGAGGGACGGAATGGCGCGGAAAACAGGAAGTGACGGTCGCAGGGTCGATAGCGGAGCGGCTCCGCTGGCGGAACTCTGGCGCGGTGGCGTGCTGGAAAGCACCCATCTGGGGCATGCGGTGATCTGCGATGCCAAGGGGATCATCGAGGCATGGGGGAACCCGTCTGCGGTGATTTTCCCCCGCTCGTCGTGCAAGATGATCCAGGCTCTGCCTTTGATCGAGACCGGTGCGGCAGCGGATCGCAGGCTGGGGAGCGAGCATCTGGCACTGGCCTGCGCAAGCCATGAGGGCGCGCATCTGCATGTGTCAAAGACCGGGCGCTGGCTGGAAGATCTGGGACTTGTCGAGCCGGATCTGCGCTGTGGCGCGCATGAGCCCGCCGACCGCGAGGAGCGCAACCGGCTGATCCGCGAGGGAGAGGCGCCCTGCCAGCTGCACAATAATTGTTCGGGCAAACATTGCGGTTTCCTGACCGTGGTGCAGCATCAGGGCTGGGGCCCCGATTATCACGAGATCGACCATCCTTTGCAGCGTGCGATCCGCGAGGCGACCTCTGAGGTCGCGGGCGAGGAGATCTCGGGCTGGGGGATTGATGGCTGCTCGGCGCCGAATTTCGCGCTGAGCCTGGAAGGGCTTGGCCGCGCAATGGCCGGTTTTGCCAATGCGAAACCGGGGCAGGGCGCCAGGGCCGGGGCGATGGTTGCGCTGCGCGAGGCGATGATGGCGCATCCCGAACTGGTCGCGGGCGAAGGCCGCGCCTGTACCGGGCTGATGCGAGCCGCGAGTGGCCGCGCGGCGGTGAAGACCGGCGCCGAAGGGGTGTTTATCGGCATCCTGCCGGAACGGGGCATCGGCATCGCGATCAAGGCCGTCGACGGCAATCACCGCGCCTCTGAAGCCGCGATTGCTGCGCTGCTGGTGCGGCTGGGCGTGGTGGAAGCGGGCGATCCGCAGGTGTCGCGCTGGCTCAACCCGGTGCAAAAGAACTGGCGCGGGCTGGTGACCGGTGAGGTTCGTGCCGCCGCCGGATTGGCCTGAACCCGACGAACGGGCGGGGCCAGAGATACGGCCTGAGACAGGGGTGGGACCCGGAGTGTAACCAGACTGTGTCGCGCAGCGCTTGATTTGTGGCAAAGCGGCGGGCAGACTGGTTGCATGAACATGGAAGCGCCCCTTCCCTTTCCGGCGGGTGGTAAAGAGCCGGAGATCGTCGCGTTTCAGCGGCAGGAACTCTCTGTAATCCTGCGGCTTTACGGGATGATGGTGGCCGCCGGCGAATGGCGGGATTACGGCATTTCGCATGGGCGGGAGGCGGCCGTTTTCTCGGTCTTCCGTCGCAGCGCCGAGACCCCGCTTTACCGCATCGAGAAGCGCCCGAAGCTGCGGCTGAAACAGGGGATCTATGCTGTTCTTGGTGAGGGTGGCCAGGTGCTGCGGCGCGGGCATGAGCTGGAGCAGGTGCTCAGAGTGCTGGAGCGCAAGCTGATCCGGCCCGTCGGCTGAGGGCTGAGAGGAACGATTTCAGCCTGGCTGCCGGATGGATGCCGGCCCCGCAGGACCCTTGCATATTATTGCCGGGATAAATTGCCGCCGCGCAATGTTCCGACGGGTCTGCCGTCAGGGGCGGCGGCGGGTGATGAGGTCGCTCCCGTAATGCGACTGAATCCTGGCGATGGCGGCCGTGAGGTCTTCATAGGCCACCGACATCGTATACCCATTGGCGTGGATCAGCCGGGTCGGGCTGACCATCAGCGCGACATGGCCTTTCCAGAACAAAAGGTCGCCGCGTTGCAGGGGGGCGCTGTCGGGGATGGCCTGGCCGATGCTCTGCTGCAGATCGCTGTCGCCCGGGCAGGCGAGGCCGGCGGCATGGAAGGCCAGTTGCACAAGGCCCGAACAATCGACTCCAGCGGCGGAATTGCCGCCCCAGAGATAGGGAGCGTGGAGGAGGGATTGCGCGACCGTGACCGGATCAGGCGCAACCTGGTCCAGGGCCGCGAGATGCGATTTCGGAAGAAAACCATCTGGGGTTTCTGCCCAGGCGCCGGTTTCGCCGGTCACCGTGACGCGGGCATTCAGCCAGAGGGGCATCAGCGGCGGGGCCTGGACGCGGGGCTCCGGGTAAAGATGGGTGGCCGGGCTTTGCACGCGGTGCGAGGCCGCGCGCGGTGTTGTGAGGCTGGTTTCCGCGACCCAGCCACAATAGCCGTCTTTGACGGCCATCACGAAGACATGGCCCTCCCGCCGGTCGATCGTCGTGACCTCATCGCCAAAGATCAGCTGCCGGTCAATCGCCCCTGCCGGCGCGGCCAGAAGCGGCGCCAGCGGGGTTGCGATCCGCGCCGGCTCGCCCTCGGTCAGGGGTACATCCGCGATGCGGTTCCGGAGCGAGATATGGCCGATCCGGCCGGAAAACGGGGTCAGCCGGCGGTCCATGTCAGTGGCCCATCCTTAAAGACCCAGGATTTCGGGAAGGGCGTTCAGGATCGCGCGCGCGCCCTGGCCTGCGCCGCCTTTGGGCCGCGCCGGGGCGTCAGAGGGAGTATGGCCGTAGATGTCGAAATGCATATAGCGCGGGTGATCGGCAAAACGGCGCAGGAAAAGCGCCGCCGTGATCGCCCCGGCAAAGCCGAAGCCGGGCGCATTGTCGAGATCAGCAATCCCGGGTTCGATCACCGGCTCGTAAGCCTCGTGGAAGGGCAGCCGCCAGACCGGGTCGAAGCCGGATTTCGCGCCGCGTTCCAGGGCTGCGGCCATTGCGTCATCCTGCGCCCAATAGGGGGCGAGATCGGGGCCGACCGCGATCCGCGCGGCGCCGGTCAGCGTCGCCATGGTGATCAGCGCATCCGTCTCTTCCTCGGTCGCAAAGGCCAGTGCATCGGCGAGCACCAGGCGGCCTTCGGCATCGGTGTCATTGATCTCGACCGTCAGCCCCTTGCGGCTCGTCACGATGTCTTTCGGCTTTTGGGCATTGCCCGCGATCACGTTTTCCACCGCTGGCACCAGCAGCCGCAGCCGGATCGGCAGGTTCAGGGCCATGATCATCTTTGCAAGGCCCATGGTGGTGGCAGCACCCCCCATGTCCTTTTTCATCAGGAGCATGCCGTTTGGTGGTTTGATATCGAGGCCGCCCGTGTCGAAACAGACACCCTTGCCGACCAGGGTGAGGCGCGGGCCCGTGCTGCCCCAGCGAAGGTCAAGCAGGCGCGGTGCGCGCGGGCTGGCCTGGCCAACCGCATGAATCAGCGGGAAATTCTGCGTGATCAGATCATCACCCCGGATCACCTGCGTGGTGGCACCATATTCTGCGGCGAGCGCGAGGAAGGCGCTTTCCAGCTCGTCGGGGCCCATATCGCGGGCAGGGGTGTTGATCAGATCACGGGTGAGGAATTCGCCCGCCGCCATTGCTTCGATCCGCCGCGCATTGACGCCGGCGGGCACCACGAGTTGTGCAGGCCGCGCCGGGGCTTTGCCGGGGCGGTAGCGGTCGAACCGGTAGGAGGCCAGGAGCCAGCCGAGCGCCGCCTCTGAGGCGAGATCGGCGGCGAGATCGGTTGCGAAATGCCAGATCGTGCCCTCGGGCAGTGCGCTTGCGGCTTTGGCCAGCACAAAGCGCTGCCGGGCCCGGGCGCGGTCTGTGCCCAACCCCGCAACCGCGCCCCTGATGCCATCTCCGCCGGGGAGCAACCGCAGCTCGCCCGCCGCCGCCTCAAAGCCGCTGGCCCTCAGCCAGGGCGCGAATTCGGCGCCTTCTCCGGCCAGGAACTCCGGCAGGCCGGCAGGGGTGACGATATAGAGCGGCAGAGACTCCGCGCCTGGTTCGAGGAAACGGGGCTCTGCTCTGGTCTGCTCTGACATGATCGGGTCCGGTTCTATGTCGCCGCCAGGCCGGGGCCTGGTGCGCGCGGTCAGTGATTGCGCGAGACTGGCCTGGCGGGCTTCCGGCTGCAAGGGGCGCTCGCGCGAGGGGAACACACAGGTGATCCCGGGACCTTTCCCGGCCCGCAGCAGTGGCTACAGCGATCCATCGGCGAATTCCGGACCCGGGTTGAGCGAGCGCCGCGCGATCCGCAAAATCCGCGCCCAGACCGCGGCGAAAGCCGTGCCATCGCCCCGCCTCAGACAAAGGCGCGCATCCGATACCGCGCGTTCCAGGCTCTGCATGCCGAGGTTTTCCGCCATGGCGCGGAGCTTTTGCAGCTGCCGGTCGGCGCTTTGCAATTCGTGATCGCGGATCTGACTGGCCAGACCCGCCAGCACCAGCGCCAGCTCTCCCAGTGCGCGGCTTACGACCTGATCGGCCGCAGCCGTGCCGAGGCTGCGATAGATCGACGCGATTACTTCGCCATCCTGCAAGATCCGCTCCTGCGGATGCAGCATCTGTATGGTCCCCATTGCCTTACCCCGTGGCCCCACCAGGCCAAACCCCCAAAACCACCGCCAGAGCGATCACAACGCGCGCCGCCCTGGCGGAAATTTCCCATTACCCACACAGATCTTTGCAGCGATTTGCTTTCGACTTCGCTAAACCTGCAGGGCTCGCATCGGTTTTGTGGCGATTTTGCCCCTCGCAATTTCTGCAAATGCGAAGTACTCAGAGCAACCAAGGAGCAAGCCCATGATCCAGGCCCGCATTCTTCCGCAGTACCTTGTCCAGCGCTTTCACGGCTGGCGTGCAACCAGCTATCAGAACAACCGGGCGTGGTATCGCCGCCTTGCGGAAAGCGGTCAGCATCCGCGCGCCATGGTGATTTCCTGCTGCGACAGCCGCGTCCATGTCACCTCGATTTTCGGCGCGGATGAGGGTGAGTTCTTCATTCACCGCAATATCGCGGGCCTCGTGCCCCCCTATACGCCCGATGGCAAGAATCACGGCACTTCGGCAGCGGTGGAATATGCGGTGACTGCGCTGAAGGTCGCGCATATCCTGGTGGTCGGCCATTCGAATTGCGGTGGCGTTAAGGGCTGCCATGACATGTGCACCGGCCATGCGCCCGAACTGGAAGAAAAGACCAGTTTTGTCGGCCGCTGGATGGATATTCTGCGCCCTGGCTTCGAGAAAGTCGCGCATCTGCCCGAAGATGTGATCCTGCCCGCGCTTGAGAAAGAGGCGGTGCTGGTCAGCCTTGAGAACCTGATGACCTTCCCCTTCGTGAAAAACGCGGTCGAGAATGACATGCTGACGCTGCACGGCATGTGGAACAATACCGGTGAGGGCGAACTGGAACAGTTTGATCCCGAAAAGGGCGTGTTCGTTCCCGTCTGAGCCATTTCTGACCGGCTGTTCAGACGGGTCCCTCAGACGGGCCGGCCTGTCAGCAGTTTCGGAAGCTCGCCGCTCAGGCCCGCCGCCTGCCGGATGAAACGGCGTCTGAGGCCCGGCGCGGCATTGACCGCTCCCAGCCCCAGATCGCGGCCCAGCCGCAGGATCGGATTATCGTTCGAGAAAAGCCGCGTCACCGCATCCATGCCAAGCGCCAGCAGCGTCGAATCAAACCGGCGCCAGCGCTGATATTCTTCCAGCGCAACACCGCCGCCTATGTCTTCGCCACGGCGCTGGGCCATGATCAGCACCTCGGCCAGGGCCGCCACATCGCGCAGGCCAAGATTCAGCCCCTGGCCCGCCACGGGATGGACGCCATGGGCTGCGTCGCCGACCAGGGCCACACGGTCCGACACGAAATGCTCGGCCAGCGACAGCGACAGCGGATAGCTGAACCGTGCGCCGGCAAGGCTGATCTCGCCCAGGTAACCGCCGAAGCGGGGCTTCAGCGCAGTCAGGAAATCTTCGTCATCCAGCGCGGCGATCCGGGCCGCAAGCCCGCTCTCCTCGCTCCAGACGATCGAGGAATGATGGCCGCCCGCCAAAGGCAGGATCGCCAGAGGCCCGCCCGGCATGAAGAATTGCTGCGCGCAGCCCTGATGATGGATCTCGTGGCGCACCGCCGTCACCAGCGCGGTCTGGCCGTAGCCTGCGCCCAGCCGGCGGATGCCTGCACGCGCCGCCACGCCCGAGCCGCGCCCGTCACAGCCCACGAGCAGCCGCGCCGCCAGGGTCTCGCCCGACCCAAGCGCCACGCCCACCCCCGCCGCGCCCGGCGACTGGCCTGTGACCGTCTCGCCCGAGATCAGCGTGACGCCCGGCGTCTCGCGCATCGCATCGAGAAAGGCCGCATAGAGGAAGCGGTCCTCAAGCATAAAGCCCATCGGCCCTTCTTCGATCTCATCCGCGTCGAAATTCAGGAAAAACGGCGCGGGGCCTTCGCCTGGCCGCCCGTCGCTGGCTTTGATGCGGTGGATCGGCTGCGATTTATCAGCGACCTGATCCCAGATCCCGATTGCGCTCAGGAGCCGTTTCGAGGCGATGGACAGCGCATAGGCGCGACCGTCAAACCCGACCTCGGCGCGCGCAGGCGCCGGGCGCTGATCGACCACCGTGACCGACAGCCCGCCTTGCGCCAAAGCCAGCGCCAGCGCCGGCCCGTTCAGCCCGCCGCCCGCAATCAGCACGTCGCTGTGTTGGTTCCGCTTCGTCATAGGGCATGGCTAGACCCGGCGCGGCGGTTTGTCCATGCGCGGGATTGTCGCCCGCGCGACATGTCGCTAGCGTCGGCGCGAATGGTGGCGAGACTGGCGGAGAGACGGGCGACATGAGCGGCATCTGGTTCAATATGACGGCGGCGGATCTCGGGCGCAGCATCGGCGATGGCCGGATCCACCCGGTCGAACTGGCCGAGGCTTTCCTTGAGCAGATCGCGAACCACCCGCTGTCAAAGCGCATCTATGCCCGCGCGACCGAGGCGCGGGCGCGGTCCGAGGCGGTGGGTGCCGCCGACCGCGCGCGGACCGGTTTTCGCAAGGGACCGCTCGACGGGGTTCCGGTCAGCTGGAAGGATAATTTCGACAGCGCCGGCACAGCGACCGAAGCCGGATCGGCGCTGCTGCGTGGCCGTGTGCCGGAGCGTGATGCGGAAACCCTTGAAATGGCAACGCTTTCCGGGCTGGTCTGTCTGGGCAAGACCCATATGTCGGAACTGGCTTTTTCCGGCCTGGGACTGAACCCGGTCACCGCGACACCGCCCTGCCTGAATGACGAACGCGCCGTGCCCGGGGGCTCTTCTTCGGGGGCGGCGGCCTCGGTGGCTTTCGGGCTGGCGCCGGCGGCGATCGGGTCGGATACCGGCGGATCGGTGCGGATCCCGGCGGCCTGGAATGATCTGACAGGGCTGAAAACCAGCCCGGGCCGGCTGTCGGGTCGTGGCGTGGTGCCTTTATGCGAGCGGTTCGACACGGTCGGCCCGCTGGCCCATTCGGTCGAGGACTGCGCGCTGCTGCTTGCCGCGCTGGAAGGGCGGCGCGCCCCTGATCTGACCGGCAGCGCGGTCGCCGGCATGCGCTTTGCGGTGCTGGAGACGGTGGCGCTGGACGATCTGCGCGAGGCCCCCGCCAAAGGCTTCCACGATGCCTGCGCGTCGCTGACCCGGGCGCGGGCGCGGGTCGAGCGGGTGGACCTGCCGGAGCTGAAAGAGGCGATGGCGCTTTCGGGGATATTGTTCACCGGCGAGGCCTGGGGGATCTGGCGCGAGACCATCGAGGCCGCGCCCGGCAAGATGTATGCGCCGATCCTTGAGCGTTTCCGGTCGGGTTCTGCAATCACGGCGGCAGAGTATGTTGCGGCCTGGCGGCGGCTCGAGGAGATCCGCGCGCTCTGGCGTGACCGGATGGCGGGTTTTGACGCGATCCTGACGCCCACCGCGCCGATCCTGCCACCCGATGCGGAACGGCTGCAGACCGACCGCGATTACTATATCGGCGAGAACCTGCTGGCGCTCAGGAATACGCGGATCGGCAATCTGATGGGGCTTGCCGCGCTCACGCTGCCGACCTCGCAACCCTCTTGCGGCATTCAGTTTCTTGGCACCGCCATGGGCGAGGACCGGCTTCTCAGGGTAGGGTCGGCGGCAGAGCGCGCATTGGGCTGAACCGTGCCGGCAGTTTCACGGGCATAAAAGCCACAATCTATGCCCTTAACCCCCTGGGGATGGTTGATAAATTCTGGACCGCCGCAGGATAGGGCGTTATGCTGACCGTCAAACGGGGCGATCAACGACCCTGGGCAGAGGCAGTCTATGGCATTCCCTGAGCGGTTTTCGAACCTGCCGGATTACGCGTTTCCGCGACTGCGGAAACTTCTCGATGCGCACGCTCCGGGCGGCGAACCGATTGCCATGTCCATCGGCGAGCCGAAGCATCCGATGCCCGATTTCGTCGCCGGGATCCTTGCGGCGAATGTCGGGGGATTTGCGGTCTACCCGCCGAATGACGGAACCCCCGGGCTGCTCGATGCGATTTCCGGCTGGATCCTGCGTCGCTACGGCGTTGAAATTACTGAAAACCGGCTGATGGCGCTGAACGGCACGCGGGAAGGGCTGTTCAACGCGGCTCTCGCGCTGGCACCCGAGGTCAAGGGTGGCAAGCGCCCGGTCGTGTTGATGCCGAACCCGTTCTACCAGGTTTACGCCGTGGCCGCGCTGGCTGCGGGCGCCGAGCCGGTCTATGTGCCCGCCACCGCCGCTACCGGCTTTCTGCCCGATTATGCAGCGCTTCCGGCTGATGTCCTGGACCGCGCCGTGGTGGCCTGGATCTGTTCGCCCGCCAATCCGCAGGGCGCAGTGGCGCCGCGTGACTATCTCGCGGATCTGCTCGATCTTGCGGAGAAACACGATTTCCGCCTCTTCGCCGATGAATGTTATTCCGAGATCTGGCGCGAGGCACCGCCTCCGGGTCTGTTGGATGTGGCCGGTCAGAAGGGTGCCGATCCCGAGAAATACGCGGTCTTCCATTCGCTTTCCAAGCGTTCGAATATGCCCGGGCTGCGCTCGGGTTTCGTTGCGACCGGGCCGGAGTCTATGGCGCGGATCCGCCGGTTGCGGTCCTTTGCCGGCGCGCCTTTGCCGCTGCCCCTGCAGATGGTGGCCGAGGCCTGCTGGCGCGACGAGGCGCATGTCGCTGCGAGCCTCGCGCTTTACCAGAATAAATACCGCATGGCCGCCGAGGTGTTCGCCGGTCATCAGGGATTCCGGCTGCCCGATGGCGGCATGTTCCTGTGGCTGCCCGTGCAGGACGGCGAGGCGGCGACGCTGAAGCTCTGGCAACAGACCGGGGTGCGGGTGCTGCCCGGGGAATATCTCTCGCGCGATGTTGCGGGCGAGAACCCGGGCAAGGGCTATGTAAGGGTGGCGCTTGTTGCGCCCGAAGAAGAAACGCGGCGCGGGCTGGTTCAGCTTCGTGACTGCCTGTTCGGTTGAGGGGACGGCTAAAGCATGGCGAGCTTTCAGATGAGACAGCGAGACCCCCTTCTCGATCAGGGCACCCAGGCAATGCTGGAGCGTCGTGGCCGCGAGCTGATCGGCATCGCGCTGATCGTGACCGCTTTTCTGGTGATGCTGATGCTGTCGAGCTATTCGCCCGAGGATCCGGGCTGGATGGTTTCCACCCAGGAGCCGGCGCGCAATATTCTGGGACGTTTCGGGGCGGCTGTGGCGTCGACCCTGACGATCCTGATCGGGCAGGGCGCTTGGTCGATCCCGCTGATCCTTGGCCTGTGGGGCGGGCGCTTTATCCTGCATTGCGGCGCGGATCGGGTGATCGGCCGCATCGTCTTTGCGGCGGGTGGTGTGGCGCTGGCTTCGGCCTGGGCTTCGACCCTGACCGTGCCTGTGGGCTGGCCGCATTCCTTCGGTTATGGCGGGCTTTTCGGCGATACCGTGGTCGGTGCCCTGGTCGGCATCGTGCCCGGCTCGATTGAGTTTTCGCTGCGCGTGGTGTCTTTCCTCAGCTTTTTCGGCCTCATCGCGGCGCTTTTGTTCGTGACCGGCTTCAGCCGGGGCGAGCTGGTGACGATCCGCCTCGTGCTGATGCATGGCTCGGTCATGATTTATTCGATGCTGATGCAACTGATGGGCAAGGGGGCGTCGGGCGCGCTTGACCGGGCGCGCAATGTGGCGGGCGATATGATGGAACGCCGCCGGATGGCAAAAGAGGCGCCGGTATCGCCGCGCCATGAGCCGCGCCATGAGCCGCGCCACGAGCCCCGGAACGAGTCGCGCCAGGCCGCACAAAGTTCGGCTTACGGTGCGCCGCAGCCGATGCAGAGCCGCAATTCCGTGGTGCGCCGCGCCGATGTTGCGCGTGCTGATATTGCCCAGGCGGAACCCGCGCTGATCGCCGATCCGGAACCGGCTCCGCTGGCGGCGGGTGCGGCCTGGAACGCGCCTGCGACCCTGCGCGCTGATCAGCGTTATTCCGCGCCGGTTGCGCCTGTTCAGGAGATGCCGAAGGAAAAGCTGGGCTTCCTTGCCCGGATGCGCCGCGTGGTCGATCCCGAGCCCGAACTGGTCGAACCGCATTCCCCGGCCGAGCAATATGACATTGCCGCCCCTGGCGATGACCGTATCCGCGCGCGGATTTCCGATGCGATCCGGGCGCGGGCCCGCGGCGCTGCCGGAAGTGCTGCGGCTGTCCCTGCCGGGCCGCCGATGACCCCGTTGCAGGCTGCGATTGCCGCGCGCCGGGCAGAGCCGCCGATGCTGCGCCCGCGCCGTCCCGCACCGCTGATCGCCGATACCCGCCCGCGTATCCCGCAGGAACCGCGCGTCCTGCAGCAGATGTCCGAGCCGCCGCTCACCGCTGCCCAGGCGCTGGCCCAGGCCGATGAGATGGAAGAGACCGATGCTCTGACCTGGGATGAGGCGGCCGCAAACGGCTACGACTATTCCGAAGAGTATCGCGCTTACGGTCAGGACGAATTCAGTAACGAATTCAGCGATGATGACGCCTGGAGCGAGGAGAGCTGGGAAAAAGAGGCGCCTGCAATCGCACCGGTTCTGCCCGCCGCGGGCCGTGCCGAGCCGCCTTTGATGGCGCGCCGCGTGGCTGCGCCGCAGATGCCGGCACCTCAGGCATATGAGACACCGGTTGATGACTGGCAGCCCGATGAGGATTATGAGCCCGATTACGATCCGGCACCGGTGGCCGCGCCGCGCCTTGCGCCGGTGCTGGATCGCCGCCCGATCGTACAGGTGCCGGTGAAAAAGCCGGTTCCCCAGTCGGTCCGCGCCCAGGCCGAGGCGCAGCCCTCGCTCCGTTTCGACGAGACGCATCAGGATTTCGAACTGCCGCCGCTGGCCTTGCTCTCGGCGCCCTCGGGCACTTCCGGCCAGCAGCTTTCCGATGAGGCGCTGGAAGAAAACGCACGGATGCTGGAATCGGTGCTGGATGATTACGGCGTCAAGGGCGAGATCGTCTCGGTCCGCCCCGGCCCGGTTGTGACGATGTATGAGCTGGAGCCGGCGCCGGGTCTGAAGGCCAGCCGTGTGATCGGTCTGGCCGATGACATCGCGCGCTCGATGTCTGCTTTGTCGGCACGGGTTTCGACCGTGCCGGGCCGCTCGGTCATCGGGATCGAACTGCCGAATGCTTACCGCGAAAAGGTCTTCCTGCGCGAGATCTTCGCCAGCCGTGAGTTTGGCGACGGCCAGCAACGCCTGCCGCTGGCTTTGGGCAAAGACATCGGCGGTGCCCCGATTGTTGCGAACCTGGCCAAGATGCCCCACCTCCTGATTGCAGGGACCACGGGCTCAGGTAAGTCGGTCGCGATCAATACGATGATCCTGTCGCTGCTGTATAAGCTGACGCCGGATGAATGCCGGCTGATCATGATCGACCCGAAGATGCTGGAACTGTCGGTCTATGACGGCATCCCGCATCTGCTCAGCCCTGTCGTGACCGACCCGAAAAAGGCGGTCGTCGCGCTGAAATGGGTCGTGGGCGAGATGGAAGAACGCTATCGCCGCATGTCGAAAATGGGCGTGCGCAACATCGAGGGCTATAACGGCCGTGTCCGTGAGGCACTGGCCAAAGGCGAGATGTTCAAGCGCACCATCCAGACCGGCTTTGACGACGAGACCGGCGATCCGGTCTTCGAGACCGATGAATTCGCGCCGCAGCCCTTCCCCTATATCGTGGTTGTGGTCGATGAGATGGCCGATCTGATGATGGTCGCGGGCAAAGAGATCGAGGCCTGTATCCAGCGTCTGGCACAGATGGCGCGGGCCTCTGGTATCCACCTGATCATGGCGACGCAGCGGCCTTCGGTTGACGTTATCACCGGCACGATCAAGGCGAACTTCCCGACCCGGATCTCCTTCCAGGTGACGTCGAAAATCGACAGCCGCACGATCCTTGGTGAGATGGGGGCCGAACAGCTGCTGGGCCAGGGCGACATGCTTTACATGGGCAATGGCCAGCGCATCTCGCGGATCCACGGGCCTTTCGTCTCGGATGAGGAAGTCGAGGAAATCGTTAACCACCTCAAGAGCTTTGGCCCGCCGTCTTATATGTCGGGCGTGGTGGAAGGCCCGGATGAGGACAGCGCGTCTGACATCGACCAGGTGCTGGGCCTTGGTGGCAATACAGATGGCGAGGATGCGCTTTACGATCAGGCGGTGGCGATTGTCGCGCGGGACCGCAAATGCTCGACCTCTTACATCCAGCGCAAACTGGGCATTGGCTATAATAAGGCCGCGCGTCTGGTCGAGCAGATGGAAGAGAACAGCGTTGTGACCCCGGCAAACCATGTCGGCAAGCGCGAGATCCTGATTCCCGAGACCTGATCCCCGAAACACGGGCCCAGAGACACGGGCCCCGGGCCATCCGGATCAGAACGCCGCGCAACCCTGCGCGGCGTTCTGATTTTTTCACGGGGTCGCCTGTCTCAGTAAAACGCGCGCAGTGTTAAGCCCCGTGGTCAGTGGCCTGGGTGCTGGCTGACAGTGCCCGGTGTTCCTTGCCCCAGTCCGCCAGCATGAACACCACCTTCTCCAGTGCCCTGCCCGAGGGGGTCAGCTGATATCTGCCGCCTCTGCCGGCTTGCGCCACACCCTGTCTGGCCTGACCGTGCTGCGCGGGATCAGGCCGCGTGATCGCGCCATTGACCTCGAGTTCGCGCAGTTCGCGCGCGAGCATCCGGGGCGAGATCGTCGCCAGCAGCCGCTCGATATCGGCGAACCCTTTGGGGCCGCTCAGCAAAGTGCAGATGATCGCCAGTTTCCACTTGCCGCTCACCACATTCAGGGCGTCGCGGATCGCCATCACAAAGGCCTTCTTGCAGAGCTCGTTATCTTCCGGCTCCAGCTCCATCTGGTGGATCATCCTGTTCATCCCGTGGCTCCTCACATGCGCCGCACAACACTATACAAGTTGATAGTTCTTTGACCTTTTGCGGCCCCTATACCGGCGGGGCAGCAATGGGAGTGTGTCATGATCCTGATCGGCGGTTCAACCGGCCAGCTTGGTAAAGAAGTTGTGGCCCAGCTGCTGCGCCGCGAGGCGAAGGGGCCGTTCGCTGTTCTGGCACGCGACCCGGAAAAGGCAAAAATCTATGCCGACCAGGGGATTGAGGTGCGCCTGGGGGATTTCGACAGCCCTGAAAGCCTCGGGCCGGCCTTTGCCGGGATCAGTCGCTTTCTGTTCATTTCGACCATGTCGCAGGATCGTGGCGCGCAGCAGAGCCGTGTCGTCGAAGCGGCAAGGGCCGCGGGGATCCGTCACATCGTCTATACCGGTCTTGCGATCCGTGACATCGCGACCTCGGCTGTGCGCGACCTGATGGCCAGCCATTTCGAGACCGAGGACCGGATCCGCGCCTCGGGGATGCAATGGACCTTTCTGCGCAACGGCATGTATGCCGAGGCGATTGCGCAGATCGCCGGGCCAAAGGCGCTGACCGATGGCCTTTCGCTGCCGGGCGGCGCGGGCCGGGTGCCCTATGCTTTGCGTGCCGAGATGGGCGAGGCGGCGGCGAACCTTCTGCTGGGCGAGGGGCATGAGGGCAAGACCTATAACATCACCGGCAGCGATGCCTGGAGCTATGGCGATATCGCAGCGGGCCTGTCGCGGCTGACTGGCCGTGCAATCGGTTATCAGGACATCCCGGAAGAGGCGTTGACCGCCGGGATGCGCGCCGCCGGCATTCCGGATTTCGTGATCTGGCTGACGCTGGGCACGATCAGGGATATCCGCGATGGCCAGTATGACATCGCGTCGCGCGATCTTGAGATCCTTTTGGGACGGGCGCC
The DNA here is from genome assembly GCF_023371075.1 of Pseudomonas sp. GX19020. Lineage (NCBI taxonomy): Bacteria > Pseudomonadati > Pseudomonadota > Gammaproteobacteria > Pseudomonadales > Pseudomonadaceae > Pseudomonas > Pseudomonas sp. GX19020. Next base: position 90,357 of record NZ_JAMCCR010000003.1, read on the forward strand.
GAAATCGTTGGATCAGATGCTTGCATCGGTCTTTGCCTGACGTCCGCCCCGACCAGTCAGTGCCGTAACGAGTGACCAGTTTTCCGGATCGGGGGCCTGCTCCCGATCCACCCCCCGTTTCCAGTTTGACAGGACAGAGGATGCCATGACCCAGACCACTGCACGCGCCGTCGTTGACCGGATGTTCACCGCCTTCAACGCGAAAGACCTGGACGGCGCCCTTGCCACCGTGTCGCAGGAAACGCTCTGGATCCATCACGGATCGCAGAAAATGCCCTCGGTCCGGTTCGAGGGCAAAGGCGGCGCTGCCAAATTCTTCGGCACCAGCTTTGCGGCGATGAAGATCGACTATTTCCGCCCGCTGACCTTTATCGAACAGGGCGACCAGGTCGTGGTTCTGGGCGAGGAGAGCTATGTCATGGACGGGATCGAGGGAAAATTGTCCAATAAATGGGTGCAGGTTTACACCGTCACCGATGGGCTGATCAGCAGGATGGAAGAATTCGCCACTTCGGCGGATCCGGCCGCTTACCTGGTCGTGAGCTGACGGCCCGGGCGGCCCCCCTTCTCCCCCGGGGGGGCTGCCTCACACCCGCTCCAGCACCAGCCAGGTCATGACACCCATAGGCGGCAGCGGCCGGCGTTCCACCAGTTTCAGGCGCGCATCCCCAAGCACCCGGGCAATCGGGAAATCGGCCTGCCAGCCCAGATGATGCTGCAGCGGCTGGATCAGACGTTCGGCGACTTTCAGCGCGCCTTTTTCGGCGGCGAAATGATTGGTGATCAGCACATGCGCGCCGGGACGGCAGACGCGGGCGATTTCTGACAAAGCGCGTTCGGGATCCGGCACGACCGAGAGCACATGCATCGCCGACACCGTATCGAAACTCGCGTCCGGGAAGTCGAGCGCCTGAGCATCCATCTGCCGCAGCGTGACATTTCTCAGCCCACGCTCTGCGACCCTGCTTTCGGCGCGGGCGAGCATTTCGGCGGAAAAATCAATGCCGGTGATTGTGACCCCCGGCCCGTAAAGCGGCAGGGCGAGGCCAGTGCCGACCCCGACCTCCAGCACGTCGCCACCGCGCGCCGTGGCATGAGCGGCAGCGCGGTTGCGGCCCTCATGCAGCAGCTTCCCAAAGACGGAATCATAGACCGGCGCCCAGCGTTTATAGGAGGCGGTGACGGCGGCGGCTTTCATGCGGAGGACTCCTGGTTGGTCATGCCCGGTTTGTTATATGCGGCGGCCGCTGCGATCTGCTGAGGCAGGCCCGATGCCGCCCCATCATCCGCGCCGGCCTGACGCCCGGTTTACAGTCGCGATTTCTGTCAGAGACTTGAGCAAGGTCAAGTGTGGTTTTACGCCATATGTCGCATCAGGGCGTAAGATCGCCGGTTTTGATAAAGCACTGGGTGCCCGAAATTCTCGCGCAAAGTGCGGATCAAATCCGGTTCCTGCGCTGCGATGGCCTTCCGGTCGCAAGATAAGGCTGCACTTTGCATTGGGAAAAGGACGCGTCGCCGCCGCCGCTGAGCAGCGTGCCGGTGCTGGCCCGCCGCCCGGGCCAGGTATCGGTGATCCAGGATCGGGCGGCGCATTTCCGCCGGCTGCTCACGCCACGCTATCTGCCAGCGCAATGTGATGCATGCGCTGCCGTTCCGGTAAGGCGCGATGCCTCTCTCAGGCCGCGCCGCTCACAGCCCCGGCACAAAGCCGCGAGTATTGTTGCAGAGGGATTTCCGCAAGCCGGGCGGGCGGTTATACTGTTGTCATGGATCGTCGCACCGCACTTCTCGCCCCGCTCGCCCTTGCTCTGCCTGTCGTGATGGCCGGTCGGCCCGCACTTGCGGACAAGATCTCCCTCAACACGCTGTCGAAATACCTGAACGACCTGACCACGGTTGAGACGGATTTCACCCAGATCAACGGCGACGGCTCTGTCTCGACGGGCAAGCTGTTCATCCGTCGCCCCGGCCGTGTGCGCTTTCAATATGCGCCGCCCGACCGGTCTCTGGTGCTTGCCAGCGGCGGCAATGTCGCGATCTTTGACGGCAAATCGAACTCCGCGCCCGAGCAATACCCGCTGCGCCGCACGCCGCTGAACCTTATCCTCGCGCAGAATATCGATCTGGGAAAGGCGCGGACGGTGATCGGCCATAAGGAGGACGGAACCTCGACCAGGGTGACCGCACAGGACCCGGAACATCCGGAATATGGCACGATCGAGCTGGTCTTTACCGGCGGCCCGACCGAGCTGCGGCAATGGGTGATCACCGATGATCTCGGGCAGCAGACCACGGTGATCCTTGGCGAGATGAAGAAGGGCGGCAGGCTTGGTGACAGCCTCTTCTCGATCCCGGTCGAAATGAGCAAGCGCAAGGGCTGATCCGCCTATCGCAGCGGTGCCGGCTACAGAATGGAAAAAGGCGGGCAATGGCCCGCCTTTTCGTGTTTTTGCCTTGCTCCAGCCCGGTGTCTGACCCGGGTACCGGGTTCAGCGGCGGCAATCCGCCAGCTGGGAGCGATACATTTCCGCACGAGTGCCAACCTTTCTGGCCACTTCAACCAGCCAGGGCTTGGCCAGATAGCTTTGCCGGGAATAGCCGGCGCGGCCCTCGTGATAGGCGAGATACTGGTTCTCGGCATCGGTTTTGGGAATGCCAAGCCGGCGGGCCGAGCCGTCCATATACCAGCCCATGAAATCGGTCGCGTCGCGGATATCGTCGCGTTTGCGCCTCCCGCCCTGGTCTTTGAGATATTCCTCCCAGGTGCCGTTGAGCGCCTGGCTGTAGCCATAGGCCGTGCTTTGCCGCCCCATCGGAATCACCCCGAGCGCCCAGCGATGCGGCGTCTGCGCATTGCCGATGAACTTCGATTCCTGGTGGATCGAGGCCATCTGCACATGGACGGGGATGCCCCATTTCCGTTCGGTAGCCTGCATGGCCCGCATATATTGCGGCCGCTCGCGGATGATCGCGCAAGCATTGTCGAGTTCGCGTGGCGCCGTAAAGCTCGCTTTTCCGCCCCCGCAGGAGGCAAGCAATAAAAGCAACAGCGCCGCACGGAGAAACCTGCTCATTTGCCCCTCGTGCATCTTGTTTTTTGCGACTATAGCGCAAGCCGCAACCGGTGGAAACCGGTTGGCAGGGGCCTCTGTTCAGTTCTGCGCGAGCAAAAAACGTGCGCGTTTAAAGCGAACTGTGAGGATACATTCCACAGACTGTTTCCCTTTGATTCGGTCTCACTGGTGGACAAGGGCGCGCTCCCGGCGTTAGGAACTTTTTGGGGGACTGTGACTGATGCTTAAGACACACGCCAAATATCATATCGGACAGGTGCTGATGCACCGCAAACACACCTTTCGCGGTGTGGTTTTCGACGTGGACGCGATGTTCTCCAATACCGATGAATGGTATGAGAATATTCCCGAGGAAAGCCGGCCTGATAAGGACCAGCCGTTCTATCATCTCCTCGCCGAGAATGATCAGAGCTATTACGTCGCCTATGTCTCGGAACAAAACCTGATTCCGGATGATACCGGCGAGCCGGTGGGCCACCCTGATCTCTGCGATCTGTTCGGCGATTTCGAGGATGGGCGCTATCCGCTGCAGTTCCAGCTGAACTGAAACGGGCCCGGTCCGGCAGGAGCAGCCGGCTCTGAGGGTCTCCTGCCCTGTTCCCCTGAGATCGGACCATTGCGACAAGCGGCTGCCATAACCTGCTGCAATCATCTTCGGATTCGGTGCGCGCCGGGCCGGGCTTCGGCTGGTTCTTGATTCGCGCCATTATCAGCGACGTGGCTTATGCCAGGCGGGGCAGAAGCAACCGTCTGGATACCACCGTGGGCTGCGAACAATCGGTGTTTTGCCGGGGTATTGTTTTAGCCTGGGTGGAAATGACGCGGTTTGGCCGCAATTTCCCCCTAAAACTGCCAGGTCCTGCACCCATAGATTGAGGTGTAGCTGCATAAGGCTTCACCCTGGTGCCGGGATCAACAGCCCCCACCCAGTTCCGGCACCGGGGTTCAATCTTCTCATGCGGCTCGACACCTTACTCTGTTCCTCCGCCGTGGCCGCTTGCATCCCCCGCAATCCGGCTGTTTCAGCGGATTGGCTTTGCCGCAACCCTTCCCTAAATTCGGCTTCGAACTTGCTGTGTGCGGCCTCTGCTCTGGCCCCGGCGGGATCGCTGTGGCACCGTGCCGCCAGCCATAAATCCGGAAACCGGGCCTGAAAGCCAGGGACGCCGGAGCCACCAGGCTGACAGGAGGTTACGAGGGGGACTATGCGCGATTTTGAAACACCCGGCCGCTCGGAAGTTCTGGCTTTGAACGGCATGGCGGCGACATCGCATCCGCTGGCCTCGCAAACCGCCATTGCAATCCTGCAGGCCGGCGGAAATGCGGTCGATGCCGCCATCGCGGCAGCCATGGTGCAAAACATCGCCGAGCCGCAGATGTGCGGCCTTGGCGGCGATGCGTTCATCCTGCTCAAGCCTGCCGGTCAGGAAGACGTGCTGGCATTGAACGGATCGGGCCGCGCACCGGCAGGATATTCCGCCGAAAAGTTGCGCGCAGCAGGGCATGACACCGTCCCGACCCATGGAATCGAGCCGGTCACGCTGCCGGGCGGCGTCGATGCGCTTTGCCGGCTGCATGCCGCGCATGGCCGCCTGTCTCTGGAAGAAATCCTCGCCCCTGCAATTGGTTACGCAGAAGACGGTATCCCTGTCGCGGCCCGCGCCGCGTTTGACTGGGCCGATGATATCAATATCCTCCGGGGCGATGCGCTGAAATTCTACAGCATTGATGGCCGCGCCCCGCGCCCCGGCCAGATCTTCCGCGCCCCCGGCCAGGCCGAGGTCATGCGCCGCATCGCCCGCGAAGGCCGCGCCGGGTTCTATGAGGGCGAGGTCGCAGAGGATATGATCGCCTCGCTGAACGCGCTTGGCGGCAGCCATACCGAGGCAGACCTTGCCGCAACCAGTGCAACCTGGGGGGAGCCGGTCGCAGGCCAGTATTCCGGCATTGAATTGCTCGAACATCCGCCCAATGGCCAGGGTGCGACGGCGATTCTGCTTCTGAAGATCCTGTCGCATTTCGACCTCGCCGCAATGGACCCGCTGGGGCCCGCGCGCGCGCATATCGAGACCGAGGCGGCCAAGCTCGCCTATGATGCAAGGAACCGCTTTATCGCCGATCCCGCGCATATGGATCCGGCGCGGCTTGCCACTTTCCTCGACGATGATGCTGCCGCGCGTCTGGCCGGGCTGATCGACCCGAACCGCGCCATGGCCGACCCTGTGCGCCTGTCCGAAGCGGTGCATCGCGACACGATCTGCCTCTCGGTGGTGGATCGCGACAGGATGGCGATCTCGCTGATCTACTCGATTTTCTGGGGGTTTGGCGCGGGCCTTGCCTCGCGGAAATTCGGCATCAACTTTCAGAACCGCGGCGCGGGTTTCAGCCTGACCCCGGGTCATCCGAACGAGGCCGGGCCGGGCAAGCGGCCGATGCATACGATCATCCCCGGCATGCTGCGCCGCGAGGGGCGTGTGACCATGCCTTTTGGTGTGATGGGGGGCGCCTATCAGCCAACCGGCCATGCCCGCCTCATCACCAATCTCAGAGATTACGGAATGGAACTGCAGCAGGCGATCGACGCGCCGCGCCTTTTTGCAGGGCCGGACGGGCTGGAGGTCGAGCGCGGCTATTCCGACGCCACCCGCGCGCGGCTGGCGGAACTGGGCCATAAGATCGTCGCGCCTGAACACCCGTTGGGCGGTGCTCAGGCCATTGTGATTGGCGAAGATGGTGTGCTGACCGGCGGATCGGATCCGCGCAAAGATGGCTGCGCTTTGGGGTATTGAGATGGATTACGAGACCGCGACGAAAGACATTCTTGCACTGACCCATGGCGAGACAGACAGCGTGGCGCTGATGGCGACGCTGGCCTGCGAGATCCATGCCCGCCATCCGCTGTCGGACTGGACCGGTTTCTACCGCGTGACCGGGCCGGAGCTGTTGAAGATCGGCCCCTATCAGGGCGGTCATGGCTGTCTTGTGATCCCGTTTTCGCGCGGCGTTTGCGGGGCTGCGGCGCGCACGGGCGAGGTGCAGAATGTTCCCGATGTCGATGCCTTCCCCGATCACATAGCCTGCGCCTCCTCGACGCGGTCTGAACTGGTAATCCCGGTTCGGAACGGGGCCGGGCGACTTCTTGGGGTGCTTGATCTCGACAGCAACACGCCAGCGGCCTTTACGCAGGCTGATGAAGACTGGCTGATCCCGCTTCTGGCGCAAGTTTTTGAAAGGGCAGAATAATGCGTGGGTCCTGCCATTGCGGTTCTGTGGTGTTCGAGGCCGATCCTCCGCTGCGCGGGGTGGTTGCCTGCCATTGCAGCCAGTGCCGCAAGGTTTCGGGCCATTACTGGTCGGCAAGCTCGGTGCCGCTGGAACGCTTTCACCTGATCGAAGACCGCGGGCTGGACTGGTATCGCTCCTCGCCTTCGGCAGAGCGCGGATTCTGTCGGGATTGCGGCGCCAGCCTGTTCTGGAAACCGACGGGGGAAGCGCGGATCTCCTTTGCTGCCGGGGCGCTTGACGGGCCGACCGGGTTGAAGACCATCGCCCATATCCATAAGGAAGATCGCGGCGATTATTACGAGCCGGAGGGCCCGCCCTGCGCCCCGCAGCCGGCAGAGGAATTGCACGGCGCCTGTCTTTGCGGCGCGAACACCTTCAGTGTTGCGGGCCCGATGGGGGATGTCGGCGCCTGCCATTGCAGCCAGTGCCGCAAGCTTTCGGGCCACTACTCTGCCAGTTTCTGGACCGAAGAAGACAACGTGACCTGGACCGCGCGCGAGACCCGCGAATATGCAACCCCGGGCGGCGGGCGGCGTGGCTTCTGCCCGAAATGCGGATCTTCTTTGTGGTTTCGCGCCAAAGATGGCAGCTTTTCGATGGAGGCCGGCGCCTTTGACCGCCCCACCGGGGGCCGGTTGACCGGGCATATTTTCATGGCCGAGGCGGGGGATTATTACACGCCCGACGACAATCTGCCGCAATGGCAGGGCTGGGAAGAGGAGGCCTGAGACAATGGCAAAGATCACGCTGCTTGATGGCGGTATGGGCCAGGAGCTGATCGCGCGCTCCGGGGACGAGCCGACGCCGCTCTGGGCGACGCGGGTGATGATCGACCATCCTGGCCTCGTGAAGGCGATCCATGCCGATTACTTTGCGGCCGGGGCCTCGGTTGCGACCACCAATACCTATGCCGTGTTGCGCGACCGGCTGCAGGGTTTTGGGCTGGAGCCCTGGTTCCAGGCGCTTCATGCCCGCGCTTTGTCCGAAGCGCATGAGGCCCGCGCCGAGGCCGGGCGCGGCATGATCGCGGGGTCAATGGGGCCGCTTGGCGCCAGCTACCGCCCCGATCTGACGCCGCCGGTGGCGGACTCGCGCGCTGCCTACGCGGAAAAGGTGCGGCTGCTGGCGCCCTATTGTGATGTGATCCTGCTGGAGACGATTTCCTCGCTGGGCCTCGCCGAAGGTGCTTTGGCCGGGGCGGCAGAGGGCGGGATCCCGGTCTGGCTCTCGGTTTCGGTCGACGATCATGACGGGGCAAAACTGCGCTCGGGCGAGGCAGTGGCGGATCTGGAGGTGCTGGTCGCGAAATACCGTCCGGCTGCGGTACTGGCGAATTGTTCGATCCCCGAGGCAATGGGGGCGGCGATGGATGTGATCCGGGGTTTTGGTCTGCCCTTTGGCGCCTATGCCAACGGCTTTACGCATATTTCCGGCAATTTCCTGAAGAATGCGCCGACAGTGAAGGAACTGACCCATCGTCACGATCTGAGCCCGGAGAAATACACCGCCTTCGCGCTGGACTGGATCGGCCAGGGCGCCACCATCGTCGGCGGCTGCTGCGAGGTCGGCCCCGCCCATATCCGCCACCTGGCCGGGGCCCTGCGCGCGGCGGGGCACGAGATCCTGTGACCGCCTCCGCCCTTCCCGACTTTGTTTATGACCCGCCGGATGTGGCGCTGTCGGTTCTTTATGAGGACCGGCAGATCCTGGTCGTTGATAAGCCTGCGGGGCTTTTATCGGTGCCCGGCAAGCTTGCCGGGCGCGAGGATTGCCTCGTCTCGCGGCTGCAGGCGGAATACTGGGATGCGCTGCTGGTGCACCGGCTGGACTGCGATACATCGGGCGTGATGATCTTTGCGCGCACCAAGATCGCCCAGGGGTTTCTGGGTCAGGAATTCGAAAAGCGCCGTGCGAAGAAGTCATATATCGCAAGGGTTTATGGTGATGTTGACGGTGAGGCAGGCCATATCGACCTGCCGCTCTCGGCTGATTGGCCGAACCGTCCGCGCCAGATGGTCAATCACGCTGACGGCCGCCCCGCCCAGACCGATTGGGAAGTGGTTGCCCGCGCGCCCGGCGAGACGCGGATGCGGCTCTGGCCCCGGACCGGGCGCAGCCATCAGCTCAGGGTGCATATGCTGGAACTGGGCCATCCGATCCTCGGCGACCCGATCTATGCTGTCGGTCCCGCCCGCGAGGCCCCGCGCCTGATGCTGCATGCGGAAACGCTGGGCCTGCACCATCCGGCCACCGGCGCCTGGATGGATTTCGCCGCCCCGGTTCCGTTCTGAAACGGGACCGCACAATTGTTCTGTTAACTCTATGTCAAAATCCGTGGCTAATGCTGCGGCAGTTACGCTTTCGGAGCCAGCGATGAACGCCAGTCCAGCCCTGTTTCAGTTTCGTTATGCCCTGCTGACCTGGCCCGCGATCCTTTTCCTGCCGCTTATCGGGGTGTCATTTCTGGTCCCGTCCTGGCGCTGGGTGTTTCTGGCTCTGGCGGGTGTGGCGCTGACCCTCGCGCTGCTCGGGCTGCGTGATATCACGCAAAAGCGGCATGCGGTTTTGCGCAATTATCCCGTGGCGGCGCGGCTGCGCTTTTTGTTCGAGGGCATCCGCCCCGAGATCCGGCAGTATTTCTTTGAAGATGACAAGGACGGCACGCCCTTTGCCCGCGACAAACGCGCCATCGTCTACCAGCGCGCCAAGAAAGAGCTGGAGACCCGGCCCTTCGGCACGCAATACAATGTTTATAAAGAACAATATGAATGGCTGCATCATTCGGTGGCGCCAAAGCCACCGGTCACGCATGAGGAATTGCGGGTTCTGATTGGCGGCAGCTGTGCAAAACCATATTCGGCGAGCCTGCTGAACATCTCGGCGATGAGCTATGGCTCTTTGTCGTCAAATGCGATCCTCGCGCTGAACAAGGGCGCGAAAGCAGGCGGGTTTTACCATGATACCGGCGAGGGGGGTGTCTCGCCCTATCACCGCGAAAACGGCGGCGATCTCGTGTGGGAGCTTGGCTCCGGTTATTTCGGGGCGCGCGGCGGCGATGGTACATTCGATCCGGTCCGCTTTGCCGAAGGGGCGTCGGATCCACAGATCCGGATGGTTGAGCTGAAGCTGAGCCAGGGCGCCAAGCCCGGTCATGGCGGCATGTTGCCGGCCGCGAAAATCACCCCCGAAATCGCGGCGATCCGTCATATTCCGATGGGGCAGGACTGTATCTCGCCGCCCTCGCATTCGGCCTTTTCGACACCGGTGGGGCTGCTGGAATTCATCGCGAGGATGCGGGAGCTGTCGGGGGGGAAACCGGCAGGGTTCAAGCTTTGTATCGGGCATCGCTGGGAATTCATGGCGATCTGCAAGGCGATGCTGGAAACCGGGATTACCCCCGATTTCATCGTGATCGACGGCAAAGAGGGCGGCACCGGTGCGGCTCCGATGGAATTCATGGACCATATCGGGACGCCTTTGCGCGACGGGCTGAGCTTTGCCCATAATGCGCTTTTGGGCGTGGGGCTGAGGGATCGGGTCCGGCTCGGGGCGAGCGGCAAGATCGTCTCGGCCTTTGATATGGCGCGCGTGATGGCGCTGGGGGCCGACTGGTGCAATGCGGCGCGGGGCTTCATGTTTGCGGTCGGCTGTATCCAGGCCCAGAGCTGCCATACCGGCGCCTGCCCGACCGGAGTGGCGACCCAGGACCCGGCGCGGGCGCGGGCGATTGTGGTGCCGGATAAGGCGGCGCGGGTGACCTCGTTCCAGCGCGGCACATTGCATGCGCTGGCGGAACTGGTCGGTGCGGCGGGTCTGTCTCATCCGTCGGAACTGCGGCCGCATCATTTCCTGCGCCGCGCCGATGCGGATCGGGTGCGGTCCTTTGCCGAGCTTTACGACCAGCTGGAGCCGGGGCAATTGCTGGCCGATCCGCGCGCGGTCCCGGCTTTTGCCGAGGCCTGGGCGCTGTCCAGGGCGGATACATTCGCGCGGATGGGCTGAGCCGGGATCTGGGTCTGCTGTCAGGCGGGGGGCTGTCTGCCCCCCGGGAAGCGGCTTTGGCCACTTCCTCCCCCCGAGGATATTTCAGGACAGACGAAATCAGCTGGCGGCGGCACGGAGTTTGGCCATCAGCTGGTCGAGGACTTTCCGGTAGCGCGGGTCTTTGAGATGGCCTTCTTCGTCGAAAGCGTTCGAGCTGTCTGCGACGAGAAGTTCGGGCCCTGTCAGGAGGCGCGGCTGGAACGGGGTCAGCATCAGGCGCAGCGCGAATTGCGACCGGTCGCCGCCGCCCCGGCCACCGGCGGCCGAAATGATGGCGACGGGCTTGTCTTCCCAGGGATTGCCTTTGATCCGGCTGACCCAGTCGAGGGCGTTTTTCAGCACTCCCGGCGGGGCCTTGTTATATTCCGGGGTCGAGATCACCACCGCATCCGCTTCGGCGATCTGGTCGTAAAGCCGGGTGACACCGGCGGGGTAGCCCTCAGTGCTTTCGAGATCGCCGTCATAAAGGGGCAGGTTCAGGTCGGCCTCGAGCTGGAGGGCCGGGCCGAAGGCCGCGCGGGCCTCCCGCAGGAGCATCCGGTTGGTCGATCCCTGGCGGAGGGCTCCGGCAATGCCGAGAAGGGTGAGGCGGGTCATATCGGTCTCCGGAACAGGGATCAGACGAAAAGGCGCAAAAGGAGCGGGGCGAGGATCGCGGTCATCAGCGCGTTCAGCCCCATGCCGAGCCCGGCAAAGGCGCCGGCGGTCGGGTTGACATGGAAGGCGCGCGCCGTGCCGAATCCATGCGCCGCGAGGCCGGTGGCAAAGCCGCGGGCGCGCCAGTCGCGGATCCGCAGGGCATTCAGCAGGGGGGTCGCACAGGCCGCGCCGCAAAGCCCGGTCAGGAAGACCATCAGCGCCGCCTGCGTGGGAGAGCCGCCGCTTTGTTCGGCGATGCCAAGCGCCACGGCGGCGGTCGCGGATTTCGGCGCCAGGGCCGCAAGAAGCTCTGGCCCGACGCCGAAAGCATGGGCAATCAGCAGCGCGGTCAGGATCGCGGTGACCGAACCCGCCAGCAATGCGGTCAGGATCGGCAGCGCGGCGCGGCGCACCCGGGCGAGATTATCGTAAAGCGGCAGGGCAAGGCAGACCGTCGCCGGGCCCAGCAGGAAATGGACGAATTGCGCGCCCTCGAAATAGGTCTCGAAACTGGTGCCGGTCGCCAGCAGCACAAGCGACAGTGCCGCCATTGCGACAATGGCCGGGTTGAGGGCGGGCATCCGCCCGGTGTAATTGAACACCACGAGCCCGAAAGCATAGGCCGCCACCGTCATCGACAGCCACAAAAGCGGATCGCGCGCGAGATAGGTCCAGATATCGGTCACAGCATGCCCTCCTTGCTGTCTTCTTTGCCGCTGACATCTCCGGTCAGCCGCGCCACCAGCACGAAGGTCAGCGCTGCCACCGCAATCGCCGCCAGCGCCGAGATGACGATGGCGAGCAAAAGCGGCAATGTATTCCCCCCAAGGCTGCCCAGCTGCAACATCGCCCCCACACCTGCCGGCACGAAGAGCAAAAGCAGATTGCCGAGGATTGTCCCCGCCATTGGCCGGATGACGTCGCGCAGCCGCTCAGAGGTGATCAGACCGGCCAGCATCAGTGCCATGCCGAGCACCGGGCCCGGGATCGGCAGGTGGCTGGCCTGGGAGATGACTTCCCCGGTCAGCTGGCAGGCGAGGATTGCGAGGATTGCAATGATGGTGGGCGGGACCATGGATCTTGTTTCCGGGGTTGAGGAGCCTCCTCCCATGCTGCGATTTTGCGGGGGCGGGAACCAGTGGCGAAATGGGCAGGGCTGCTATGTTTCGGCGCATCGCCCTGTCGCTTTGGCCCGGGCGCGCGTCTTTTATGGGGATAACCCCGGGAAATCCGGCTTATCGCCGCGACTCGCATTGACCTTGCCTGCTCAAATTCCGAGCATGTCCGGCCAAAACAGAACAACGACTCGTGAGGGCGCGGCTTGCGCTTCAGTAAACTCAGGCTCAACGGTTTCAAAAGCTTTGTCGACCCCACGGATCTGGTGATCCATGAGGGTCTGACAGGCGTGGTCGGGCCCAATGGCTGCGGCAAATCCAATCTGCTGGAAGCGCTTCGCTGGGTGATGGGCGAGAACCGCCCGACCGCGATGCGCGGGTCGGGCATGGATGACGTGATCTTCAACGGCGCGGCGACCAGGGGCGCACGTAACTTTGCCGAAGTGTCGCTGGTTCTCGACAATGCCGACCGGCTGGCACCTTCGGGGTTCAATGACAGCGATACGATCGAGATCGTACGGCGTATCACCCGCGATGCGGGCTCGGCCTATAAGGCGAATTCGAAGGATGTGCGGGCACGCGATGTGCAGATGCTGTTTGCCGATGCCTCGACCGGGTCGCACAGCCCGGCGCTGGTGCGGCAGGGCCAGATTTCCGAACTGATCAATGCGAAGCCGAAAGCGCGGCGCCGGGTGCTGGAAGAGGCGGCCGGGATCTCGGGTCTTTATGCCCGTCGTCATGAGGCGGAGCTGAAGCTGGCGGGGACCGAGACGAACCTGACCCGGGTCGATGACGTGCTGGAACAGCTGGCGCAGCAGCTGTCGGTTCTGACCCGTCAGGCGCGCCAGGCCGCGCGCTACCGCGAGATTTCCGATGATCTGCGGCAATCGGAAGGGATGCTTTTATACCGGCGCTGGCGTGAGGCGGATCTGGCGCGGGGCGAAGCGGAAGGTGCGCTGCGCGACCGGCTGATCGCTCAGGGCCGTGCTGAGATGGCGGCGCGGGACGGCAGCAAGGCCCGTGAGGCGGCGGAAGAGGGGCTGCCCGCGCGGCGCGAAGAAGAGGCGGTGGCGGCGGCGATCCTGCAGCGGCTCATGCTGCAACGCGATGCGCTTGGCGATCAGGAGAGACAGGCGCTGGCGCGGATCGAGACGTTGCGCGGCCGGATCGGCCAGCTTGGCAATGATATCGAGCGCGAGGCGGGGCTGAACCGCGATGCGGGCGAGGTAATCCAGCGGCTGCAATGGGAAATCGACCAGATCGTTAAGGCGCATGAGGGCCATGACGAACGCCTTGCCGAGGCGGTCGAGGCGGCGCGCGAGGCGGGGGCGATCCTGACCGACCGCGAGACGCTGATGTCCGAGGCAACCGAGGATTCGGCGCGGCTGGCGGCACGGCATCAGTCGGCCACGCGGCTGGTGCAGGAAAGCCGGTCTGCGGTCGATCGCGCCGAGGCCGAGGCGCTGCGCGCCCGCGATGCGGTGGCGGGGGCCGAAGAAACCCTGGCCGGGGCCGGTGAGGCTTTCGAGGCCGCCGAAGAGGCGCGCGAGGCGGCGGCAGAGCTGACGGAACAGACCGAGGCCGCACTGGAACTGGCCGAAGAGGCCCGCGCCGAGGCGCAATCGCGCGAGGCCGAGGCCCGCGCCGCGCGCTCGGGGGCCGAGGGCGAGGCCAATGCCCTGCGTGCCGAACGCGCGGCTCTGGCGAAACTCGTTGATCGGGAGGCCCAGGCCGGGCATCAGCTTCTGGACCGTCTGGTGGTCGAGCCGGGATATGAAAAGGCGCTTGGAGCGGCTTTGTCGGATGACCTGCGCGCGCCGGAAATCGCGGTGGGAGAGCGCACCGGCTGGGGCCTGCTTGATCCCTATGTCACACCGCAGCCGCTGCCGGCGGGAGCGGCGGCTCTGGGCGCGCGCGTCGAGGCGCCGGCAGTGCTGGCGCGCCGTCTGGGCCAGATCGGCGTGGTCAGCCCTGAAGACGGATTCCGGCTGCAGGCGGAACTGAAACCGGGCCAGCGTCTCGTCAGTCTCGAAGGGGATCTCTGGCGGTGGGACGGCTATCGTTCGGGCGCCGAGGATGCGCCCTCAGCCGCGGCGCTCAGGTTGCAGCAACTGAACCGGCTGCAACGGCTGAAACAGGATCTCGAAGAGGCGAGCGCCCGGGCCGAGGGCGCCGCTCAGGCGCATGAGGTGCTGCAGACCCGGCTCCAGGACCTGGCCCGCGCCGATCAGATGGCGCGGGAGGCCCGCCGTTCCGCCGATCAGCGCCTTGCCGAGGCCGACCGTGCGCTGTCGAAATCCGAGGCCGAGCGCACGCTTGCCACCGGCCGGCTTGAGGCGGCGCGGATCTCGGTCGCGCGCTATGAGGATGACGCTATGGGCGCCCGCGCCCGGCTGCGCGAGGCCGAGACCGCCATGGCCGGTCTGCCCGATCTCGACCAGGCCCGCGAGGCGGTCGAGACCACGCGGATGACGGTCGAGGCTGCGCGCATCACCATGATGACCCGGCGCTCGGGTCATGATGAGCTGCGCCGCGAGGGCGAGGCGCGGGTGCGCCGCCGCCAGGAGGCGCAGAAGGAATTGTCCGGCTGGAACCACCGGCTTGAGACCGCCGGCAAGCGGAGCCAGGAGCTGACCGAGCGTCGCGCCGGGGCCGAGGAGGAGCTGGCCGAGGCCAGTGAGGTCCCCGAGGAAATCGCCGCCAGACGCGAAGAGCTCAGCGATGCGATCCTTGAGGCCGAAGCCCGCCGCAGCGAGGCCGCCAGCGCATTGATAGCGGCCGAAACCGCGCTGCGCGAAGCGCAGATCACCGAACGCGACGCCGAGCGCCTTGCCGGTGAGGCCCGCGAAACCCGCGCCCGCGCCGAGGCGCGTCTTGATGCCGCCCGCGAAGGCGTGGCCCATGCCGCCGAGCGTATTGCCGAAGAAGAAGACCGCACGCCGCAGGAGTTGCTGGCCTCGCTGAAGACCGATCCCGAGAAGATGCCGGATGCGGAGAGCCTCGACCAGGACGTTCAGCGTCTGAAGCGCCAGCGCGAGGCGCTTGGTGCCGTCAATCTGCGCGCCGAAGAGGATGCGAAAACCATTGATGCCGAATATCAACAGCTTGCAACCGAGAAAACCGATCTCGAAGAAGCTGTCCGCAAGCTCCGCGCCGGAATTCAGGGGCTGAACAAGGAAGGCCGCGAGCGCCTGCTGACCGCATTCGAACAGGTCAACAGCAATTTCTCGATGCTTTTCACCCATCTTTTCGGTGGCGGCGAGGCCCGCCTCGTGCTGGTCGAATCCGATGATCCGCTGGAAGCCGGGCTCGAAATCATGTGCCAGCCGCCGGGCAAGCGCCTTGCGACGCTGTCGCTCCTCTCCGGGGGCGAACAGACGCTGACCGCGCTTGCGCTGATTTTCGGGGTCTTTCTGGCCAACCCGGCGCCGATCTGCGTGCTCGACGAGGTCGACGCGCCGCTTGATGATGCGAACGTCACCCGCTTCTGCGATCTGATGGACGAGATGACCCGCCGTACCGAGACCCGCTTCCTCGTCATCACCCACCATGCGGTGACTATGGCGCGGATGGACCGGCTTTTCGGGGTCACCATGCAGGAACAGGGCGTCAGCCAGCTGGTTTCGGTCGATCTGCGCAAAGCCGAGGCTCTTGTCGCCTGATGCAATCCCTTCTCGAAAAGGCAGGCTTTCCCGGCATCGAGGCCGATGGCGACACGATCTGGGCACGGCTTTCGGCCTCCGGCCCCGAATTTCGCGCTGATCCTGAAGGCGGGGCCTGGATACTGACACTCCTCTGGCCGGTGCGGCTGGACCCGAAAACACTGGCCCAGTGGAACAGTCAGAACCCGGGCGCCTTTCTCGATCTCGCCGGTGGCGAGACCCGGCTGCGCATGGGGGCAGAGAGCACTGCCGATCTCGATATCTGGGCCAAAGCGGCTGAGGATATGGTCCAGACCTGTCTCAGCTTCCGCCGCGCCCAACGCGCGCGCGGCGAGGGGATGTAGGCCCCCGTCAGACCCGGTCAGCCGCGTGAGATCACACGGATCGCATCCCCCTGGCGCAAAACCCCGTCGCGCTCGATCGAGCACAGGATCCCGCGCAGCCTGAGCGCGCGATGTTCGGGCAGGTTCACCCAGGCCATGGCATCTTCGCCATAGCGTACTTTCCATTTCACACAGCCATCATTGAACACGTCCGACACCCGAAGCACCGCCGTCCCCGCCTCAAGCAGGGAGCCGACCGGCAGATTGGCCTCGGATGTGTCGAGATCGGCGACGACCGGATCGCCCGGATGGACTACGGCTTCCGGGTCGGGCCGCACCAGATCATGCACCCGCGCCGGCAGGATCGAGACCTGGATCGCGGGGTCGGGCGCGCCATTTTCCAGCCGGAGCCAGGGCTCTTTTGACCAGCGCTCGCCGGGAATGCCGCCCGCCACGGTCAGGGTCAGGCTGTCCGGATGTTCGCGCAGATTGCGCCCGGGGCGGAAGGTCAGCTGCCGTGCAACCGTCACTTCTTTTGGTGCAGCGGCCACATGGCCGACCGCCGCCATCAGGCTTTCCATCGGGGTCATGTCCCGCTCCCTTCCGATCCGCTTTCCGGCAGTTTCGCGACCCGGGCGCGCAGGTCAAGCCGTGCCTCGGTCAGACGCCCGGCTTTGCGCAGAAGATCTGTCCCCCGACCCGGCATCTGGGTCACCTGGTAGAAATCCGCGATCTCATCGGGGCTGGCTGCCATCAGCCAGGCCTGCATTTCGGGTCGGTATTGATAGGCGCCGCGCGTCAGGCGGAAGGGCAGGGCCGAAAGCCAGTCCTCGCGGTCCTGGGCGTGGAAATGCAAAAGCTTCAGCCCGGGGTGAAACTCCGGCCCCGGCAGCCGCTCGCCGCCGATAAACGCGCCATGAAGGCGCGGCGACAGCCCCGGCACGCCTGATCGGAAAAACACCTTGCCGGCCGAATGCGACAGCATCGCTTCGGGCAGGATTTCGGCATAATCATCCAAAGCCGGCCCGCGCAGCCCCTTATGACGCGGTTTCAGCGCGCCGCGAAAGACGCGGGCTGTATAGATGTCATCGGAAAGATCCGGTTCATGCAGCGCCTCGAAAGGTTCGATCCGGCACAAAATCTCTTTGACGGGCAGGCTGCCCAGCACTTCGGCCACCGGCCGCACCGGCCAGATGAATTCGTCGACATCGATATGGCCGAGCCAGTCACTGCCGCCCGCGCGGTAGACCATCCCGGCATTCTTCGCCTGGCGGTTCTGATGCCGGTCGGGTCGCCCGCCAAGCGCCTGCCAGTGCCCCGCGTCGCAGGCGACCAGCCGCACATGCGAAAGGCGCCGCGCCGCGATCGCCGCCAGCGCCGGGTCGTCAGGGTCGTCAAAGCAAAGCGTGATCCGATCCGCGCCAAGATCCAGATGCCAGGCGAGAAAGGCGAGGATCTTCTCCTCGGGGGCTTTCACCGTGGCAACCAGCGCCCAGCTGGCGGTCTGTTTCACAGGAGATCCAGCAATTCCCGCGTCGGCCAGGCATCCGCCGGCAGGCCGAGGCGTTGTTGTTCCGCCTGGATCGCGCGCCGCGTGCCTGCGCCGAGCACCCCGTCAATCTTGCCGACATCATATCCAAGCGCCTGCAGCTTTTCCTGCAGGGCCCTCATATCCTCATCAGGCAGCAGCGGGTCGGGCGAGATGTTCAGCGCAGGCTCCGCCCCTTCGATCAGGGTGGCGAAATAGGCGGCGGTGGTCACATAGGTCAGGCTTTTGTTCCATTCCAGCAGGACCTGGAAATTCGGAAAGACCAGGAAAGCCGGGCCCTTGCGACCCTGAGGCAGCAAAAGCGAGGCCTCAAGTTCCGCCGGCAGCGTATTGCCGCGCCGGGGCGCCACGCCAAGCGCCGCCCATTGCGCGACGGGCAGGTCCTTGTCCAGCCCGCTCAGCGCCCAGTCGAAGGTCTCGGGCAGCACGACCTCGGTCAGCCAGGGCTCGCCCGCGCGCCAGCCGTGGTGTTTCAGCATATTCGCGCCCGACATCAGCGCATCCGGGACCGAGGTTTTCAACCGCACATGTCCGTCGCCATCGCCGTCAATGCCGCGTTCCAGAATATCCTTCGGCAGCATCTGCACCATGCCGATTTCGCCTGCCCAGGCCCCTGTCGTGTCGAGCGGCAGATCGCCATTCGCGAAAAGCTGTATCGCGGCAAAGGCCTGGGGGCGAAACATCTCGGGGCGCCGGCAATCCCAGGCGAGGGTGAGGATCGCGGCGCGGGTGTTGTAATTGCCCTGGAAGCGGCCGAAATCGGTTTCAAACCCCCAGATCGCCAGCATCACCCCGGGCGGAATGCCATAGGTGCTTTCGGCTTTCGCAAAAAGCGGCTGATGCGCGTCCCAGGCGAGCAAGGCATCGGGCAGACGCTTGTCGCCGATCAGGCTCTGCGCGAATTCGAGGAAAGGTTTGCGAAACACACCCTGACGCTGATCGGCTCTGAGAACCTCGGGCTCGGCACGGGCATCTGCAAGCCAGCCCTCTATGGCCGCCTCAGGAAGACCCTCGGCCAGGGCTTCATCGCGCAGACCCGCAAGGAACCCGGGAAAGCTGCCACCGCAGGGCACTGCGGCTGTTGCCTCAGATGCCGGGGCCTCGGGGAGGGCGGGCGGAGTTTCTGCCCGGGCAGAAAAGGGGGCCAGTATTGCGGCTATGATCAGGGGTCTCAGCATGGGCGCGAAGCTAGACGAGCGCGGCCATGAGGGCAATTGCCAGCATCAGCCCCCAGGCCCGCCAAAGCGCGCGGCAGGCGGCGTCTATATCTTCGGGCCCGGCATCGCGGCGGCCCTCGGGCCAGACCCAGGGATACCAGCGCATTTCGCCATTATAGCTGCGTGGGCCGGAAAGTGCGACATTCAGAATGGGCGCGAGGGTGGATTCCGGCCAGCCGGCATTCGGGCTGCGATGCTGCGGCGCATCGCGCAGCACCGGGCGCGGATCCAGCCAGCCATGTGACAGCGCGAGTAACAAAGACGTCAGCCGCGCGGGGATGAGGTTCAGCAGGTCATCAAACCGCGCGGCGGCCCAGCCGAATTCGCGATGGCGCGGTGTCATATGGCCGATCATCGAATCGGCGGTATTTGTGATCTTGTAGATCAGAATGCCCGGCAAACCGGCGATAAGGAACCAGAAAACCGGCGCAATCACCCCGTCGGAGAGGTTCTCGGCCGCCGATTCAATGGCGGCGCGGGCGACGTCAGGCTCGCGCATATCGCTGGTGTCGCGCCCGACGATCATCGCAACCGCCCGCTTGCCCTCGTCCAGCGAGCGGCGCAGCCCGTCGGCCACCGCCCGCACATGATCAACCAGCGAGCGCTGCGCGATCAGAATGGCGGCGATCACGGTCTCGATCGCGCTGTGATATGGCAGCCTGCCGATGAGCCAGCCCGCAAGACCCGCGCCTAGGACCAGGGCGGCCATCACCAGCGCTCCCTTGAGCCGCCGCGCGGTGCCTTCGTTGAACCGCCGGTCTGCAAGGCCGATCAGCCGGCCCATCAGCACCGCGGGATGCGGCAGGTGGCGCCAGATCCAGGCGGGCTCGCCAAAGGTGGCGTCGAGAATCATGGCAAGAACCAAAACCATGCCGGACCCCGTGCTGGTGGTTGCGAATCATCTGACAGGGAAGTGAACCGGATCGGCCCCGCGGGCAAGCGGGCATCGAGCGTCCCCGGCCTGCGGCATTGTCGCCACGAAGGCTTCATCTTTTTGTGGTAAAGTGCTGGCATGGTGAGAGGGGCTTGATTTCACGGGCTTTCGGGTTTGTGCTGGGCTCAGGAGGGGACGGACATGCTGGAATATCTGCCCAAGGAGTTGCGCGATCATCTCGATGCCGCCCGCAAGCGTCAGCAAAGGCGCAAATCGCGGATGCGGGTCGAACTTGGCGATCTGCTGGTCTACCCGGTGCTGCGGTTCTGGCAGGGCGGCTTTTCGCTTGATGCCGATCTGGTGCCGGCGCGGCTGCGGGGGCTGGTCGACATTTATGACGGCCCGCGCCATGTGTTTCAGTGCCTGATCGTTGCCACGGAAATCGTCGATGGCGAACTGGTCTGCGACTTCAAGCGCCTGACCCCGGTGACAAATCGCCCGGCACTTGATTACTGGCGCGAAGATGAGGGGCCGGCGGGCTATTTGCCGTCCGCCTGAGGGGTTCTGCGCCCCAAACGCCCGAAGCATTGGGATCAGGAGGAAGATCGCATTCCTCCTGACTGAAATATTCCCGCTTCAGGCTTCGGCACCTGACCAGAGGCGCCATCACGGCCGGATCTCGACCATGGTTCCAACAGGCGTCGCCGCCCAGATTTCGCGCATTTCCGAATTGCTTATGGCGATGCAGCCTGCGGTCCAGTCAGTTGCGATAAGCGTGTCATCGGGCAACATATTCGGCTGACCATGGATCATGATATCACCGCCGGGCGAATAGCCCCCGGCCCGTGCACGGGCGCGGTCGGCAGGCTGCGGGTAATCGAGCCCGAGTGAGAGGTGATAGGCGGATTGTTCATTGCGGCGGTCGATGCGGAATTCACCTTCCGGTGTGCGGCCATCGCCCTCGCGCATCTTATCGCCGGTCGGTGAGAACCCAAGCGCGATGCGGTAGACGCGGACCTCGCGCCCGTCCTGGATCAGCGCCATTCGCCTTGCGGCTTTTTCGATCACGATGCGCTCGATCTGGCCGGTCAGCGGTGCGGGCGGTGTGACGGGGCGCGGCGCGGGTTGCCAGAGCATCCAGGCCGCCAGCGCCAGCGCGCCGAGGCTGAGGAGCGTGAAAACCCGCGCCAGCCGTCTCATTGCAGATCGGCAAAGACGCCTTGCAGCCGCGCAATCGCCTCTTCGATCTGCGCCCGGGGCGCGGCGATATTGAAGCGGATGAAACTCTCGCCGCCTTTGCCGAAACTGTCACCGTGATTGGTCGCGATGGCGGCCTGGGTTTCAACCCGTGCCAGCATCTCGGCTTTGCTCAGCCCGGTGCCGGAGAAATCCACCCAGGAGAGATAAGTGGCCTCGAGGGGCATGGATTTCAGCCCGGGGATCGCATTGACCGCCGCGTCAAAAAGCTGCCGGTTGCCGTCGAGATAGGTCATCAGCGCATCGACCCAGGCGGCGCCCTCGGGCGAGCAGGCTGCGGTGACCATATGCATCCCGAAACTATTCGGTGAAATGCCGATGGCGCTCATGACCGCCGCGAATTTCCGCCGCAGGCCCTCATCCGCGATGATGACATTGCCGATATGGGCACCCGCGATATTGAAAGTCTTGGTCGTCGCGGTCAGCATCACCAGCCGGTCGGTGATGTCGGGTGCGGCATTCGGCATCACGATATGGCGCTGACCGGGATAGGTCAGGTCGAAATGGATCTCATCCGAAACGAGGATCAGGTCATGACGTCTGGCGAAATCCGCGATCTCGCGCAGCTCGGATGCGGTCCAGACCCGGCCGCCGGGGTTATGCGGCGAGCAGAGGATCAGCATGGTCTCGCGCCCGGTCAGCTGCGCATCCCAGGCGGCGATATCCAGCTCATAGCGGCCTGCGTTGTTGTTCAGCGCGCATTCCACCACCTCACGCCCCGAGGCGCGGATGGTGCGGGCGAAGGCGTGATAGACCGGTGTCATCAGAACGACGCCGTCGCCGGGCTGCGTGAAAGCCTGCAGGCAGAGGCCCACCGCGTTCACCAGGCCATGGGTGGTGAAAATATGCGAAGGGTCGGGCTTCCAGCCATGGCGGGTTTCCATCCACCAGGTCAGCGCCTCGAGATAGGGGCGTTCATCGCCGAAATAGCCGTAAATCCCGTGATCGAGCATGTTTTGCAGCGCGGTCTGCACGGCGGCTGGCGGGCGGAACTCCATATCCGCGACCCACATCGCGAGACCCCGGTCATGCGGGATGCCGTAAAGCGTCTCCATCATGTCCCATTTCACGCAATGGGAGCCGAAACGGTTGATGGGCGTATCGAAATCGGAGCGGGTCATGCGGGCGTCTTTCTGTACAATACCCCGAAATGGCTAGCCGCAGACGGGGGCCGGATCAAGCCGGGGGCAGGCGGCCCGCGCCCACCCTCACGCAGATATGCGCGAATCCCTTGCGCGAATGGGCGGGGATGACCTAAATCCCCCCCATGTTGCGCTCCATCCTGATCCATCCCGATCCCCGCCTGAAAAAGCTCTGCGATCCCGTGACCGAGGTCTCGGACGAGATCCGCAGGCTGGCCGATGACATGCTGGAAACCATGTATGATGCGCCGGGCGTTGGCCTTGCCGCACCGCAGATCGGTGTGATGAAGCGGCTTCTGGTGATGGATTGCATCAAGGAGGGCACGCCCGAGCCCATGGCGCTGATCAACCCCGAGGTCATCTGGACCTCGGAAGATCAGAACATCTATGAGGAAGGCTGCCTCTCGATTCCGGATCAATATGCCGAGGTGAAGCGCCCGGCACTGGTCACGGTGCGCTGGACCGGGCTGGATGGCAAAACCGATGAACGGACCTTTGACGGGCTCTGGGCCACCTGCGTCCAGCATGAGATCGACCATCTGAACGGCAGGCTCTTCATCGATTATCTCGGGCCGCTGAAGCGCCAGATGATCACCCGCAAGATGGAGAAACTGAAGCGCGAACGCGCGCGATCGGTGGACGTCTGATGCCGGAGAAAAACTGATGGCGGTTCGTGCCTGTGTGCCTTACCCGAACCCGGTGCTGAAGACGCCGGCGGCGGATGTGGCAGAGATCACCGATGAGGTCCGCGCCATCTGGCGCGATATGGTCGATACGATGGAGGCGATGCCGGGCTACGGCCTTGCCGCCGTGCAGATCGGGGTGCCTTTGCGGCTTGCCGTGGTCGATTGTTCCGAAGCGCGCGGCCAGGCGGTGTTGATGGCGAACCCCGAGGTGATCCATGCCTCGGTGCAGCCGCGCGACCATGAAGAGGCCTCGCCCAATCTTCCCGGGGTTTCGGCTAAGGTGACGCGACCGCGTGCGGTGACGGTCCGGTTCCTGAATGCAGATGGCGAGATCGAAGAGCGTGATTTCGTGCATCTCTGGGCGACATCGGCGCAGCACCAGATCGACCATCTGGCGGGTAAGATGTATTTCGACCATCTTTCGCCCCTGAAACGGAAAATGCTGATCGCGAAGGCGGAGAAGATCCGCAAACGCGGCTGAGGAGACGCGGATGCGGGTGATTTTCATGGGCACGCCGGAGTTTTCGGTGCCGGTGCTCGAAGCGCTTCATGCGGGCCATGAGATTGTCGGCGTCTGGTCGCAGCCGCCCCGGCCCGCCGGGCGCGGCAAAGAGCTGCGCAAAACCCCGGTCCATGCCCGTGCCGAGGCGCTCGGGCTGACGGTCCATACCCCCGAAAAGCTGCGTGCGCCCGAAGATCAGGCCGTGTTTGCAGCACTTCAGGCCGATGTGGCGGTGGTGGTGGCTTACGGGCTGATCCTGCCCCAAGCGGTGCTGGACATGCCTGTGCGGGGGTGTCTGAACATCCATGCCTCGCTCTTGCCACGCTGGCGCGGCGCGGCACCGATCCAGCGCGCGATCATGGCGGGGGATGCGGCGACCGGCATCTGTATCATGCAGATGGAGGCGGGGCTTGATACCGGCCCGGTTCTGTTGCGCGAGGAAACCCGGATCGGCGCGGAGGAGACGGCCTCCGATCTGCATGACCGGCTGTCCGCGATGGGCGCGGCTGCGATGATCGCGGCGCTTGACCAGCTGGACGGGCTCGTGCCGATGCGCCAGCCCGAAGAGGGCGTCAGTTACGCCGCGAAGATCGACAAGGCCGAAGCAAAGATCGACTGGACTCGCGCCTGCTATGAGGTCGACCGTCAGATCCGTGGTCTCTCGCCCTTTCCGGGCGCCTGGACACAGGTAGGCGCGGAACGGGTGAAACTGCTGCGCTCCCGGCTCGAAGCCGGTGCGGGGGCACCCGGCGAGGTTCTGTCCGGCTTCACCATTGCCTGTGGTGAAGGGGCGATTGCCGTGACCGAAGCGCAGCGCGAGGGCAAGAGGCCGATGCCTGCCGCCGAGGTGCTCAAAGGCCTCATTCTGCCGCCCCGTCTTTAAGGGCGGGGCCAGCCGCTGTCTGCAGAAGCAGGCGCGCCCGGGGGTGATCAGGGGCCCGGTTTTCGCAGCGAAAACCGCGCAAATTTCTTTTAAGAAATTTGATCCCCACCGCCGCGCGAGGGGCGTTCCACTCCCAGCCGCGGATGGAGTGCGCCTGCGATCCACCAGCAGCCAAGAAAGCCGAGACCCGCCACGACAAAGATCCCCGGAACCGGCGCGAAGAACAGGATGAGCCAGGCGATCCCGGGCGTCAGAATGCCCGATACATCGCGGAAACTGGCATAGACGGCCGCCATTTCGGTACGCTCAGAGGGTTTGACCGACATCAGAAAGGGCAGCCCGCCGACCACATCAAGTGTCACAAAGCAAAAACTTGCCGCGAGGCACAGTGCCACCGCGACCCAGGGCAGGACCGACAGCATCGCTGCCGCCAGCATCAGGCCACCGCCCGCCAGAAAAGCCAGCCGCACCGAGCGGCGCACAGAGAACCGGCGCGCCGCGCGGTTGATGGCCGGTGCCAGGAACAGGAACGTGTTCGAGACCGACAATACGATGCCGCCGGTCTTGTCGCTCAGACCCGACTGGACGCAATAGATCGGCAGATAGACGATATAGACCCACCAGCCGCAGGACCGCATCACCGCGAAGGTCCAGCCGGCGATCAGCCTCGGCTGGCCCAGAAAGCGCGACAGAAACCCCAGCGGGTTGACCGCCGGCCGTCGCGCCCGCGAGATCTGGCGGCCATTGCCCAGCCTCAGCCACCAGAAGACCCCGATCAGCACCAGCGCAAAAAAACCCGACAGCAGAAAGGGGGCCGGCGCCCATTGGTGATGCAGCCAGACCCCCAGCACCGGCCCCACCGCCCAAGGGATAGCGGCATAGGCCATCTGCACCCCCTGACTGTGTCCAAGCCGGGTGCGCTCAACATAATCCAGCACATAGGCGTTGAGACAGATGAACACTGTTGCGGTCGCCATCGCATTGCAGATCAGCGCGAGCGAGATCGTCAGCGGCGTGCCACTGACCGCCAGCGCTGTGCCGACAAGATAAAGCGCGGCCCCTCCGGTATAGGTCCAGCGGCGCGGCACGAAACGGGTCACTGCCGGCACCATCAACCCGCAAAACAGCGCGACAAATCCCGCCGCCAGATAGGCGACTGAGGTCATCTGCGCATCGCCAAGGCTCTGATAGACCGCCAGGGGCATGGCCGAGACCAGCATACCGCGAACAGCGGCCTCAAGCCCGGCAAGCAACGCGAAATGCTCAACCTTCGGCACCGGGCTGTGTTTGAGAGCAAGGGGAAGATCGTAATGGCCCATGCTGCCGACCACACTCCGAAAGAGAAGCCCGGTCTGCACCATTTGCGACAGAGCGTGTCGCGGGCATCAGGTGGCAGGTGGTGCCCCCGCATCCGGGCGCGCCGTCTCTGTGCGGGCCAGAAGGTCAATGAGCCGGCCCCGCGCGGCGGGCAGGGTGGCCGGATGAAGCGGCGCTTTGTCATCGGCGGGCCGGGGCCTGTCGTTCAGCAGTTCGCGCGTCAGGAAATGCCCGGTCAGCGCGAGGCCTGGCAGGATGTCGGCTTCGCCCGGCATGCCGCCTGCCGCCAGCGAGGCCGGCAGCGGCAGGAGACGCGCCGCCCAGTCCCCCGCGCCCCGGGCCGAAACCGCGCGGCCGGTCCTCGGACTGACATAGGCCAGCCCCTCCGTCGCGCCGGTCACCGCGCAGGAACCCAGATCCAGGCCATAGCCGGTCTCGCTCAGCAATCTGAGCTCCCACAAAAGATAATATGCGGGCCAGCCGGCATTGACCGGTCCGGTCCGTGTCATCTGATCCAGAAGATCCTGGGTCTCCTGCCACAAAGCGCCATTTGCCTCGCGCTCGGGCAGGCAGAGCTGCAACAGCGCCGTCACCGCGCCGAGGCCTTCCAGCGCGAGCCGGTCCGCCAGCACCGCGGCACGCGAGCGCAGCGGTTCGACACGAAAACTGCCCAGCTGGTCCTCAAGCCTTGCGGTCCATGTCAGGTCAAGCTCATTGCCGGGTTGCAGATGCGCGGCGAGGCGCCGGGACGCGCCGCCCCTGACCAGCCCGGAACACCGGCCATGTTCACGCGCGAAAACGGTGAGAATGGCGGATGTCTCGCCATGCGGCCGCGCCGCCAGAACCAGAGCCTGATCATGCCATTCCATCATCGCCGGAGTTTCGCCTGTGGCCGGTCCGGGGACAAGAGGGCGCCGCCGGAGGCTTGCCCCGGAAATCAGGGGCACAGTCTTTCGTCAGGCGCGTGGCGCCCCCATATGTTCAGGGACAGCAGAGGAGGGAAGGGTGCCGTTCATCGGACTTTTGATCATTGGGGTTGCGGCCGGGTTTCTGGCCACACGGGTCATGCGGTTGCAGACGGATGTGCCGACCACCATCGCGATCGGCGTATTCGGGGCCCTGATCGGTGGATTTGCGCTGCGGTTTCTTATCTGGTCGCTGGGCGCCGCTGCGGGATTTCTGGGTGCATTTCTGGGGGCAATGGCGCTGATCTGGGCCTGGAAGACTTGGATGCGGTAAGGGGCGGGCGGCAGACCTTACCCGAGACGTTTCACCAGATCTTTCAGTCGCAGATCCCCGATCCCCCAGACGAGTTTCCCCTGCCAGGCGGCAAACAGGATCTGTGCCGCCTGACGCGCCTTTTCACCCTGGCCGATCCGCAAAGCCAGCTGCATCTCGACCTGGCAGCGCCAGGTTGTGGCGGCCTCCAGGGCCGCGGGGTCGCGCTGGCTCAGCAGGATGAGGCCGGCGATATGGACTGAACCACCCTCAGGCCCATCCTCCAGCGCTTTCAGAAGCGCCTGTGGCCCTTTGCCCTGGCTGGCCTGATCTGCGACCTC
The DNA here is from genome assembly GCF_023371075.1 of Pseudomonas sp. GX19020. Lineage (NCBI taxonomy): Bacteria > Pseudomonadati > Pseudomonadota > Gammaproteobacteria > Pseudomonadales > Pseudomonadaceae > Pseudomonas > Pseudomonas sp. GX19020. The sequence goes on from NZ_JAMCCR010000003.1 coordinate 117,488, forward strand.
AAGCCGGGCACCGATTTCTTCCCAGCCATTTCGTGCCGCCGCGCCCTGCAGCCTTTCGACCGAGCCAAAGCGCTGCGCCAGTGTTGATGCCGCGAGACCCGTCGCGCGCGACAGATTGCCGAAACTGATCGCCTTTTCGCCCCCCGTGGCAAAGAGCTGGCGGGTCGCTTTCAGGACTTCGGCGTCAGAGAGGATCTTGCGGCGTGGCATGGGCCCAGCCTGCGCGAGGCAGAGGGCGCATTCAAGCCCTTTCCTGTGACCCTTTTGCGGCGGTTTTGTAAGGTGCCATACCTGCACGGGCCAGTTCATCCGCGCGCTCATTCTCGGCATGGCCGGCATGGCCCTTGATCCATTGCCAGGTCACCTGATGTCGGGTCTGCGCCTGTTCCAGCCTTTGCCAGAGATCGGCATTCTTCACCGGCTTTTTATCAGCGGTCTTCCAGCCATTCCGCTTCCAGCCATGGATCCAGCTGGTCACACCGTTTTTCACATAGGCGCTGTCGGTGACCACGGTCAGCGTCGAGGGCCGGGTCAGGCTTTCCAGCGCGTGGATCGCCGCCAGCAGTTCCATGCGGTTATTGGTGGTATCCGCTTCGCCGCCAGAGAGCGTACGCTCTTTCAGCACGGTGTCGCCATCGCGTGCGATCAGCAAAGCGCCCCAGCCACCGGGGCCAGGATTTCCGGAGCAGGCTCCGTCGGTATAGGCGAAAAGATCAGGCATAAGCGGGTGATGTCACGGCGCGGGCTCTAGCGCAAGCGGGGTGCCGGGCGCGGCCAGAGATACCGTGAAGCCGCGGCGGACCTAAACAGACACGCCGGGCTCAGGCCCTCTGTGATCGGTTGTCAGGCTGCGGGCACACGCAGGATGCGCGGCACCTTGAATTCGATATTCTCGACGGCGGTTTCGACCATCTCGACTGTGACGTCAAAGCGGTCACGGACAGCGTCGATCACTTCATTGATCAGGATTTCGGGCGCCGAGGCGCCGGCGGTGACGCCGAGCGCGCGCGTCCCTTCCAGCGCACGCCAGTCGATATCGCCGGCACGCTGCACCAGTTGCGCATAGGAACAGCCGGCGGCGCGGCCAACCTCGACAAGGCGTTTCGAGTTCGACGAATTCGGCGCGCCCACGACCAGCAGCGCATCGATCTTTGGCGCGATCGCCTTCACCGCCGCCTGGCGGTTGGTGGTGGCGTAGCAGATATCCTCATGCCCGGGCCCGGTGATGGCAGGGAAACGGGCGCGCAAGGCTTCGACAATCGCTGCCGTGTCATCGACGGAAAGCGTGGTCTGGGTGGCGAAGGCGAGCTTCGTCTCGTCGCGCACGGTCAGGGTCGCCACATCCTCGGGCGTCTCGACCAGCAGCACCTCGCCCCGGGGCAGCTGGCCCATGGTGCCGACGGTCTCGGGGTGGCCTTCATGGCCGATATAGATCAGCTGGAGGCCATTGGCGTGATGGCGCGCGGCCTCGCTATGGACCTTGGTGACCAGCGGGCAGGTGGCATCCACCGCGATCATCTGGCGGCTTGTTGCTTCTGCCGGCACCGATTTCGGCACGCCATGCGCAGAAAACACTACCGGCCGGTCATCGGGGCATTCACTCAGCTCTTCGACGAAAACCGCGCCTTTCGCGCGCAGCCCGTCGACCACATAGCGGTTATGGACGATCTCATGGCGGACATAGACCGGCGCCCCCCATTTCTGCAGCGCCATCTCGACGATCTGGATCGCCCGGTCGACACCGGCGCAGAAACCGCGCGGCGCGGCGAGGTAGAGCATCAATGGCGGGCGGGTGGTCATGTGCATTTCCGGATATGGCGCAGCGGAATGGTCGGCGGACTGGCTTGGATGAGAGGTAGTGTCAAAGTGTCTCCGGGTCCAGTGCTGCAACTCCCCTCAGGTGCTCAGCCGCCAGAAAAACATCAGAGAAAAGCGCTGGAAAAGCTGTCGAACACCCCGGCCCCGATCAGCGCGAGCACCATATAGCGGGCGGCTTTCGCGATGGTGACCAAAGCGAGGAACAGCAGGGGATTGACCCGCATCAGCCCGGCCAGCGCCACGATCAGATCACCTCCGGGTGCCCAGCTGAGCAGCAAGGACCACAATCCCCAGCGGGAGAACCAGGCACGGGCGCGGATCAGCCCCTGATCGGTGAAGGGGAACCAGCGGCTGCCGCGCAGGCGCTCGCCCTGCAGGCCGCACCAATAGGTGACGCAGGAGCCGAGGATATTGGCGACAGACGCCACCAGCACCAGAAGAACCGGATCATGCCCCGCGCCTTGCAGGGCAATGAAAACCAGCTCGGAATTCATTGGCAGCGGCGTGGCGGCGATAAAGGCCGCCAGCGCGAGGCCGACCAGGCCAAGGGGCATCAGAAAATCCATAAGGCGCGCTCCTGGAGAGAAGCGCGCCCTGTGGCAAGTGCCAAATGCCCGGCCTGACGGCGCTTTCCTGGTATTTTCCCCGAGGGCTCAGGTCGGGAAAACAGGGCAGGGCCGCAGGCGGGTCAGATCAGAATGGCGGTTCAGCTTGCGCCGACACTGACCTCTTCGCCATCAGCGGGGCGCGGCTCGCGCGGCGGCCGGCCGATCACATCGCGCAGTTCGTCAAGCTCGATGAAATTGTCAGCCTGACGGCGCAGCTCATCCGAGATCATCGGAGGCTGGCTGCGGATGGTCGAAACGACCGAGACGCGGACGCCCTGGCGCTGGAGGCTTTCGACCAGCGGCCGGAAATCCCCGTCACCCGAGAAGAGCACGATATGATCCAGCCGCGCCGCGAGTTCCATCGCGTCGACCGCCAGTTCGATATCCATATTGCCCTTCACCTTCCGGCGGCCCTGGCTGTCGGTATATTCCCGCGCCGGCTTGGTCCGCATGGTAAAGCCGTTATAGTGCAGCCAGTCCACCAGCGGACGTATGGGCGAGTATTCCTCGTTTTCCAGAAGTGCCGTGTAGTAAAATGCTCGCAGCAGCTTGCCCCGGCGCATGAACTCCATGCGCAGAAGCTTGTAGTCGATGTCGAAGCCAAGCGCCTTTGCAGCCGCGTAAAGATTCGATCCATCGATGAACAGCGCGAGCCGTTCGTCTTTATAAAACATTCTCATTCCCCTCGAACAATCACAGCAGTATCGAAAACGCCGCCAGCCAACCCCGATGAATCAATCGATCCGGCGCGGACTGAAAAGTGTTTTCGAGACGTGATGCGACTGGTAAACGATACGGTATGAAATTGATCGGCGACAAACCTGCAACCCCTGTTATTATCGCGCTCGGCGCAAACCTGCCATTCGCAGACATGTTTCCGGTGGAAACACTCCGGTCTGCCCTGACCGCAATCAGCGAGGATGCGTTAACGATTTCAGGGGCAAGCAGCTTCTGGAGTACCCCCTGTTTCCCCCGGGGGGCGGGGCCTGATTATGTCAATGCAATCATTTTGACTCACGTGGATGTGCAGGCCAGTCCGGCCATGATTTTGACGATTTTGCACCGAATTGAGGCGAAATTCGGGCGGGAACGGCAGGAGAGATGGGGGGGGAGGACGCTGGATCTTGATTTGATTGCCTGGGGTGATTCGGTTCTTCCAGACGCGGAAACCCAGGACGTCTGGCGCAATCTTTCTGCCGCCGAACAGGCGCAGCGGGCGCCGGATCAGCTGATCCTGCCGCATCCGCGGATGCAGGATCGTGCCTTTGTTCTGGTGCCCATGGCCGAGATCCTGCCCGACTGGCGCCATCCTCTGCTGGGGCTGACCGTGCGCGAGATGCTGGCCGCCCTGCCGGAAGAAGACCGGGAGGCGGTGAAACGGATCGCGGTGACGTGAGAAGTGATCGGGATTTCCTGTTGACAGCGCTTGTCAGCAAGGCGAAATCCGCCTAAATGTTCCTTTTCCGAGAGCCTGGCCCGTTCAGGTGTCTGTCCCTGTGTGGGCAAACATCCGAAGACGGTCAGTGCTGCGCCCGGGTTATGCCGGGCCCGAACCCTGGAGTGACTGACCCATGGCCCGTGTGACGGTCGAAGATTGCGTTGACAAGGTTCCGAACCGCTTTGAGCTGGTGCTGCTGGCGGCCCATCGTGCGCGTGAAATCGCCACCGGCGCGCCGCTGACTGTTGACCGCGACAATGACAAGAACCCGGTCGTGTCGCTGCGCGAGATCGCGGACGAGACCCAGTCGGCCGAAGTTCTGCGCGAGCGGATGATCGAATCGTTCCAGACCCAGATCGAGGTTGACGAGCCGGAAGAAGACCAGATGGCGCTTCTGATGGCGGGCGAGATCGACCGTCCGCAGCAAGACGATATGTCGGAAGAAAAACTGCTGCGCGCGCTCATGGAAGCCCAGGGCGAAAACTGAGTCTGAAAAGCGGTGGCTGAGCAGCTAACCTGAGCTGTCCTGATGCAGCAGGCGGGGCCACGGCCCCGCAGGCCTTCTGCGACGGATGCGCGAGGCGGTAATGATAGACGTAGAAGACCTTATCGCCCTTGTCCGTAACTACAATCCGCGCTCTGATGCCGATCTGATCCGCCGCGCCTATGCTTACGGCATCCGGATGCATGAGGGGCAGTATCGCAAATCCGGCGAGCCCTATTTCACCCATCCCGTCGCCGTCGCCGCCATTCTCACTGAGATGCGGCTGGATGATGACACGATCGTCACCGCGCTGTTGCATGACACGATCGAAGACACCCGCTCCACCTGGACCGAGATCGCCGACCAGTTCGGCCCCGATGTCGCCGAACTGGTCGATGGTGTCACCAAGCTGACCAATCTTCAGCTTTCCTCTGCCGAAAGCAAACAGGCCGAGAATTTCCGCAAGCTCTTCATGGCCATGTCCAAGGATCTGCGGGTGATTCTGGTCAAGCTCGCCGACCGTCTGCACAATATGCGCACGATCAAGTCGATGAAGCCCGAAAAGCAGGTGCAAAAAGCCCGCGAGACCATGGAAATCTTCGCGCCGCTGGCGGGCCGCATGGGCATGCAATGGATGCGCGAAGAGCTGGAGGATCTTTCCTTCCGCGTCATCAACCCCGATGCGCGCAATTCGATCATCCGCCGCTATGTGACCTTGCAGAAGAAAACCGGTGATGTGGTCCATAAGATCACCGCCGATATCCGGACCGAGCTTGACCGCGAGGGGCTTGAGGCCATGGTCTACGGGCGCGCCAAAAAGCCCTATTCGATCTGGCGCAAGATGCAGGAGAAGGATCTCGCCTTTTCGCAACTCTCTGACATTTATGGCTTCCGGGTGATCTGCGGCTCGGTCACCGATTGCTACCGCATCCTTGGCGTGATCCATCAGCGCTGGCGCGCGGTGCCGGGGCGGTTCAAGGATTACATCAGCCAGCCGAAATCCAACGGCTACCGCTCGATCCATACCACGGTCTCGGGGCGCGCGGCCTCTAAGGTCGAAGTGCAGATCCGCACCCGCGAGATGCATGAGGTCGCCGAATCCGGCGTTGCCGCGCATTGGTCCTACCGCGAGGGCGTGCTGGGCCGGAACCCCTTTGCCGTCGATCCCGCGAGCTGGATCAGCCAGATGACCGAGCGTCTGGACGAGGAAGACCACGACGAATTCCTCGAAAACGTCAAGCTCGAGATGTATTCCGATCAGGTCTTCTGCTTCACACCCAAGGGCGATGTGATCCAGCTGCCGCGCGGGGCGACGCCGCTCGATTACGCCTATGCGATCCATACCAGGATCGGCAATTCCACCGTTTCGGCCAAGGTCGATGGCATCCGCGTCCCGCTCTGGACCCGGCTGAAAAACGGGCAATCGGTCGAGATCATCACCGCCGAGGGCCAGCGCCCGCAACCGACCTGGGTGGATATCGTGACCACGGGCCGCGCCAAGGCGGCGATCCGGCGGTCCTTGCGCGAAGAAGACCGTGGCCGCTTTGTCAAACTCGGCCAGGAACTGGCACGGGCGGCATTCGAACATGTTGGCAAGAAGGCCAGCGAAAAGGCGATCCGCACGGCGGCAAAGCTGCTTGGCTATCCCGATGACAGCGAGCTGTTGTCGCGCGTGGGATCGGCCGAAATCACCGCGCGCCGCCTTGTCGAAGTGCTCTATCCTGAACTCGTGACCACCCGCGAGCCACAGGTCGACAGCCAGCGCCCTGTGGTCGGGCTGGAAGATGACCAGGCTTTCCGCCGCGCCCCCTGCTGCCAGCCGCTGCCGGGCGAGCGGATCGTCGGCATCACCTATCGCGGCAAGGGGGTTGTGGCCCATGCCATCGACTGCCCGGCGCTGGAGGAATTCGAAAGCCAGACCGAACGCTGGGTCGATCTGCAATGGATGACCGGCCGCCACGCGCCGATCCATTCGGTGACGCTGGAGCTGACGATCTCCAACGATGCGGGTGTACTGGGGCGGGTCTGCACCCTGATCGGTGAACAACGGGCCAATATCTCGGATCTGAAATTCACCGACCGCAAACCGGATTTCTTCCGCCTGCTGGCCGAGGTCGATCTGCGGGATGTCGAACATCTCCATATGGTGATGACCGCGCTCGAGGCCGATACCGATGTGGCGCAGATCTCGCGCCACCGCGATCTGTCGCGAAAACCCTGACTCCATCGCGCCGCATTGCAGGCAGGCGAAAAAGTTCTTAACCTCCCGCAGATTGCCAGCCGGGCCATTGGGCCGGCGCTGCTGGCCCGGGGCCAGGGCATCAGACCACAGGCGGACGGGGTGCGAATTCACGGCAGGGTTCAGGAGGGGTAATGGCAGCGCGCGACAGGCTGAGGCTCAGCATCAGTGTCGATCAGGTGGCGGTGCTGCGCAATGCGCGCGGCAATGACTGGCCCGATCCCCTGAGGGCCGCGCTGCTCGCCGAAGCCTCCGGCGCGGATGGCATCTCGGCGCGGTTGCGCGCGGATCGCCGCGATCTTTCGGAGGGCGATATCGAAGCGCTGGCCGCCGGGCTTGGTATCCCACTGCATCTGAATGCCGCGCCGACGCCCGCGATGCTCGGGCTGCTGACGCGCTTGCGGCCCGCCTCCTGCTGCCTTGTTGCTGAGGCGCCGGATGGGAGCCGGGCCGATATCTGTCTCGATATTCTGGCCGATGAGCCGGGGCTGCGCGCGGCCATAAGCACCTTGCGCAGCGCCGGAACCCGGCCGGCACTTCTGATCGGCCATGCGCGTGCAGAGATCGAGGCCGCCGCGCGCAGTGGGGCTCAGATCGTGGTGTTCCATACCGGCGCCTATTCCATCGCCCATGCCGAGGGGCGCCAGGACGAGGCAGATCGCGAGATCTGCGCGCTCCACGCGGCGGCAGTGCTTGCGACGGGGCTCGGGCTCGAGGCCCATGCGGCCCATGGCCTGACCTATGAGAATATCGATCCCGTTGCCGCGATCCCAGAACTGCGCGAGGTGCATATCGGCCATTTCCTGATCGGCGAGGCGGTCTATATCGGCCTTGGCCCCGCGATCGAGGAAATGCGACGCCGCATCGATGCCGCATGTCAGTGGTGACAGAACGGGCCGGGGCGCTTGCCTTGCCGGAACGGCTATCCGCTGCATATCGCCTATCTCGCCGCAGGGCGCCGACCATGGGATACTGGCTTCACCGACGCAGGGCGCCCGAAACCCGCGTCGTCACAGTAATGCTGAAATGAGGCAATGATGATCCTTGGCATCGGCACAGACCTCGCCAATATCGAGCGCATCGGCCAGGTGCTGGAACGCCACGGCGACCGCTTTCGCAACCGCGTCTTTACCACCGGGGAACAGCAAAAAGCCGAAGCGCGGCGCGAAACCGTGGCCACCTATGCCAAACGCTGGGCCGCTAAAGAGGCCTGTTCCAAGGCGCTCGGCACCGGGCTGAGGATGGGGATCTCCTGGAAAGACATGGCGGTCTCGAATCTTGCCACCGGGCAGCCGGTGATGGCGGTGACCGGCTGGGCGGCAGAACGGCTGGCGCAGATGACGCCGCCGGGCCATGAGGCGCTGATCCATGTCACACTGACCGATGACCATCCCTGGGCGCAGGCCTTTGTCGTGATAGAGGCGCGGCCGCTGCGCTGAGCGGTCATGGCGCAAAGCTAAATCCAGAGGAAGGTACAGAGGTCTACCTCCTGATCCAAATAGCCGCGCCCAAGGCGCAGGCCGGGCGCACAGGCCCCCGTTTCCACCGTCTACACCTGCAATTGACCCCGGCAAAACCGGGCGCGGCTTGACAGGTCCGCCCCCCCGGCGCAAGAAGCGGCCCGATACAGCGCGGAAGGCTAGTGAAGATGGCGAAGGCAAAGGGCGAGAGCGGCGGCATCGTCGAGACGATCAAAACCGTCTTCTGGGCATTGGTGATCGCAGGGCTGTTCCGGACGCTGTTCTTCCAGCCCTTCTGGATCCCGTCGGAATCGATGAAGAGCTCGCTTCTCGTGGGTGACTTCCTCTTCGTCAACAAAATGGCTTACGGCTATTCCAAATATTCCTGCCCCTTCGGTCTTTGCCCCTTTGAAGGCCGCATTCTCGGCTCTGATCCGCTGCGTGGCGATGTGGTCGTGTTCCGCAACCCCTATACCGGCGATGATTATATCAAGCGTCTGATCGGTCTGCCGGGCGACCGGGTCCAGATGAAGGATGGCCGCGTCCTGCTCAACGGCACCGAAGTGCCGCAGGTGCCGGACGGGATCTTCACCGAAATCTATGGCCCCCAGGGCCCGATGAAGAACTACCCGCAATGCGAGAATGGCGCGGTCGGCCTTAATGGCATCTGCGAAAAATCGCGCTCGATCGAGACGCTGCCGACCGGCGATGGGGATGCGACCCGGTCCTATCCGGTGCTCAACATCAAGGATACCGCAGGGCTGCCTGATAACACCAATGTCTATACCGTTCCCGAAGGGCATTATTTCTTCATGGGCGATAACCGCGACAACAGCCAGGATTCGCGCTTCCAGCCCGGCCTGCAGGGCGGTATCGGCATGGTGCCCGCAGAATATCTGATCGGCCGCGCGGATCGCATCGTCTTCTCTTCTGCCGGCGCCAGCCTGTGGTATTTCTGGACCTGGCGGGCCGACCGCTTCTTCCTCGGGATCAACTGAGCCCATGCGGCTGTCTGCCGATCTCAGGGCTTTTCAGACCCGCATCGGGCATGAATTTGCGCGTGGCGAGCTGCTGGTGCGGGCGGTGACGCATCCCTCGATTGCCACGCCGACTCGGCCAGACAATCAGCGGCTGGAATTCCTGGGCGACCGGGTGCTGGGCCTTGTGATGTCCGAGGCGCTGCTTGCGGCCGATAAAGCCGCCAGCGAAGGCCAGCTTGCGCCGCGTTTCAATGCACTTGTGCGCAAGGAAACCTGCGCCGAGGTCGCGCGCGAGATCGGGCTTGGCGATGTGCTGCGGCTGGGCCGGTCCGAGATGCTTTCGGGCGGGCGCCGCAAAGAGGCTTTGCTGGGCGATGCCACCGAGGCGCTGATCGCCGCCGTCTATCTGGATGCGGGGTTCGACGCGGCGCGTGATCTCGTGCTCCGGCTCTGGGGCGGTCGGGTCGGCGCGGTTGAACCCGATGCGCGCGATCCGAAATCGGCGCTGCAGGAATGGGCCCAGGCGCGCGGCATGGCGCCACCGAAATATACCGAGACCGGCCGCTCTGGCCCTGATCATCAGCCGCTGTTCACGGTCAGCGTTTTGCTGGACAATGGTGCGGGAGAGGTGGCGAAAGCCGGCTCGAAACGCGCGGCGGAACAAATTGCGGCAGCAGCGCTGCTGAAACGGCTGGAGGCCGGAAATGACTGAGATACCGGCTGTGACCGAACCCCAATCCGATGGCACCCGTGCCGGCTTTGTCGCACTGATCGGCGAGCCGAATGCCGGCAAATCGACGTTGCTCAACCGTATGGTTGGCGCGAAGGTCTCCATCGTGACGCATAAGGTCCAGACCACGCGCACCCGCATTCGCGGCGTCTGCATGGAAGGCCAGACCCAGATCGTCTTTGTCGACACGCCCGGCCTTTTCCGTCCGCGCCGCCGGCTGGACCGCGCCATGGTGAAAGCCGCCTGGGGCGGTGCGGCGGATGCCGATGTCGTGGTTCTGCTGATCGAGGCACATCGCGGGCTGACCGAGGGCGCAAAGGCCATTATCGAACGGCTGGCTGGCGAGCTTCCGAAGGATCGCCCCGTGGCGCTGGCGATCAACAAGATCGACAAGGTGAAGGCAGAACGCCTCCTCGGTCTCGCCGAAGAAATGAACGGGGCCTTTCCTTTCGCGAAGACCTTCATGATCTCGGCCGAAAAGGGCTATGGGGTGCAGGATCTGCGTGAATGGCTGGCGGCAGAGCTGCCCGAAGGCGCCTGGTTCTACCCCGAAGATCAGCTGGCCGATCTGCCCTTGCGGATGATCGCCGCCGAGATGACGCGCGAAAAGCTGACGCTTCGGCTGCATGAGGAACTCCCCTATCAGCTGACCGTCGAGACCGAGAAATGGGAGGACCGCAAGGACGGCTCCACCCGGATCGACCAGATCGTCTATGTGGCGCGCGATGGCCATAAGGGCATCGTGCTCGGCAATCGCGGCGAGACGATCAAAGCAATCGGTCAGGCGGCGCGGGCCGAAATCAAGGAATTCCTCGACCGCGAGGTGCATCTGTTCCTGCAGGTCAAGGTGCGGCCGAACTGGCAGGAAGAGGCCGAGCGCTATTCCGAAATGGGGCTTGAATTCAAAGACGGTGACGCCTGAGGGTCTCAGGCGCCGCGTCTGAACCCGCGTTTCAGCGCCGACCAGGCCAGCCAGATCACGCCACCGATGCCGATGGCCTTCGATGACCTGTCGAGAAGCCGGTCCTGCTCCAGCCCTTTTGGATCGCGTTTCATGGCGAATGCTGCGATTGCTGCGGTGATCAGGGCGAACACGGCCCCTCCCGGTGCGCGGTATTTCATTCTCTCGCCTCCCTCCGCCTGGCCTGTTAACAGGGATATAGGGCAGGAGAGGCATCCTGCCAGCAGGGGTTTGTGAAAGGCCCGCGAAATGACCAGGCTCACCGCCGAATTCTGGGTCCAGGCCTATCTGCGCCGGCTTAATCTTGCGGATATCCCGGCCTATGTGACGGCCAAAGGGGATGCGACGGCGGGGGCGGTGATGGTGAAACTCGCCACGCTGGACGGGGAGGCTCAGGCCTTTGAACGCCGCACCGATCTGATGAGCGGCGGGCGCCAATGGATCACCTATGCCAGCGGTCCTGAACGTGATGTCGATGCGGCGCTGACCCGCGCCCGCGCCCGCGACCCCGACCTCTGGATCATCGAGATCGAGGACCGCGCCGGGCGGACATTGCTGGATGAACCAGGCCTTGCCGGCGACTGACCCTCTGAATAGCCCCATGTCTCGTGGCCACGCTCTCCGCTGATTTTGCGGTCAGGAGGCCATGATGGACATATGCAATTGCATAGACGGATTCAGGCGCGATGCGGTGGTGCAGATCCCTGTCGCGTCGGCGATGGTTCGGACCGGCCTCGGGTGAGCCAGCCCGCGCTCTGTGCCTCGCTACAGGCTCCCGTTGGGGCGGGAATGAGGCAAGGCAGGCGCCAGACTACACGCCTGGGCGGAGAACCGCGCTTGCTGATCGCGATCACCCTGGCCCATAAAACAGCGCGCGCCAGATGCGCCATGATGACAAAACAGCAGGACTACAGGGCGAAGAGGTGCGGGAAGCCGCCGCCTCCATGGGCAAAGGATCGAGTGGATCCGGATCGGAAAAGCCAGACAGCAGCTGCGGGCAATCCGGCTCGGGACGCAGATATGGACCTGCTTCGCCGATCACAATCACGGCCCGCCCCTTCTGAAAACTGCCGCACATACAGGCCCGGCAGAAGACCGCACCCGGACACTGGCCCCAGAAGTTTCTAGTCCAGAAGGCGCCGCGCGATGACCTGGGCCTGGATCTCCGCAGCCCCTTCAAAGATGTTCAGGATCCGCGCGTCACACAGGATCCGCGAGATGCGGTATTCCAGCGCAAAGCCATTGCCGCCATGGATCTGCAGCGCGTTATCCGCCGCGGACCAGGCCACGCGCGCACCCAGAAGTTTCGCCATCCCTGCCTCAAGGTCACAGCGCTTGTCGTGATCCTTTTGCCAGGCCGCGAAATAGGTCAGCTGCCGCGCGATCATCACCTCGACCGCCATCATGGCGAGCTTGCCGCCAACACGCGGAAATTCAACCAGAGATTTTCCGAATTGCTTACGGTCTTCGGCATATTGCAGCCCGGTCTCCAGCGCCGATTGCGCCACGCCGATCGCGCGCGCCCCGGTCTGGATCCGCGCCGATTCAAAAGTCTGCATCAGCTGTTTGAAGCCCTGGCCGGGCTGGCCACCCAGCAGGTTTTCCGCCTTCACTTTGAACCCGTCAAAGCCCAGCTCGTATTCCTTCATGCCGCGATAGCCGAGCACCTCGATCTCGCCGCCCGTCATGCCGGGCGTCGGGAAAGGGGCCTCATCGGTGCCCGGCGTCTTCTCGGCCAGAAACATCGACAGCCCGCGCCAGTCGGTGGTGTCGGGGTCGGTGCGCGCCAGCAGCGTCATCACATGGGTGCGCGCGGCATGGGTGATCCAGGTCTTATTGCCGGTGATCTCCCAACCCTCATCCGTCCGGACGGCGCGGGTGCGCAAGGATCCCAGATCCGAGCCGGTATTCGGTTCGGTGAACACGGCGGTCGGCAGGATCTCTCCGCTGGCCAGTTTCGGCAGCCATTGTGCTTTCTGGTCCGGCGTGCCGCCGCAAAGGATCAGCTCTGCCGCGATTTCAGACCGTGTTCCCAGCGATCCGACCCCGATATAGCCGCGCGACAGTTCTTCTGAGACCACCACCATCGAGGCTTTCGACAGGCCGAAGCCGCCGAATTCCTCAGGGATCGTCAAGCCGAACACGCCCATTTCGGCCAGTTCCGCGATCACCTCCATCGGGATCAGCTCGTCCTTCAGGTGCCAGTCATGGGCGCGCGGGATCACCTTTTCATCGGCATAGCGGCGGAACTGGTCGCGGATCATCTCGAGTTCGTCATCAAGACCCGAGGCACCAAAGGTCGCCCGCGCCTTGTCTTCGCGCATCAGCGTGACCAGCCGCGCCCGCGCCGCCGGGCTATTGCCCTCAGCGGCGAGCATCAGCGCCTCGGCCCCCGGCTCATAGTCCAGGCCCAGATCCGAGAGCCGCGCAATTTCTGTCTGGCTCATCGGGATGCCGCCCCGGATTTGCGCCAGGTATTCGCCAAACCCGATCTGCAGGATCAGGGCCTCGATCTCGCCGAAGCGGCCCTGGTCGCTCAGCCGCCCGGCCCAGGCATCCAGCTGGCGCAGCGCCTCGACATAGGTGGCCAGCCAGGACAACGCATGCGCGGCATATTGATGGGTCTCGAGCGCGGCTGCGCTGATCTTGCCGCCGGTGCTGACCTTTGCCCGCAGGGCCTCGCGCGCGTCGGTGAAAAGCCGGTCAAGCCCGGGCAGGCTCGCGGCGGTCAGCGCCTTCAGATCGGGAAGCAGGATCGCGGCAGAGGTCTGGGTGGCGGGCTGACCATCATGGGGCATGACTGGCTCCGATACTGGCTGAGATGAGGTCCGGTTTCGCCCGAATCCCTAGCGCCTTCGCAGTCGCAGCGCAATATCATTTCTCTATGAGGTCGTAGTGGGTTCTAAAGTGTCGTGGTGAAATATGTCACGAGGTTGCACCACAGGCATTCGCGATATCCGGGCGCGCCTCGGCGGGGACGACCTCGAATTCGACGCGGTAAAGCCGCGTGCCCTGATCCCAGGCTTCGAAAGCCCAGATGCCCGGGATCAGCTCTTCCTCTTCATCAAAGCGGAAGAAGCTGTTCACCTCGCCCGAATCGGTGATCGAGGTGACCCAGGTCTCGGGCCTCGCTCGGCCGGGGCGATAAATCCGGGCCTCGGCATTGGCGGTCACCTCGCCCGGGGCAGCGATCACGCGGATGCCGAAGGCAAGGCCGATACTTGCGGGGACGATATTTTCGTCCGGCCAGTGAAATTCGATCCGGTCGCGCGGCACATGCAGCCAGCCGGCAATCGTGTCGGGGGCAGGGGCGCGGTCCATCGCCTTCAGGGCGCAGAAAATGCCCCATTCCACCGCTGCAACCCTGTCTGACAGCTGCGGCGCGGCAATGGTGTCGGCCCGCAGCCCCGACGGGAGGACGAGCAGCGCGGAAAACAAAAGGGCGGTGAGGCGCGGAAAACGGATCATGTTGGCAAAGGAACCTCGCATAAAGAACCGGCGCAAGCCCTGTCACTGCGGCCCATGCCTTGCCACAGATGTCGGATATGGCCGGCCTCTAGCCGCCGGGGCAGCCGCGCAGCTCGACTGCGCCGCTGTCGGAGATGACGGTCACGGTGACACCCGAGCGGTCAAGTGCGAAAGGTTGACCCGTGGTCGGCACAAGATCGGCCACGGCCGTCAACACCTTGCCCTGGCGCGAGCTGACCGCCTGCGACACCCAGATCGTCTGGTCCGCGGTCTCGATGGCGACGGTCTCGGCTTTGCCCTGCACGGGCACGGCGATTGTGGCGGTCAGGCGCAGACCGTCCGAGATCGGCTCCACCGCACAGGTGATGGAGGAGAGCCCAGCCTCTTTGCCGGTCTTAGGCTGTCGCGACAGCGCCGCGTCGATCAGCGGGTCGCGCTTGCCGGGCATCATCAGCCCGGCATTCAGCTCGACTTCAGCCGGCAGGCAGATGTCGCGGCAGATGCCCATATCAAGGGACACCTCAAGCCGGATCGGGCGGGTCGGATCTTTTGGAATAAGTTCGACCGGCAGAACGAGTTGCTCTTTATAACCAATGGATTGCATCCCGTTGGTATGGAACACGCTTGGCGCGGGCCAGTGGATGCGAACCGATTTCAGATTCTCTGACCCGGACCAGTCAAATTGCGGCGGGATGCCGGCCGAGCCGGGGCTGCGCCAATAGGTCTTCCATCCAGGCGCGAGATCAAGCCGCAGCGCCGCCATGCGGGTGCCCTGGGCCGTGGTCCAGCCATCAAGAACCGAGGCCTTCAGAACCTGGTCCTGCGATGTATCGCGCGCCAGAGCCGCAAAAGGCATGGCCGCAAAGGGCAGGGCGACAAGGCAGGCGGCGGCAAGCGCGAATGAGAGTTTCCTGGTCATGGCGCCCAAAATAGGCTGCGGCCGGGCGGTGTGAAATCACAACCTGGCGACGAGCTTGTGTCTGTGGCCAAAGCGCCGCAGTCGGCGACCGGGATGCCACAAGTGCGGCTTGATCCGACCCCCTCAGCCCCGCTCCTGCGGAATTTACAGCCCTGACCCGTGCTTTCCCTTGAGCGGTGGCGCTTTGCACCCCATCCTTAAGACCGGAGGTGTGCCATGGAACTTGCAGGCAAGGTTCTGATCGCCATGCCGGGGATGCAGGATCCCGGCTTTGCTCATTCAGTCGTGCTGATCTGCGCCCATGGGCCGGAAAGCGCGATGGGGCTGATCATCAACAAGCCCTCGGCCGATCTGGATTTCAACAACCTGCTGAAACATCTGGGCATTGCGCCTACGGCTTCGGCCCGGCCCATCTCGGTCCGTCAGGGCGGGCCGGTCGAGCGCGGGCGCGGTTTCGTGCTGCATTCGCCCGACTGGCAGGGCGGCGAGACCCCGGTGATGGAGCTGCCGGGCGGCCTGCGGCTGTCGGTGTCGCTCGATATTCTCGAGGCGCTGGCGCGCGGTGCCGGGCCGGAGCAGGCGCTGCTGGCGCTTGGTTATGCGGGCTGGGGCGCGGGGCAGCTGGAAAGCGAGATCCTGAGGAATGACTGGCTCATTGCCGATGCCGGGCCAGAGCTGATCTTCGACCCGGTCGATGGCGGCAAATGGGGGCGGGCGATGCGGATGAACGGGATAGACCCGCTGACACTCTCGCCGGTTGCGGGCCGTGCGTAACTATGGCCGGGTATGAACTCTGCTGTAGGTGATCCCTGCCGCATCAGAATCCGGCTGCGGGTGCCGCGCACCCGACCGGGGCAGCGGCGGCCTTTCTGCCCAAAACTGTCCGTCAGATTTCTGTAGCGTGACGATTCGCGCACTGCTATCCTGTTGCCATAAAACAAAAGAACGAGCAGGCAGACAGGTATGGCAACGGGCTCACGGGCTACGTTCGTCATTTCCTGGGCACAGACAGAAGCAGATGGCGATCAACCGGCCTTGCCGGCGCTGATGACGGCCGGGGTCTCATGGCGCTGGTCGGGTGAGGCGATGCGTGTGGACGCGCCGCGAGATATCCTGCTTTTGGAAAACGCCCTGGGGATGGCCGATATCAGGCAGCGTGCCTCCCGCATGATCGGGCGGCTCACGGGAATGCCGTCAGTGCCCGGACCGGTCCGGGCGCTGCGCGCCACCCTGCATGGGGCCGAGGCGTCAGACGCGCCCAGCCTCGCGGGGCAGTGCTTCGTCGTTACCGATGGCGTAAGGTGCTGGACGGCCACCGTGTTGCAAGGTCAGGGCGATCTGTCGCCGGCCGATCCGGCAGGCTGGTTGCTTGCCTTTGAGGGTGCGATGCCGCCGAAGGATCGTGACCTCTGGCTGGTGCGCAGCCGTGTTTCGCTGGAAACCTCACGCGCCAGGGGGGGCGTGATCTGTTTTACGGGCGGCACGCGTATTCTGACGCCCTCGGGCCAGGTCGCGGTTGAGGCCCTGCGTCCCGGCGATCTGGTGATCACCCGCGACAATGGCGCGCAAGAGGTGATCTGGACCGGGCAGCGCCATATGTCGGGCGCACGGTTACATGCCATGCCGCGTCTGCGACCGATCCGGATCTGCGATGGCGCGCTCGGAGAGGGGGGCTTTGGCGAAGGCCGGCCTGATGGCGATCTGCTGGTCTCTCCGTCGCACCGGATCCTGATGCAGGGCCGCGTGGCGCAGGCGCTGTTTAATTGCGATGAGGTGCTGGTCAGAGCCAGCGACCTGGTCGACGATCACCGTATTCGCGCAGATCTCGCGTTGCGCGAAGTGACTTACCACCATATCTTGCTTGGCCGGCATGAGGTCGTCTTTGCCAATGGTCTGGGCGCTGACAGTTTCCATCCCGGTGAGGCTGAACCGGCGGGGCTTGATAGCAATGACTATCGCAGCCTTTGTGCACTGCTGCCGGGGGTCGCAGAGGATCCGATGAGCTATGGCGGGTTTGCCCGCCGCGGCCTGACGCCAGCCGAAGCAGCGCTGTTTCTCCATGAGGCGCGCGGCTGAGAGACAAGCCTCTGCGAGATGCGAGGCCGAAAGACGGAGCTGAAAGACGGCGGGCTGAAAATGCGCAAGCCCTGCGCTTGACTCCCCCCTCACGGGATGTATAAGCCCGCCACGCTCCCGGGTTAACGCCCGGGGCTTTTCATTGGTGTTGGTGGCTTTCGCAAGAAAGACCCTGTCGCCCCCGCCGCAAGGCATCCGAAAGGAAAAGGGGGAAAGGACAACGCCCTTCCCTGGCCCGGCAACGGGCGAAAACCGAAGGAGATCAGCGTGACCAAACGGACCGCTGCCAAGCATAAAATCGACCGCCGTATGGGCGAGAATATCTGGGGCCGCGCCAAGTCGCCGCTCAATAAGCGTGAATACGGCCCCGGCCAGCACGGCCAGCGCCGCAAGGGCAAGCTGTCGGACTTCGGTACCCAGCTGCGCGCCAAGCAGAAGCTGAAAGGCTACTATGGCGACCTGACCGAAAAGCAGTTCCGCCGCATCTATGGTGAAGCCGAGCGCGTCACCGGCGATACCGGTGAGAACCTCGTTGGCCTGCTCGAGCGTCGCCTCGACGCGCTGGTTTACCGCGCGAAATTCGTGCCGACCATCTTCGCGGCGCGTCAGTTCGTGAACCACGGCCATGTGCTGGTGAACGGCAAGGCAGTGAACATCGCGTCCTACCGCCTGCGTGAAGGCGATGTGGTCTCGGTGCGTGAAAAATCGCGCCAGCTCGCGATCATTGCCGAAGCCATCGCTCTGAGCGAGCGTGACGTTCCGGATTACATCGAAGTCGACAATCAGAAGCTGACCGCGAAACTGGTCCGCACCCCCAGCCTGTCGGACGTGCCCTATCCGGTCGTCATGGAGCCGAACCTGGTCGTCGAATATTACGCGAAAAACTGATCCCACAAGGATCGAAGATTTCGGAAAGGCCGCGCTTCTGTGCGGCCTTTCTTTATTTGCCCGGTCTCCGGTCTTTGCCCGAATGTGGAAGCCGCAGGATCGGCGGGCGGGGGCGGCGCCCGCCCCGGGCGCTTGCGACAGTTCGCTCAGCCGGTTTCTTTGTGCTTCTCTTTACGCAAAGCCCCGCTAAGAAACCCGGATGCAAACAGGAGTTTCCGCCCAATGACCGCCCCGAATCCCATCGAGAAGGCCTTCGAGAAGACGCTTTTCGGCAGCCGGTGGCTGATGGCGCCGATGTATCTCGGCCTGGTGGTCAGCCTGATCATGCTGGTCTTCATCTTCGGCCGCGACATCGTCTATTATTTCCCCAAACTGATGACGATGAACTCAGAAGACGTCATCCTTGTCGCGCTGACCCTGATCGACCTCACCCTCGCCGCCAATCTGGTGCTGATCGTGATGTTCTCCGGCTATGAGAATTTCGTCTCGCGCCTGGATGTCGACAGCGAGGACCGGCCCGGCTGGATGGGAAAGGTCGATTTCGGCGGCCTCAAGATGAAGCTGATCGCCTCGATCGTCGCGATTTCGGGGATCTCGCTGCTCAAGCGTTTCATGGAAATCGGCGATGCCAAACCGCTCAATCCGACCGATCTTTACTGGATGGTCGTCATCCATGTGACTTTCGTGGTCTCGGGTGTGCTCATGGCACTGATGGACTGGTTCCAGGCCAAATCCTATTCCAGCCGGAAATAAGCATCTCGCCTCTGGCTTTGCGTCCGGCCTGAGGCTAGAACCCGGACGACAGCAGGAGGGACAGATGTCCGAAGCGATCATTCCGCAACCGGGAATCCTTGATATCGCCCTTTACGAGGGCGGTAAGGCTTCGGTTGCGGGTGTGGCAAATGCCGTGAAGCTCTCGTCGAACGAGAATCCCTTCGGCGCGCCCGACCGGGCCAAAGACGCATTCCAGCGGGCGGTGCATACGCTGAACCGCTATCCCTCGACCGATCATGCGGCGCTGCGGACCGCGATTGCCGAAGTCCATGGTATTGATGCCGGCCGGGTCATCTGCGGCGCGGGCTCGGATGAGATCATCAATCTGCTGGTCCAGGCCTATGCCGGCCCGCGCGATGAGGTGATCTTTACCGAGCATGGTTTCCTCATGTACCGCATCTGCGCGCTTGCGGCCGGGGCCACTCCGGTCGAAGTGCCGGAACGCGAGCGTATGACCGATGTGGATGCGATCCTGCGGGAATGCGGGCCGCGCACCAAGCTGGTTTTTATCGCAAATCCGAACAATCCCACCGGCACGATGATCGCACCGGCCGAGGTCGCGCGGCTGGCAGCCGGTCTTCCGGCAAGGGCGATCCTGGTGCTTGACGGTGCCTATGCCGAATATGTCGAGGAATTCGACGGTGGCCGTGCGCTGATCGAAGCGCGCACGAATGTGGTGATGACCCGCACCTTCTCGAAGATCTACGGCCTTGGCGGGTTGCGGGTCGGCTGGGGCTATGGGCCGAAACATATCATCGATGTGCTTAACCGTATCCGTCAGCCCTTTAACCTTTCGACCGCGCAGCTTGAGGCGGCCGAGGCCGCTGTCCGCGATCAGGACTGGGTTGCAAAATCGCGCAGCGAAAATGCCCGGATGCGGACCTGGCTTGCCGGTGCCCTGGCCGAGGCGGGGGTGCCCTCCGATGTTTCTGCCGCGAATTTCATCCTTGCGCGATTCGCCAGCGGCGATGAGGCCGAGGCCTGTGATGCCTGGCTGCAGAAGGAAGGCCTGATCGTGCGCCGCGTCTCGGGCTATAAACTGCCCAATTGCCTGCGCATCACCGTTGGCGATGAGGCCAGCTGCCGCCGGGTGGCCCATGCGGTGAACCAGTTCAAGGCGCAGAAATGAGCGCAGGCGCGCCGGGCAGGTCTTCGCGCGCCGCTTTTCCGCGCATTGCATTGATCGGGCTGGGGCTGATCGCCTCTTCCATGGCGCATGCGCTGCGGGCCAAAGGGCTTTGCGACGAGATCACCGGCTATGCCCGTTCCGCAGAAACCCGTGCCATCGCGCTGGAGCTGTTTTGCGACCGGGTGACGGACAGCGCGGCCGA
This sequence comes from Pseudomonas sp. GX19020, assembly GCF_023371075.1. Lineage (NCBI taxonomy): Bacteria > Pseudomonadati > Pseudomonadota > Gammaproteobacteria > Pseudomonadales > Pseudomonadaceae > Pseudomonas > Pseudomonas sp. GX19020. The sequence goes on from NZ_JAMCCR010000003.1 coordinate 137,662, forward strand.
GGCTGTCGCGGGGGCCGATCTGGTGGTGCTTGCGGTCCCGGTGGGAGTGATGGGCGAGATCGCGGCCGAGATCGCGCCGCATCTGAAACCGGGCGCGATGGTTACCGATGTCGGCTCGGTCAAAGAGGCGGTGATTGAGGCGGTTGCGCCGCATATCCCTGCGGGCGTGCATTTCATCCCCGGCCATCCGCTGGCGGGAACCGAATATTCCGGGCCGCGATCCGGTTTCGCGACGCTGTTTGAAAACCGCTGGTGGCTGCTGACGCCGCTGGAAGGCCAGGCGCCCGGCCCGCTGGCCCGGTTGCGGGCGCTGCTCGAAGCCATCGGCGCCAATGTCGATGAGATGGAGCCGAAGCGCCATGATCTGGTTCTGGCCGTCGTCTCGCATACTCCGCATCTGATCGCCTTCACCATGGTGGGGGTCGCGGACCATCTCAGCCGTGTCACCCAGGAAGAGGTGATCAAATATTCCGCCTCCGGTTTCCGTGACTTTACCCGCATTGCGGCCTCGGACCCGACCATGTGGCGCGATGTCTTCCTGACCAATAAGGAAGCGGTGCTCGATATCCTCGGGCGTTTCACCGAAGAGCTGTTCATGCTTCAGCGCCAGATCCGCATGGGCGAGGGTGAGCAGCTTCATGCCTATTTCTCCCGCACCCGTGAAATCCGGCGTGGCATCATCGAGGCAGGTCAGGATACTTCGGCTCCGGATTTTGGACGGGCCGCGCGCCATAAGGGCGATGAGGCCGGTTTGGCGGATGCCGGTCTGACCGAGGCTGGCCCGGTGGAGAGTGACGCGCCGGACAGGGCCGGAGCCTGACCGCCATCTTGCGGGGGCAGGGACGGTTCCGTTCGGAGGGGAGACGATGATGAAGCCCAGGTTTGCGGCCCTTTTGCTGCTTTTCCCGCTGGCGATGACTCCGGCCCTTGCCGAGCCGATGAAGCGCTCGCCGCGCCCGCTGGCCAATCCTGTGCTTGCAGCCTCCACTCCTTCGGGTCCCGCGACGATATCCGCCCCTGTCACCGCGCTGATTGGTCCGGGCCTGCCTGCGCCCGCTGTGGCGGCGGCAAAGCCGGTGGTTCCGGCGCCGCCGGCCAATCCCCGGCTGGATGTGATCCGGCTCAGTTCCTCCAACAAAGTGGCTATGCCTGTTACAGGCCCGGACACTGGACCAGTCACCGGGCCTGTTATGGCCGAAGCCGCGCCGCATCTGCCCTTGATCGGAGAGATGCTGCCGGCGTCGATGCCGCTGCCGCAACCGGCTGCAAGTCCAGGCCCGGCGAGCGTCGCCCCGGCGGCAAAAACAGCGCCGTCACCTGTTCCCGAGACGGCTGCGGTGGTCGCACCTGCGGCGGCCCCGGCCCCCGGTCCCCGCCCCAAAGCCCGCCCGAAGGCGGTGGAAAAGCTGGCACAGACGAAATCCGCCCCTGCCCCTGAAACTGCTGCGCCCTCCCCGGTGGCACAGGCGAATGCGGCAGGGCTTATGACCTCGCAGCGGCCAAAGCAGCGGCCGGCCAAAATCATCGGCCTGGCCTCGGCGGCAATCCCCGTATCGGCCACAGTGCCAAAGGTGGTTCCCGAGAAAGACACCGGCAGGGGCAAGAAGAAATCGAAAGAGCCGGTCTCCGTCAAAGGCTCGGTTTGCGGCGTCGCCGCGATCAAGGGCGAGAAAATCGCGCCGATCACCTCGAAAGTTCAGGGCTGCGGCCTGCCGGACGGGGTGCGGGTCACCTCGGTTTCAGGCGTCCGGCTTTCGATGGCGGTGACCGTCGACTGTGGCACAGCCAAAGCGCTGAACACCTGGGTCGAGCGTGTCGCACAACCGGCCTATGGCAATCAGATCACCGAATTGCAGATCGCCGGCCACTATGTCTGCCGCCCCCGGAACAACAAAAAAGGGGCCAAAGTCTCTGAACACGGGCGTGGCAAGGCGGTGGATATCTCGGGCCTGCGGCTTGCTTCAGGCAAAGTGCTGCGGGTGCTGGGCGGGTTTGATCAGACGATGCGCAAGGCCCATAGGGGCGCCTGCGGCATCTTCGGCACCACGCTTGGCCCAGGCTCGGACGGCTATCACGAAGACCATATGCATTTCGATACCGCCAGTCATCGCAACGGCGCCTATTGCCGCTGAGGCGCCCGCAATTTCAGGCGCCCCAATTCTCAGGCGGGACCGGTCCTCAGCCCTGCGGTGCAGGCAGGGCGCCAAGTTTCGGCGCCGGACCCAGCGGCAGCGGCCCGAAATTCATCAGCCCGTCTTTCAGCACCAGATCCATCCTGACTTCCTGGGTTTCCGCGTTCTGCTGTGCCATGCCCCGCAACATGCTGGACAGGTAACCGGCCATATTCGGCGCGATCACGCCTGCCGCAACCAGCAAGCGCGGCAGCTGTTCCCATCCCCGGACTGTCAGCGTGACGGTCCCGGCAGCAAAACCCTCGCTGTCGGGCGCGATATTGCCTGAAGTCACCAGCTGCAGCTCGCCCCAGGTCAGCGAGATATCGGTGATCCCGACCGACACAACCTGCGGATTTGTCGCACCGGCATGCCGGTCGAGCGGCGCCGTCAGGGTGACGATGGTGTTGAAGTGGAACCGGTCGATCTGGGCGGGCAGTGCGCTTTCAGGTGCCTGGGGCAGCTCGACCGCCGCCAGCCTGGCAAGGAACGTCGGATCCGGCCGGATCGCCGTCAGGGTCGCCCCGAGATGATAGCTGTTCGGCGCGTCTGCGGCCTCGATCCGCAGGCTCGAAGGGCCAAAACCCAGCGACAGGCCCGAATTCTGGGTTACGTTCAGCGTTTCGGCCGAGAATGCCGCCAGCGCCAGCGGCAGATCCAGCGCAGGCGCCGCGCGCAGGCTGGCATGAAGTTTGCTGCCGTCGAGCTGAAACACCTGATCTCCCAGGGTGATCACCTGACTGTCGGGCAGCCAGAAAACCAGATGCCAGGGCTTCCAGGTCATCGCATAGGCATAGGCCGCGCCGCCCTGATAGCGGATCACGCCAGAAGGATCGCTGTAAGCGATGCTCTCAGTTGAAAGGTCAAAGCGGCTTGGGAACCCGGTCAGGCCAAAGCCCGGCAGATCCAGCATTGCCCCCGAAGCGCGCTGATCCGCGATCAGCTGTTCGGTCTGACTGAGGATCACATAGCGCCCGGCAAACCACCAGCCGCACCAGAGTGTAAGGAATACCGCACCAATTCCGATCAGCCAGCGCATTGCTTGCCCCTTTTCCTGACAGCCCGTTTCAGTGTTTACAGGTTGAGACACAGGAGAGCCAGCCTTGCCCGAAGCCGACCCCGTCCTCACCGCCGACCCGCTCTGGATCTTTGGCTATGGCTCGCTGATCTGGAACCCGGAATTCCCGGTGGCCGAACGTCGGCTGGCCCGTGCGCGTGGCTGGCGCCGCAGTTTCTGTATGTGGTCGATCCATCATCGCGGCAGCGAGGAGAACCCGGGCCTCGTGCTGGCCCTGGATGCGGATGCGGCGGGCCATTGCGACGGCCTCGCCTTCCGCGTCGAGCCGGGCGAGGAAGCCACGACGCTTGCCGCTTTGCGCGAGCGCGAGCTGGTTTCCTCCGCCTATATCGAGGTCTCGGTACAGCTGGAGACTGCCGCGGGCGGGATCAGGGCGCTGGCCTATGTCGTCGACCGGCATCACGTGCAATATACCGGCGCCCTCGGGCTGGAAGAGCAGGCCGGGATCATCGCCCAGGCCCATGGCGGGCGCGGTCCGAACCGCGACTATCTCTGGTCGACGACGCAGCATCTGGCCGAGCTGGGCATTGCGGATCCCGAACTTGACTGGCTCTCGGACAGGGTGCGCCGCATCGCGGGATGAGGCAGGGCAGGGGAGCTGCCCCCTGCGTCTGATGTCACCACCGGAGGCTCTGGCGCTTAACACTTGCTGGCTGACATCAGGATTTCATTTGGCAGCGCGGCGCAACCTGCTAAGGTTGACAAAAGCAGTCAACCTGGCAGGCAGTTCTTCATGCAAAGACCCGAGGCAACGCCGGGTTCCCGGTCGCGCGAGGCGGTCGGCACGACCTTCAGCCAGCCGATCCGCGCCATTGTGACCATGTTGATCGTCTGCGCCCTGGTGGCAGTGGGCGTCTGGTTCATGCATAAACGTCTTGAAGACATCATGCTGATCAATCCCTGGCTGAACGGGATGATCGCTTTCGTCTTCATCCTGGGGGTGATCACCTGTTTCTGGCAGGTCTGGATCCTTGCGCAATCGGTCAGCTGGATCGAGAATTTTGTCCGCGAGACACCTGGCGTCGATGAGACCCAGGCGCCGTTGCTGCTGGCACCGCTGGCCTCGCTTCTGAAATCACGGACCGGGCGGGGGCTTGCCATTTCATCCAGCTCGGGCCGGTCGATCCTTGATTCTGTTGCGCAAAGGGTGGACGAGGCGCGCGATATCACCAGATATCTGATCAACCTTCTGGTGTTCCTCGGGCTTCTCGGCACCTTCTGGGGGCTGGCCACCACGGTGCCTTCGGTGGTCGAAACCATTCGCAGCCTTTCGCCCAAAGAAGGCGAAAGCGGCATCGCGATTTTCGGCAAACTGATGCAGGGGCTTGAGGGCCAGCTGGGCGGCATGGGGACCGCGTTTTCCTCGTCACTGCTGGGTCTTGGTGGCTCGCTTGTGCTCGGCCTTCTCGAACTCTTCGCCGGCCATGGCCAGAACCGGTTTTACCGCGAGCTGGAAGAATGGCTGTCTTCGATCACACGGATCGGCCTTGCAGAAGGCGATGCGGGTGGTGGCGATCAGTCGGCAGCTGTGATGGTGCTCGACCAGCTGGCCACGCAGATGGAGGGAATGCAGGCGCATTACATCCAGGCCGATCAGGCGCGGGCGGGGCTGCAGCAGCGGCTGGAAGGATTGTCTTTGGCCGTGGCACAGCTTGCCGCGGCGCAACAGGCGGCGGCTCAGCAAGCGGAAGATCAGGCTGCGCAACGGGCCGCAGAACGGGCCGCAGAACGAACCCGGCATGTCCCGGACGAAGAGACGCTGGCCCTTCTGCGCCGGATGGCCGAGGGACAGGAGCGGCTTCTGGCGGCGCTGTCAAAGACCGGCCCTGCCGGCGAGGATCCCGAAAGCCGGATGCGACTGCGCTCGATCGATGTGCAGATGCTGCGGGTTCTCGAGGAAATCAGCGCCGGTCGGCAGGAGACCCTTGCCGATCTGCGCCATGATCTCGCGCAGCTGACGCTGGCGGTGCGGCAGCTTGCCCGTCAGCCTCTGCCCCCCGCGCGGAGCTGAGGCATGGCGCTCTCACGAAATCGTCGCGATTCCAGTCTGATCTGGCCGGGTTTCGTCGATGCGGTGACGACGCTTCTGATGGTGCTGATGTTCGTTCTCACCATTTTCACCGTCATGCAATCGGTGCTCCAGGAACAGATCACCGTCCGCGACAGCGAACTTTCCTCGCTGAACCAGCAGGTTTCGGCACTGTCCGAGGCGCTCGGGATGGAGCGGCGGCGGGTGGGCGAATTGCAGGGCGAGGTCGGCGGTCTCCAGGCCTCATTGACCTCGGCCCTTGCGCAGGGCGAGCGGCAGGCAGGCGTGATCACCGGTCTGCGCGCCGATCTTGCGGCACGTGAGGGCGAGCTGGCTTCGGCAACGGCGCGGATCACCGATTTCGAGACCCAGGTCGCGGCCCTGATCGCCGCGAGAACGCTCGCCGAGACCAGGGCCACCGCCAGCGCGGCAGAGGCAGCGGAAGTGAAGGAAGACCATGCCCGGCTGACGACCGAAGCGGATGCGATGCGCCTTGCGCTGGCGACGGCGCGCAGCGAGGTTGATGCCGTGACAGAAGCTGCGCGTCTTGATGCGGCACGGCGCGCGGCGCTTGAGGCGATGCTGGCAGAGATGAGGGCGTCGGAGACGGCGGATAAGGCAGCGCTTGAGGCAGCAAAGATCGAGCTCGGCGAGAGGGAAGCCGCGGCGCTTGTCGATGCGGCGGCGCTTGCGGCCCTGCGTCAGCGGCTGGAAGGGGCACAGACCGAACTCACCGCGATGACGCTGGCGCTGGAAGCGGAACGCAAGCGGGCGGAAGAGACGCTGACCCTGCTCGCCGCCGCCCGGACTGCGGCTGCAAGCGGTGCGGCAGCGCAAAGCGAAAAAGAGGCGGTTCTGTCGGCGGCGCAGACGGCTTTGCTGGCGGAACAGGAAAAGGTCCTGAAAGCCGCGCAGGAAATGGAGCTGCTGAACCAGCAGCTTGCAGAGTTGCGCAGCCAGCTCGGCGCGCTTCGGGCGGTGTTGGATGATGCCGAAACCGCGCGGGAGGCGTCACAACTGCAGCTGGAATCGCTTGGCCAGGATCTGAATGCGGCGCTGGCTCAGGTCGCGGTCGAGCAGCGCGCCCGGGCCGAATTGGAAGCGGCAGAGCGTCTTCGGCTCGAAGCGGCGAACCAGGATCTGGAGCGCTTCCGCTCGGAATTCTTCGGCCAGCTTTCCACGCTTCTCTCGGACCGCGAGGGCGTCCGGGTGGTCGGCGACCGCTTTGTATTCTCATCCGAAGTGCTGTTCCGCCCCGGTTCGGCCGATCTGTCCCCGGAAGGCCGCAGCCAGATCGCCGGTGTGGTCGCGATCCTGAACGAGATCCGCCAGCAGATCCCCGACGGGATCGACTGGATCATCCGCGTTGACGGCCATACCGATAATGTGCCGCTTTCCGGCGGTGGGGCGTTCCGCGACAACTGGGAACTCAGCCAGGCGCGGGCTCTGTCGGTGGTGCGGTTCATGCAGACCGATCTCGGCTTTCCGCCAGACCATCTTGCGGCGGCGGGGTTTGGCGAATTCCGACCGGTGGTTCCCGGTGACAGCGAACAGGCGCGGGCGCAAAACCGGCGTATCGAGCTGAAACTGACCGAGCGCTGAAAAGGGTGCTGCAAAGGGGCAGACCCGTGGCCCTGGCCTTGCCCCTCGCTTCTGTGTGCCCCGGGGCCAGAGGCGGTCGGCCATGGCATCAGGGATCATTCGCAGCTTTGTCGCGATTTTGCGGCCGGTGGGAGAGAGCAGGCAGAACGGATCTTTCCGCCCTGATCCAGGGTGGCAGGAACGACAGGAAGTGCCCGTCTTTCAGATCCTCGCCGTTAAGGAAGAGCGGCAGGCAGGCAATGCCAGGGCCGCGCCGCGCGAGCGCACCAGTGGTTCAACTGTTGTCATGCGTATGCGTTCGCGCAGGACAGCTTACGCCTCTCTGGCTGAGCCACGCTGCTGTCCGATATCGGCCAGATCCCGCCTTGGAGCGAACCTGTCTTCATTCATCGGCACCGGGAGGGGGCCCCAGATCTCTCTGACCGATGGCCGTGTCGGGATCAGCATCAGTCCGATCCATCACCCGCAAACGCGGTCATCCTCATCGCTCATATACAACACTCCATCTGACTGGATACGATCACCCCGGGCAAGCAGATCCCCGGCCCGGGACAGGGCTTCTGCAACATCATGGAAGTTCGAACGCGAGGCTTCGGCGGCGAGATAGCGGTAGATGGCGGCATTGCGCGCCACCTCGGCAATGGCGCGGTCATGGTCGGCGCCGGCGCGATGTAGCTCGACCGGTACCCTGCCCTCCTCCAGGGCTTTGCGGATCTCGACATTGCTGGCGGCACGGGTGAGTACACCCCGGTCCAGCCTGAGCGTCGCCTCCAGGCGCAGCCCATGGCGCTCGGCCGCCTCGACCATGGCTTCACGGACGGCGTCGTAATTGAAATGATGATCTTTCCCGAGGAAGAACATCTCGCCGCCTTTGCTGCGGCGGTTCAACACGATATGGCAGACCGCACGAGTTTAGTGGGCCTCTGGCCGGGTTCTGAAACGCAGTTACGGAGATAGCAGAGGCGCTTGCTGTGCCGCAACATTCCGGCCAGGGCCTCGCGCCGACTGCGGCAGGCCAGGCGGGCGGTTCGTCCGGTGTTTCGGACGACAGGAATAAAGGCGCCGCGTGGCAGAGAGTCTGCCTGGTCAGACTGCGGGGGAGCGGCCCCGCATCGGGTGGCAGGTTCTCTCGCATCAAGGTTGCCGCCTGTTCTGGACGAAGCGCTTCACGTCATCAGGTATCCCGGAGAGTGCCGCCTGCGGTGAAAACAGCCCGTGAGGGAACAGATCCGCACGGATCCCGAAGGGGCGGCGCGCTCCGTTTCGCGAAGCGTACGGCGGGGCCGGTGTGCCAGACGAAAACCCCCGCCTGTGGCGGGGGTTTTTACGTCATTCGGCCGTCAGGAGCGGCGGTTTCGATCCGGTGATCCGGGGTTTGACCGGCTCCTGGATCTGCAGCTCAATGGCGCCGTCTTTCACAACCACTTTCACCACACCGCCTTTTTGCAGATCACCAAACAGCAGCTCTTCGGCCAGCGGCTTTTTGATATGCTCCTGGATCACGCGGCCCAGCGGGCGGGCGCCCATCTTGTCGTCATAGCCCTTATCGGCAAGCCATGCGGCAGCCTCGGAGGACAGTTCGATATGGACGCCGCGGTCGATAAGCTGCGCTTCCAGCTGGAGGACGAATTTCTCGACCACCTGCAGGATCACCTCTTTGGGCAGCGCGCCGAAGGCCACGACCGCATCGAGACGGTTGCGGAATTCGGGGGTGAAGGTGCGCTCCACCGCCGCCGTGTCTTCGCCGGTGCGCTTTTCGCGGCCAAAGCCGATGGCGGCCTTTGCCATGTCCGAGGCGCCGGCATTCGAGGTCATAATCAGGATCACATTGCGGAAATCGACTGCCCTGCCGTTATGGTCGGTCAGCTTGCCGTGATCCATCACCTGCAACAGGATGTTGAAGACATCCGGATGCGCCTTTTCGATCTCATCAAGCAGCAGCACGCAATGCGGATGCTGGTCGACGCCATCGGTCAGCATGCCGCCCTGGTCGAAACCGACATAGCCCGGAGGCGCGCCGATCAGGCGGGAGACGGCATGTTTCTCCATATATTCCGACATGTCGAAGCGCAGGAGTTCGACCCCCAGCGTATTCGCAAGCTGCTTTGCCACTTCGGTTTTGCCAACGCCGGTCGGACCGGTGAAGAGGTAATTGCCGATGGGTTTTTCAGGCTCGCGCAGACCGGCGCGGGCCAGCTTGATCGACGCCGAAAGCGCCTCAATCGCCTTGTCCTGGCCGAAGACCAGCCGCTTCAGCGTCTTTTCCATATCGCGCAGCACTTCTGCATCGTCTTTCGAGACGTTTTTCGGCGGGATACGGGCGATCTTGGCCACCACGGCTTCGATCTCTTTCGTCCCGATCTGCTTGCGGCGTTTCGATTCCGACACGAGATGCTGTGCTGCCCCGGCTTCATCGATCACGTCGATCGCAGAATCCGGCAGTTTGCGGTCGTTGATATAGCGATGCGCCAGCTCGACCGCGGTTTTGATCGCGTCGTTGGTATAGCGCAGGTCGTGATGCTCTTCGAAATGCGGCTTCAGCCCCATCAGGATCTTGATGGTGTCGGGAACCGAAGGCTCGTTCACGTCGATTTTCTGGAAGCGCCGCGACAGCGCGCGGTCTTTCTCGAAATGCTGACGGAACTCCTTATACGTTGTCGAGCCCATCGTCCGCAGTTTGCCGCCCTGCAAAGCAGGTTTCAGCAGGTTCGAGGCATCCATCGCGCCGCCCGAAGTCGCACCGGCGCCGATCACCGTATGGATCTCGTCGATGAAGAGGATCCCGTCGGGGTGATCTTCCATCTCTTTGACGACCGCCTTCAGGCGTTCCTCGAAATCGCCGCGATAGCGGGTGCCGGCCAGCAGCGCGCCCATATCGAGCGAGAAGATAGTGGCGCCCGAAAGCACTTCCGGCACCTCACCGCGCACGATTTTCCAGGCGAGTCCTTCAGCGATTGCGGTCTTACCCACGCCCGGGTCACCGACCAGCAGCGGGTTGTTCTTGCGGCGGCGGCACAGGACCTGGATCGCGCGCTCGACCTCGGCTTCGCGGCCGATCAGCGGATCGACCTCGCCCTTGCGCGCTTTGACGTTCAGATCGACGCAATATTTCGACAGCGCCGACTCTTTCGCCTCGCCAGCCTCGGCTTTCGGGGTTTCCTGCGGCTCATCGGCGCCCTGGATCGGGCGCGCCTCGCCGAAGGCGGGGTTCTTGGCCACGCCATGCGCGATGAAATTCACCGCATCATAACGGGTCATATCCTGTTCCTGCAGGAAATAAGCCGCGTTTGATTCACGTTCGGCAAAGATCGCGACCAGCACATTGGCGCCGGTCACTTCGGTGCGGCCCGAAGACTGCACATGGATCGCCGCGCGCTGGATCACGCGCTGGAAGGCGGCGGTCGGCACAGCTTCCGACCCTTCGACACTGGTGACCAGGGTCGAAAGATCCTCATCAACGAAATCGGTCAGCGTCTTGCGCAGCTCATCCAGATCGACCGAGCAGGCTTTCATCACCCGGGCGGCGTCGGGTTCATCAATCAGGGCCAGCAAAAGATGTTCAAGGGTTGCCAGTTCATGACGGCGGGCATTGGCCAGAGCCAGCGCACCATGAATGGCTTGTTCGAGCGTGGACGAGAATGACGGCACTGCCTGCTCCTGTTCCTCGGGGCCGGGGGGATTTTCAGGTCCTTTTCCGACCGTGGCCTCATATAGTTAAAGATCGGTTTTATTCAGCGTACTTCAAGCGCAATCTGATCCCCCCCGCGAATTCTGTCTTTGGATTGCAGGAATGTGATACCTCCCGCTGCAATCGGATCAGAACCTGTCCTTACGCGCCCGGATTTCGGCGAAAACCACGTCATCTGGGGCATCGGGCAGGCCCACCGCCTGTTTCAGCTGCGGCAGATGGGCGCGCAGAAACGGATTGGTGGCCAGCTCGTCGGAAAGGGTGGAGGGCATTGGCAGGCGACCTTCGCGGCGCAGCCCGGCCAGAGCTTCGATACGGGAGATAAGTGCGGAATTCTCTGGTTCAAGGGTCAGGGCAAAGCGCAGATTGCTGTCAAGATAATCATGCCCCGAGCCTACAAGCGTCTCGGGTGGCAAAGCCGCGAGTTTCGACAGGCTTTGCCACATCATGGGGGCTGTGCCTTCAAATATGCGGCCGCAGCCCGCGGCCATCAGCGTGTCTGCGGTGAAAACAAATCCCGAAACCGGGAAATGATAGCTGACATGGCCCAGAGTATGGCCGGGGGTTTCGATCACGACCGCCTCTTCACCGCCCAGCCGGATATGATCGCCTTCGGTCAGGGCGCGGTCGAGCGGCGGCAGGCGATGCACATCCTTTGCGGCGCCCAGCACCTTTGCGCCGGTGGCCGCGACAATGCCGGGCACGCCGTCGATATGGTCCCAGTCGTGATGGGTGAGAAGGATCTGACCAAGGGTCCAGCCGCGTTCCGCCAGCGCGGCCAGAACAGGGCCGGGCTCGGGGGCGTCGATCAATGCGGTGTCTCCGCTGGCGGCATCATGCAGCAGGAAGGCGAAATTGTCCTTGAGGCAGGGGATCGTTACCAGTTCGAGAGCCATAGCTTTTCCTTTTCCTGCCGTTAAGATGGGCGGCCTGTACCGCCCTGGGGCCAGTATCTGCTTCAGTTCACCTTTATCCGCCTCAGTTCACCAGAGGGAGCCAGCAACCGCAATGCACCTCGACGTGCAGGATCTGAGAGATTTCTATTACCGCACCCAGCTTGGGCGGGTGGCGCAGCGTGCGATCCGGGATCAGCTCGTGCGGATGTGGCCGGCAGGCGCCGGGCAGATGGCGGGGCAGACGGTTGCGGGCTTTGGCTTTGCGGTACCGCTGTTGCGCCCCTGGCTCGAAGAGGCGCGCCGGGTGATCGGGCTGATGCCGGGCCAGCAGGGCGTGATGCCCTGGCCTGCGGGAATGCCCAATGTCTCGGTCCTGTGCGAGGAATCCGCCTGGCCCATATCGACCGGGTTTGTCGACCGCCTCGTGCTGATGCATGGGCTGGAGACATCGGACCAGCCGCCATCGGTGCTGGAAGAGGCGCATCGCGTCCTTGGCCCTGGCGGGAGGGTGGTGTTTGTGGTGCCAAACCGTTCGGGTCTCTGGGCGCGGCGCGACGGGACGCCTTTTGGCTATGGTCGTCCCTATTCCGGCGCGCAGCTCGAGGCACAGCTGCGGCTGCATGGCTTCACGCCTGAACGCAGCGCGACCGTGCTGCATGCGCCACCAAGCCAGGCGCCCTTCTGGCTCAGGACCGCCGATCTGTGGGAACGGATGGGCCGCCGCCTGCCCTGGCTGTCCGGGGGGATCCTGATCGTCGAGGCGACCAAGCAGGTCTATGCCCCGACACGGGGCGGGCTGAAGGCAGTGGTGACGCGGCCTCTGAAGGTGCTGGAAGGGGTGCGGGGCGGGCCGCCGCCGGAGCCTGCGCTGAACAATATCACCACCGGCGGGATCTTAACCGGAAGGACAGTGACGGGCAGGATCCAGGCCGCTCCGACCGCCGTAAAACTGCCTGGCCGCGACTGAACGGGGCGCTGCGGCTGAAGGCTTTGCCGGTCACCTGCGGCGCCGCCTGGTGCCCCGGCTTTTGACCCGATATTTGCCACTGTCGGGCGCTGATGTGATTCTGCCCGAACGGGTGGGCGAATGGGCGGGAATGCGTCAATCAGGCGCAGTGACCCGCTACAAAGAGTCGCAGCCCTGCGCCCCGCGCCCGACTGGCGTGATATCGGGGCCGAAACCCTCACGAAAGCGCGACTGACAAGGTTGCGGGGCTGGTCATGCTCTGTTAATGACGCCCGCGACAGCGGATACAAAGGTCTCCCTTTGTCCATGGCGCACGCACGATGGCGACGCCGGTGGTCGGGCAGGGTGAGACCGGATAGATGGGAAGGACGACCGTGGCGGAATCAGCTTCGATCTCTCAGGGCATTGCCGCGCGATATGCCACCGCGCTTTTCGATCTGGCGAAAGAAGGGGGCGCGCTGAAAGCCGTTGAGGCCGATGCCGCAGCGCTGACCGACGCCCTTGCTGCAGCCCCGGATCTGGGCGCGATGATCGCCTCGCCGGTGGTAACGCGTGATGACCAGGCGAAAGCCATTGCAGTCGTCGCGCAGGCGATGAAGCTCAATGCGCTGACCGCGAATACGCTGGGTCTGATGGCCGACAAGCGCCGCCTCTTCGTGCTGCCGCAATTCCTGACCGTGCTGCGCGAGCGCATCGCGGAAGAAAAAGGCGAAGTGACCGCCGAAGTGACCTCGGCTGTGGCTCTGACCACCGAGCAGGTCACCAAGCTGACCGCCACGCTGAAAGCCAAGGTCGGCAAGACCGTCAAACTGAACGCAACCGTCGATGAAAGCCTCATCGGCGGTCTTATCGTCAAGCTGGGCTCGACCATGATCGATACGTCGGTCAAGTCGAAGCTCGCTTCCCTGCAGAATGCTATGAAAGAGGTTGGGTGATGGGAATTCAGGCTGCTGAGATCTCTGCGATCCTGAAAGAGCAGATCAAGAACTTTGGCAAAGACGCCGAAGTGACCGAAATCGGTCGCGTGCTGTCCGTCGGTGACGGTATCGCCCGCGTTCACGGGCTGGACAATATCCAGGCCGGCGAGATGGTCGAATTCCCCGGCGGCATCCGCGGCATGGCGCTGAACCTCGAAGTCGACAACGTTGGTGTCGTTATCTTCGGTTCCGACCAGGACATCAAAGAAGGCGATACCGTCAAGCGCACCAAGTCCATCGTGGACGTGCCGGCTGGTAACGCTCTGCTCGGCCGTGTCGTTGACGGTCTCGGCAACCCGATCGACGGTAAGGGCCCGATCGCGGCATCCGAGCGCCGCGTGGCCGACGTCAAAGCCCCGGGCATCATTCCGCGTAAATCGGTGCATGAGCCGATGGCGACCGGCCTCAAGGCGATCGACGCCATGATCCCGGTTGGCCGTGGCCAGCGCGAACTGATCATCGGCGACCGTCAGACCGGTAAAACCGCTGTGGCGCTCGACACCATTCTGAACCAGAAGTCCTATAACGAGGCTGCTGGCGACGACGAGTCGAAGAAGCTTTACTGCATCTATGTGGCTATCGGTCAGAAGCGTTCGACCGTGGCTCAGCTGGTGAAGAAACTCGAAGAGACCGGCGCGCTGGCTTACACCATCGTTGTGGCCGCAACCGCTTCGGACCCGGCACCGCTGCAATACCTGGCGCCCTATTCGGCGACCGCTATGGCAGAATTCTTCCGCGACAATGGCCGCCATGCCCTGATCATCTATGATGATCTCTCCAAGCAAGCTGTGGCTTACCGTCAGATGTCGCTCCTGCTGCGCCGCCCGCCGGGCCGCGAAGCATACCCGGGCGACGTGTTCTACCTGCACTCCCGCCTGCTGGAGCGTTCGTCGAAACTGAACGAAGATTTCGGTTCGGGCTCGCTGACCGCGCTGCCGGTCATTGAAACGCAAGGCGGCGACGTGTCGGCCTTCATCCCGACCAACGTGATCTCGATCACCGACGGCCAGATCTTCCTTGAGACCGAGCTCTTCTACCAGGGTATCCGTCCGGCCGTGAACACAGGTCTGTCGGTTTCCCGCGTGGGTTCGTCCGCTCAGACCAACTCGATGAAAACCGTGGCTGGCCCGGTGAAACTGTCGCTCGCTCAGTACCGCGAGATGGCGGCTTTCGCTCAGTTCGGTTCCGACCTCGACGCGTCGACCCAGCAGCTCCTGGCCCGCGGTGCGCGCCTGACCGAGCTGATGAAGCAGCCGCAATATTCGCCGCTGACCAATGCTGAAATCGTCGCCGTGATCTATGCGGGCACCGCCGGTTTCCTCGACAAGGTCGCCGTGAAAGACGTTGGTCGTTTCGAGGCTGGTCTGCTTGCTTACCTGCGCGGCCCGAAGAAAGAGATCCTCGACTGGCTGACCACGGCTGATCCGAAGATCAAAGGCGCAGACGAGACCAAGCTGAAAGACGCTATCGCGGCATTCGCCAAAGACTTCGCATAAGAGCCCTGAAGGAGAAGGCAGATGCCCAGCCTTAAGGACCTTAAAAACCGGATCAACAGCGTTAAGAACACGCGGAAGATCACCAAGGCGATGCAAATGGTCGCCGCTGCCAAACTGCGCCGTGCGCAGGAGGCAGCGGAAGCCGGTCGCCCCTATGCTGACCGGATGAGCGCGGTGATGACCTCGCTCGCCGCCGGCGTGGCCGGATCGGAAGGCGCCCCGCGCCTTCTGGCCGGCTCTGGCAAAGACCAGACCCACCTTCTGGTGGTGATGACGGCAGAGCGCGGGCTGTGCGGCGGGTTCAACTCGTCCATCGCCAAACTGGCGCGGACCCATGCCCAGGAGCTGACCGCTCAGGGCAAGACGGTGAAGATCCTCACCGTCGGCAAAAAAGGCCGCGAACAGCTGAAGCGCGACTGGGCCCATGCCTTTGTCGGCCATATCGACCTGTCGGATGTCAAACGCGTCGGCTATGCCAATGCGGCGGATATCGCGCGTCAGGCGACGGCCTATTTCGACAATGGCGAAGCCGATGTGGTCACGGTGTTCTTCTCGCGCTTCCAGTCGGTGATCAGCCAGATCCCGACCGCGCAGCAGATCATCCCGGCGAAATTCGAATCCGAGGCAGGGGCGGCATCGTCGCTCTATGATTACGAGCCTTCGGAAGAGACCATTCTCGCCGACCTGCTGCCGCGCAACATCGCGACCCAGATCTTCACCGCCCTCCTTGAAAACGGCGCCTCCGAGCAGGGCGCGCGGATGTCCGCAATGGACAACGCGACCCGCAACGCCGGCGACATGATCAACAAGCTGACCATCCAGTTCAACCGGAGCCGTCAGGCAGCGATCACCAAGGAACTTATCGAAATCATCTCGGGCGCTGAGGCGCTCTGACGAACCCGGAGTATTTGAACAATGGCAAAAGCACCGAAAGCTGCCGCCACGGGTAAGGTTACCCAGGTCATCGGCGCAGTTGTGGACGTTCAGTTCGAGGGCGCTCTGCCCGCCATTCTGAACGCAATCGAAACCGAGAATAACGGCAAACCGCTGGTTCTCGAAGTGGCTCAGCACCTTGGCGAGAACACCGTTCGCGCCGTGGCTATGGACGCGACCGAAGGTCTCGTGCGTGGCGCCCCGGTGAAAGACCTCGGCGCGCCGATCTCGGTTCCGGTCGGCAACGCGACGCTGGGCCGCATCCTGAACGTCATCGGCGAGCCGGTGGACGAAAAAGGCCCGGTCACCACCGAGGCCCGCCGCGCAATCCACGCGCCTGCCCCGGATTTCGCACAGCAATCGACCGCGACCGAGATCCTCGTGACCGGCATCAAGGTGATCGACCTGCTCGCACCTTACACCAAAGGCGGCAAGATCGGCCTCTTCGGCGGTGCAGGCGTGGGCAAAACCGTTCTGATCATGGAACTGATCAACAACATCGCGAAAGTGCACTCGGGTGTGTCCGTGTTCGCAGGCGTTGGCGAGCGGACCCGTGAAGGCAACGACCTTTACCACGAGATGATCGAATCGGGCGTTATCGTTCCGGACGATCTGGAAAAGTCGAAAATCGCCCTTGTTTACGGCCAGATGAACGAGCCTCCGGGCGCGCGTATGCGGATCGCTCTGTCGGGTCTGACCATCGCTGAGCAGTTCCGCGATGAGACCGGCGCAGACGTTCTGTTCTTCGTCGACAACATCTTCCGCTTCACGCAAGCCGGTTCGGAAGTGTCGGCTCTGCTCGGCCGTATCCCGTCGGCTGTGGGCTACCAGCCGACGCTGGCGACCGATATGGGCGCGATGCAGGAACGCATCACCTCGACCAAGAACGGCTCGATCACCTCGGTGCAGGCCGTCTACGTTCCGGCCGACGACCTTACCGACCCGGCACCTGCAACCTCGTTTGCCCACCTTGACGCGACCACGGTTCTTGACCGTTCGATCTCGGAAAAAGGCATCTACCCGGCTGTGGACCCGCTCGGCTCGACCTCGCGCCTGCTCGACCCGCTGGTCATCGGCGAAGAGCATTACAACGTCGCGACGAGCGTCCAGCGTGTTCTGCAGAAGTACAAGTCGCTGCAGGACATCATCGCCATCCTCGGCATGGACGAACTCAGCGAAGACGACAAGCTGACGGTGGCCCGCGCCCGTAAGATCGAGCGCTTCCTGTCGCAGCCCTTCGACGTGGCAAAGGTCTTCACCGGCGCCGACGGCAAGCAGGTTCCGCTGGAAGACACCATCGCTTCGTTCAAAGCGGTTGTGGCCGGCGAATATGACCACCTGCCGGAAGCGGCCTTCTACATGGTCGGCGGCATCGAAGAAGTGAAAGCCAAGGCTGCCAAACTCGCTGCGGCAGCGGCGTAAGGGGGCGACATGGCAGGCAATCTGCAATTCGACCTTGTAAGCCCCGAGCGGCGTCTCGCCTCGGTCCCGGCGACCGAAGTGCAGATCCCCGGCGCTGACGGCGATATGACGGCGATGGAGGGGCACAGCCCCACCATCACCACGCTGCGCCCCGGCATCCTGCGCGCGGTGACCTCGGAGGGCGTCAAGTCCTATATCGTCACCGGCGGCTTCGCGGATATCTCGCCCTCGGGCGTGACCGTGCTGGCGGAACGGGCAATCCCGGCGGAAGAAGCCAGCAGCACGATCCTTGACGAGATCCTCGCCGAGGCACGTTCGCTTGCCGATGCTGCGTTGCCTGAAGACAAGGCGCAGGCCGAGAAGAACGTCTCGGATGTGGCAGCCTTGCGCGACGCGGTGCAGAAGCACTAAGCACCCTGCTCTTCCGGAGCAGTGCAAAAAGACAGGAAAAGGCTCCTTCTGCGGAAGGAGCCTTTTCTTTTTCACCGGTTCTTTGCTTATAGTCCGGGCAGCTAATTCTACTTTCGGCAGATCATGCAACGCTTCAATACACCGATAGGGGTTCAACAGGGATCAAAGATCCTGTTCTCGGATTTTGCCGATGGCGGACGGATGTGGGTCGGCGAGGGAGAGCGGGACTCACGTCACCAAGTGACATTCACCGAGGCTTATCTGTCGCCTCCTGCCGTGATGATCGGCCTCTCGATGTGGGACATGGACAACCGCACCAATCTGCGCGCGCATATCGCAGCCGAAGAGGTGACAGAGACCGGCTTTCAGATCGTATTCCGCACCTGGGGGGACAGCCGTATCGCCAGGGTCAGAGCGGACTGGACCGCGATGGGCCAGATCCGGGATGATGAGCAATGGGACGTGGGCTAGCGCGCTCAGCGCTGCTCCTGCGGTACCCAGCGGGGGAAACGGCGCATCAGCGCGCCGGCAGCCCACCAGGAGGCGATTGCAACGAGAGCACCCGCATATCCATCCACGGCATAATGCCAGGCCAGCAGCACCGAGCCAATCATGATCACCACCGAGAACCCGATCATGATGCGCCCCAGCAGGCGGCTGTACTGATAGGCGTAAAGCGTCATCAGCACGGTCGAGGCCACATGCATTGAGGGGAAGGCCGAGATCCCGTTCAGACCGGCCGGGCCGCTGTAGAACCACCACAGGGCGTCCTGCGGCTCCAGCACTGTGATCGGCTGGGTCTTGGCATGTTCCAGCAACAGTTGCATCAGCGGCACGAAATCATCGCCAAAGCCGAACCGCTCGTAATAGGCCGGGCCGACCGATGAGAAGAGGGTGGCCATCAGGTTACCACCAAAGCCCCAGCAGAACATGAAGGCAATGAAATAGCGGATCCGGTCGCGGGGTCTGGCAAGGCTGAAACAGGTGAAGATCAGGCTGAAATACAGCAGGAACATCCAGAAGTTATAGGAGCCGGTGAAGAGGGTCACGACCAGAGGATGCCCGAAGACCGCATGCAGTGCGACGCCGGGATCGATGCCAAAATGCAGGAAGCGGTCGAGATCGGCAAAATACGGGTCCCAGGAGAATGGATTGATGATCGGAATGATCTTCTTCAGCTGGGCGAAAGAGGCCATGATCGCAATGGCGATCATCAGGCTGATCGCGCCGGTCACGATACGCTGCGGATCGGAAATGGCCTTCCGTATATCCTCTTTGAACCAGGTCTTCTGATCAGCGGGCTTTACCACACAGCGCATATGCAAAAAGCGCCACAGCAGCACGAGATAGATCATGCCTGGGACCTGGAGGAGGAACTTCCAGAACAGGATCAGACCGACCTGGGTGTCCAGTTCGGGCGCGTAGATCTCGGACAATCCGATCGCAATGGCGGCATAGATCGATACCAGGGCGACTAACAGCCCATGTTCGCGCAGGGTGGGCAGAACCAGCGGGGCGAACTTTCCTTCAGAATAAATTCTTGTATGTTGCATAACCGGCCTGTCGTGAGGTGAACAATCAAGTACCTCACACGCCTTTGTGTCGCGAAAAGGGCGAAAACGGGGTATGCCGTTTTCGCCCTTCAGCTTCAGTTCTCGGGAGCGTTCGCCTCTCAGCTGCGCGGATAAAGGCCCTCATAGATCGGAACCAGGGTTTCGGTCTCGAACAGGGACGAGACCGACATGCCGCCCCAGATGTTCAGGACAGCCTGGGCAAACATCGGTGCGGTCGGCACGATGCGGATATTCGGGCAGTTCAGCACGGCATCGGTCGGTGCGATGGAATCGGTGATCACCAGCGATTTCATCACCGACTTCGTCACCCGCTCGACCGCCGGGCCCGAGAGGACGCCATGGGTGATATAGGCATGAACCTCGGTTGCGCCGGCATTGATCAGTGTTTCGGCCGCTTTGCACAGGGTGCCGGCGGTGTCGCAGATGTCATCGACGATGATGCACTTCTTGCCGCTCACATTTCCGATCACTGTCATCTCGGCGACTTCGCCGGCCTTTTCCCGGCGCTTGTCGACAATGGCGAGCGGCGCATTGATGCGCTTTGCGATCTCACGCGCGCGCGCCACGCCGCCGACATCGGGCGAGATGATCATCACATCATCCAGCTGGCCTTTGAAGTGATGCTCTATATCAAGCGAGAAAATCGGGCTGGCATAGAGGTTGTCGACCGGGATGTCGAAAAAGCCCTGGATCTGGGCGGCATGCAGATCAAGTGTCAGCACGCGGTCGACGCCGGCGGTCTGGATCAGGTTCGAGACCAGCTTGGCCGAGATCGGCGTGCGCGCCTTGGTGCGGCGGTCCTGGCGGGCATAGCCGAAATAGGGAATCACGGCGGTGATCCGCGCCGCCGAAGACCGGCGCAGCGCGTCAACCATGATCAGAAGTTCCATCAGGTTGTCATTGGCCGGGTTCGAGGTCGGCTGGATGACATACATATCCTCGCCGCGCACATTGTCGAATACTTCGACAAAGATCTCCTGGTCATTGAAGCGCTCGACCCTGGCGTCCACCAGGCTGATCGACATGCCGCGATGCATAGACATGCGGCGCGCGATGGATTTCGCGAGCGGAAGGTTGGCATTACCGGAAATAAGTTTCGGCTCGTTGATGGCGGCCATGATCTGGGGCTCCGTGTGGGCAGCGGAATCGGATGCGCGCGGGATAGCACCGAGGGAAGGCCGGGCAAAGGGGCGCGGCGTGCAATCCGGGGCTGCATATGGCCATGCTGTCACGAAAATGCCAAATGACGCATGTTCGCAACTGCGAACGGCCCATCTGAGACCGCAATGAGGATCCCATGACCCTGTCTGACCGGCGCGCTGACCCCATCCTGCACAGAATCGCTGGCCATGAAACGGCGGTGCGGCGCTTCGGATCGGGGGCGCGCCCGCTGCTGGCGCTGCATTGCAGCCTCGCGCATGGCGGCGCCTGGGCGGGGCTGGCACAGCTCTTGCCGCAGGTGACGGTCACGGCGCCCGACCTGCCGGGGCATGGGCAAAGCGCGCCGCCCGGGGCGGATCTGCACGGGCTCGCAACCGCGATCGCGGCAGAGCTTGCGGCAGAAATCGGGGGCGGGGCGCCGGTCGACCTGATCGGTCATAGTTTCGGGGGCACTGTCGCTTTGCGCCTCGCGCTGGAGCGTCCCGACCTCGTGCGCAGTCTGACCCTCGCCGAACCGGTGCTCTTCGCCGCGGCAAAGGGGACGCAGGCTTTTGCTGAGAACTTTACGGCGCATGAGCGGGTGACTGATCTGGGCGCGCAGGATATCGACGCGGCGGCGGTGCTGTTTCACAGGGCCTGGGGCGGTGGCATCCCCTTTGCCGCGCTGCCCGAACGTCAGCGCCGCTATATGGCAGATCGCATGTATCTGGTGTTTAATCTGAACCCGATCCTGATGGAGGATGCGGCGGGGATGCTCGCGCCGGGCCGGCTCGAGGCCTTGCAGATCCCGGTCCTCCTCGCCGAGGGCAGCGAGAGCCCTGCCATCGTGCCGGCAATCCTGGATACGCTGGCGGCGCGTATCCCGGGTGCGCGACGGATCCGGGTCGGGGGGGCAGGCCATATGCTGCCACTGACCCATCCCGAGCCGATTGCACGCGCAATGCAAGAGCTGCTGGCCGACGGCTGAGGGTCGGTCAGTTCTTCAGATCAGGGCGAGAAACCGGTCCACATCGTCCGGCGTGGTGGACCAGCCGGTGACGAGCCGCGCGCCCTCGTAACCGGCGCCATCCTCAGAGTAATAGCTCGCCCCGGCAGTGCGGAGCCGGTCGTGCAGACCGCTCTCCCAGGTTGTGAACATCAGATTGGCCTCGACAGGGCCCCGCAGCGAGACGCCGGGCTTTGCAGTAAGCCCTGCGGCAAGCCGTGCCGCCATGCTGTTGGCATGGGCTGCAAGGTCGAGCCAGAGCCCATTCTCAAGCCAGGCCGACATCTGGGCCGCCAGAAAGCGGTGTTTCGACAGCAGATGCCCGCTGCGCTTGCGTCTGAGCTGGAATTCCCAGGCGCGCGACGGATTGAACAGAACCACCGCCTCGACCCCCATACAGCCGTTCTTGGTGCCGCCCAGCGAGAGGATATCAACACCCGCGCGCCAGCTCAGATCGGCCGGTGAGGCGCCTGTCGCCACCACCGCATTGGCAAAGCGCGCGCCATCGAGATGCACCGGCAACCCGAATTCACGCGCCACGGCACAAAGCGCCGCGGTCTCGGCAGCGGTATAAACCGTGCCGGCCTCGGTGACATTGGTCAGCGAGACCGCGCCGCGCTGAACGCTGTGCACGCCGCCCGTGCCATGGGCCGCGATCACGGCCCGCAGGGCGTCGGGTGACATGCGGCCATGCGCGCCGGGCACCGGCACCAGCTTGGCGCCATGGGTGAAAAACTCGGGTGCGCCGCATTCGTCCCGGGTGATATGGGCCAGCTCATGCGCGAAAATCGCGCTCCAGGGCGCGGCAAGCACCGCCAGGGACAGCGCATTGGCGGCGGTGCCGGTCGGGACCAGCGCAATTTCGGCCTCGGGCGCGTCGAATACCTCGCGGATCTGCGCGGTCAGCCGCGATGTCAGCGGGTCATTGCCGTATCCGGGCGCCTGGCCCTCATTGGCGCGAACCATCGCCGCCATGATCTGCGGCGCCACGCCGGAGCAATTGTCAGAGGCGAAATGCATCACTCTTCCTCGTCGAGCAGATAATCTTCCCAGTCTTCCTCGGGAACCGTCAGCTCGGATACGGTCTGCCCCCGGATCGTCGGGCCGAGCGTATGGGTGCTGTCCGGATCGCCTGTGACCAGCGGGTGCCAGTCGGGAAGTGGTTCGTTATAATAAAGGCGCTTATAGGCGCAGGTTTCGGGCATCCAATACGCGGATTTCGCCAGCGTTTTCGGCGTCAGGAATACGCATTCCGGCACATGTTTCTTGCGGTTGGGGTAATCCGAACACAGACAGGTCGCATTGTCGAACAAACGGCAGGCGACACGGGTAAAGACCAGCTCGCCCGTATCCTCGAATTCCAGCTTGTTCAGGCAGCATTTGCCGCAGCCGTCACAAAGCGCCTCCCATTCGGCAGGCGTCATCTTGGTGAGCGGGACGGTTTCCCAGAAACGGGGGCGCAGGCTGGACATAGGCGCTATTTGATCCCGCTCACCGCGAATGGAAAGGGGGGCGCAAAAATCTTTGCAGATTTTTGGGCCGGTTTCTGCACAGAAACCGGGGCGTCAGCCTGCAGCGAGCGCCGCCCGCGCCTGATCACAGTCCTGGTTCATCTGGGCAATCAGGGCCGGCAAACCGTCGAATTTCAGTTCGGGCCGCAGGAATTCCACGAGCGCCACCGAAAGGTGGCGGCCGTAAAGGTCCCCTTTGAAATCCAGCAGATAGGTTTCAAGATTCGGCGCCACGCCGTTGAACATCGGCCGCACACCGAGGCTCGCGGCCCCCATATAGCTGCCTTCCTGTGGGCCCGAAAGCACATCGACCCTGACGGCATAGACCCCGAAGCGTGGCAGATGCAGCCCGGTCAGATCCATATTCGCGGTCGGGAAGCCCAGCTCGCGGCCCCGTTTCTCGCCATGGATCACCGCGCCCTCGATCCGGTGCAGGTGCCCCAGCATTGCCGCTGCATCGCCCGGTCGCCCCTCGCTCAGCGCATCGCGGATCGCGGTCGAAGAAATGCCGATCCCGCCCCGTTTCAGCAAAGGCGCGATGGTGGTGGTAAAGCCATATTTCTCGCCCAGCCGTTTCATGTCTTCGGCGCGGCCGGCGCGGCCCTTCCCGAAACAGAAATCCTCGCCGATCACCACATGGCTGATACCAAGGCCCTCGGCCAGCACCTTATGCGCGAATTCCTCGGGCGTCAGTGCCGCGAGGCCTGCATTGAAGGGCAGCTGGAACAGATGTTCGACCCCGAGCTTTGCCAGCCGGTTCGCCCGCGCCTCGGCATTCATCAGCCGGAACGGGCCCGCATCGCGCTGGAAGAACTGGCGGGGATGCGGCTCGAAGGTCACGATGCCCAGAGGCGCCGGCCCCCGGGCCAGGTCGATCACCGCCTGATGCCCAAGATGTACGCCATCGAAATTGCCAAGGGCGCAGGAGGTTCCACGGCCCGATGCGTCAAGCCAGTGCCAGTCCTGATGAATCTGCATTCTTCCCCGCAGGCGTTTCGGCCACGGCGCAGATCATCTGGCCTCAGATTGTCCTGCGTCAGGCCCGGTCAGTCGAATTTACGGCTTGGCGCCAGAACGACGGCCTCACCCTTCAGGACCGTTGTTTTACCGACAGATGCGGTGGTTTCAAGGGTAACCCGCCGTTTCGCGTGATCAATCGCCAGGACCGTTACTTCCGCGGTCACCATATCGCCCGGGCGGACGGGGGCCATGAACTTCAGGCTCTGGCCCAGATAGACGGTGCCATGGCCGGGAAGCTGTTCGCCGATCACCGCCGAGATGAGACCCGCCGTCAGCATGCCATGCGCGATGCGACCCTGGAAAATCGTGTCCCGGGCATAAGAATCATCCAGGTGCACCGGGTTGCGGTCGGTCGAGACCTCGGCAAACAGTTCGATATCGCGGTCGGTGATCTGTTTCGTCAGGCTGCGGCGCATCCCGATTTCGAGATCCTCGATACAGATCGTGCCGCGCGGCTGATTATGGCTGTGGTCAAACATCATGGCTGATCCTGTGGGGACGAATCCTTTCCGTCAGCCACAGGATTAGCAGATGCTGCGGCGCAGAGCAATCTGCGGCGCAAGTAATTTACGATTGCGCATCTTGAAACGGAATTAAATTACCAACTCAATTCCTTGCGCGGGCTCAGGCCAATGCGGGAATCGCAAAAAGCGGCGCCTGTTGCTGCTCCGTGAGCCAGGCGTTCAGCCGCGCCGGGTCGGGATGCTGCGCATCGGAGCCGAATTCTTCGGCATGGATTCCGCCGGTGATGAACAGCGCGTCCAGATCCTCGGCCCCGGCGCCCCGGATATCGGTTGGCAGCCCGTCGCCAATGCAGAGGATGCGCATGTCATCGCGCCCGGTCAGCGCAGCCAGCCGGCGGCGCGCCAGATCATAGATCGGCGGATGCGGCTTGCCGAAATACAGCGTCTCGCCGCCCATTTCCTCATAGGCCTGGGCCAGCGCACCGGCGCAATAGATCCGCCGGTCTCCCCAGTCGACAATGATATCGGGATTGGCACAGAGCATTTTGAGCCCGTTGGTTTTCGCCAGCAGCAGCTCGGCCCGGTAATTGGCGGGTGTCTCGGTCAGGTCATCCCTGAGACCGGTGCAGACGATGCCCTCGGCCTCGGCCAGCGGCACGAGGGTAATCGGGGCCTCAACCGCCGCCAGTCCGGCAAGATCGGCGGCAAAGGTGGTGAAAAAGGACATGTCCTTTTCCGCGCCAATATGAAACACGCGCCGCCCGACCGCGCCGGTCAGGAGCCCGAACTGCGCCGCATCGCCCGAGGTCGCAATCTCGTCCCAGGCATCGCGCGGCACGCCGATCCGGTCGAGCTGCGCGATCACCGCCTCTTTGGGGCGCGGCGAATTGGTCAGAAGCAGCACCGTCACCCCGCTGGCCCGCGCGGCCTGCAGGGCTGCGACTGCGGCCGGGAAGGCCACTTCGCCATTATGCACACAGCCCCAGAGATCGCAGAACAGCGCGTCGTAACCGCCGCTCACTTCGGCAAGAGACGGGATCAGGGTGGTCCGGGGCGGCAGAGACATGGAGCGCATCCTTTCAAAAGGCAGGTCAAGGCATAGGCGAGCCAGGCCAGAATGGCAAAGGCCACAATGCTGCCCGCGGCATCGTTGAGGGCGGGAGCGGCGGCTTACGCTTGCTCCTGTCGGAACATGCGCTATAGGACCGAAAGACACCGGCAGAGGGCCGGCTACCACGGGGCCGGCACCCACAGGGTCGGATCCCACAGGGCTGAAACGGGGGCGTCATGCCGGAAGACACCGTAACTGTCGGCATCATTATGGGGTCTCAGTCCGACTGGGCCACGATGAAAGAGGCCGCGCTGATCCTTGATGAGCTGGGGATCCCCTATGAGGCAAAGATCGTCTCGGCCCATCGCACGCCGGACCGGCTCTGGGATTACGGCAAGTCTGCCGTGTCGCGCGGACTGAAGGTGATCATCGCAGGGGCAGGGGGCGCGGCGCATCTGCCGGGGATGATGGCGTCCAAGACCCGGGTGCCGGTGATCGGCGTGCCGGTGCAGACGAAAGCGCTTTCGGGGGTCGACAGCCTTTATTCGATTCTTCAGATGCCGAAGGGCTTTCCGGTCGCGACCATGGCCATAGGCGCAGCAGGCGCGGCCAATGCCGGGCTGATGGCGGCGGGGATCCTTGCCGTGTCAGATGCGGGTATTGCGGCGCGGCTTGACGCCTGGCGGGCGGCCCTTTCCGCCTCTATCCCCGAGGAGCCGAAAGATGACTGACGCGTTGAAGCCGCTGGAACCCGGCGCTGTAATCGGCATTCTGGGCGGTGGCCAGCTGGGACGGATGCTCTCGGTCGCGGCGAGCCGGCTGGGCTATGTCACCCATATTTACGAGCCGGGCGCGGCACCGGCAGGGCATGTGGCGGCCCGCGTCACCACGGCGCCCTATGAGGATCTCGATGCGCTGCGGGCTTTCGCCGAAAGCGTCGATGTCGTCACCTATGAATTCGAGAATGTGCCGACCGCCGCGCTGGATGCGATCGAAGAGGTGCGCCCGATCCGCCCCAATCGCCGGACGCTGGCGATCAGCCAGGACCGGATCACCGAAAAGCAGTTTCTGACCGGCCTTGGCCTGAAAACCGCGCCTTTCGCGCAGGTCGACAGCCATGCCGATCTGGTCGGGGCCGTCGCGCGCCTTGGTGTGCCTTCGATCCTCAAGACCACACGCTTCGGCTATGACGGCAAGGGGCAGCTGCGGCTGGCGCCGGAAACCGATCTCGCCGCCGCCTGGGCGGGCATGGCGGGCGCGCCTTCGGTGCTGGAAGGTTTCGTATCCTTCGAGCGCGAGATTTCGGTGATCGCGGCGCGGGGCGCGGATGGTCAGGTCGCGGCCTTTGACCCGGGCGAGAATGTGCACAGTGAAGGCATCCTGCGGACCACGACGGTTCCGGCCCGCATCTCTCCGGCCCTGCGCAGCGATGCGGTGCTGATCGCAGCGCGGATCCTCAATGCGCTGGATTATGTCGGCGTGATGGGGGTGGAGCTGTTTGTCACCCGTGAAGGGCTGCTGGTGAACGAGATCGCGCCACGGGTGCATAATTCGGGCCACTGGACGCAGCAGGGCTGTGTGGTGGACCAGTTCGAACAGCATATCCGCGCGGTGGCCGGGCTGCCCCTCGGGGATGGCACCCGCTACAGCGATGTGGTGATGGAGAACCTGATCGGCGCCGATGTCGAACGCGTGCCGGAGCTTTTGCGTGAAAGCGGTGTGGCGGTGCATCTTTACGGCAAGGGCGCCTGGCGTCTGGGGCGCAAGATGGGCCATGTGAACCGGGTCGTGAAGGGCTGACCGATCTTTCCTGGTCTTACAGAGGACCTCCGGCGGGAGTGTTCAGATCACGGGAAAGAGGCGGGCGCCGCGCGGGCGAACCGGCCATGGGCGAGGAAATGCAGGGTCTGGCGGATGACGCCGGGTGCGAACATCATCCAGGTATGGCTGACGGGAAGGGTGATATGATCGCTCATGCCTTCAAGCCTGGTGCTGGCGACGCTGACCTTGCCATCATCTTCGCCCGGGATCAGCGATGAGAACCAGGGGCTGACCGAGCGGCTTCCGGCAATGATCCCGAGCGGGTAATTGGCAGGCGGCAGCCGGTTCGGCCAGCTGTCCGGAGCGGTGCCGAGCGAAAGCCCCGCCGGCCCGTTCACCCAGCGAAACGGCGCGAGCGCTCCGAGCCGGTCAACGATTTCCGATCCGTGATTGGGCGGCGCCAGCATCACGACGCGGCCAGGCGGCGGCAGCGCGTTGCGACTGAGCCAGTCGCGCAGCAGGATCCCCCCCATCGAATGGGTGACCGCATGAAGTGGCCGCCCCATCGCCAGCGCCGCGCCCAACTGGCGGTCGAGAAGCGCGGGCAGCGCGGCAACCGCCATCCTGGTCGAGGGATAGGCGATATTCACCACCTCATATCCCGCCGTCTTCAGCCGCAGCGCGATCGGCAGCAGCGAACGCTGTGACCTGGCAAGGCCATGGATCAGGGCCACTGTCTCATGGCGCGCGCGGCCGGGATCAGGCCGCAAAGCCGGCCGGGGCAGGCTGCCTTGCCTCAGCATTCAGGCGAATCCGTATCGCCCTCGCCCCGCGCCTGGCCCTCGCGCGCCGAGCGGGCAAGCGCGATAAACCGGCGGCGGAATTCGGCGATCTCGCGTTCGTCGAGCTCTTCCAGATCCATCAGCGCGTTATGGGCGCCCTGCGTCGCCCGGATCAGCTCGTCCAGCTTCAGCTGGATGGCCGCCGTGTCATGGTCCTGGCTGTTCTGGATCAGGAAGACCATCAGGAAGGTGATGATGCTGGTCGCGGTATTGGCGACCAGCTGCCAGGTGTCTGACCAGCCGAAAAACGGCCCCGTGACGCCCCAGATCAGCACGAAACCGGCGGCCATCAGCAGCGTGGCCGGGCGACCACAGGTTCGGGCGCAGCTTCGGGCGATGGTGGCGTAGCTCATGGTGATCATTCCCCGGGCAACTGGTGATCGGGTCAATCTGGGGCAGAGGACGGCTCTGGACAAGATGCGTATTCCGGACGAGCCTTGCCCGGTTGGTGAGGGGACAGGATGAGCCGCGCATTTGTAAATGAAGACGCCGGAGCGGACCGGCCCGATCTGCCGGAGCTGCCGCTTTCAAAGCACCCGAATTATGTCACCCTGCGCGGGCTGGCGGATCTGGAGGCGCGTCTGGCCGCGCGGCTGCGCGACCTTGCGGCATTGCGGGCGCGGGCAGAGCGGCTCGACAAGCTGCCCGAAGCAGCGGCAGAGCGCGATATCCGCTGGCTCGAGGCGCGGCTCGCTTCGGCGATCCCGGTCGACCCGGCTGCCCAAAGCACTGATGAGATGGCCTTTGGCCTCCAGGCCCGCGTTGCGGATGAGGCCGGCGCCGAAACCCTTTATGAGATCACCGGCGAGGATGAGGCGGACCCGGCGCAGGGCCGCATCGCCCCGCATTCGCCGCTTGCCCGCGCCCTGATCGGCGCGCGAGCGGGTGATGAGGTCACCTGGAGGCGCCCCGCCGGCGATCTGACCCTTGAGGTCCTGGAAATCCGGCGCCCTTCAGGGCCCTGACCTCCTTTTGGCTCAGATATTCCCGTCGGAGGCATTCGCCGCGTCAGCGGTAAAGAAAAGGGCGGCCCGAGGGCCGCCCTTTCCGTATTTCCCAAGAGGGATGGATCAGAAATCCATGCCGCCCATGCCGCCGCCCGGCATTGCCGGAGCAGCTGCTTTGTCAGCCGGCTTGTCAGCGATCATGGCTTCCGTGGTGATCAGGAGCGATGCGACCGAAGCAGCATTCTCCAGAGCGGTACGGGTCACTTTCGCCGGGTCGATCACGCCGAACGAGAACATGTCGCCATATTCTTCGGTCTGAGCGTTGAAGCCGAACGAGGTCGAGGAGGATTCGCGGATCTTGCCGGCAACAACTGCACCGTCAACGCCCGAGTTTTCCGAGATCTGACGCAGCGGAGCTTCCAGCGCGCGGCGGATGATGCCGACGCCCACGTCCTGATCCGAGTTCGCGCCTTTCAGGCCTTCGAGAACCTTGGTCGCCTGAACCAGAGCCACGCCACCGCCGACGATCACGCCTTCCTGCACAGCTGCGCGGGTTGCGTTCAGCGCGTCATCAACGCGGTCTTTGCGCTCTTTCACTTCGACTTCGGTCGCACCGCCGACGCGGATCACTGCAACGCCGCCAGCCAGTTTGGCCACGCGCTCTTGCAGTTTCTCTTTGTCGTAATCCGAGGTGGTTTCCTCGATCTGGGTGCGGATCTGGGCCACGCGGGCTTCGATCTCGGCTTTCTCGCCGGCACCGTCAACGATGGTGGTGTTGTCTTTGTTGATCGAGACTTTCTTGGCGCGGCCGAGCATGTCGATGCCGACATTTTCCAGCTTCATGCCCAGATCGTCCGAGATCACCTGGCCGCCGGTCAGGATCGCGATGTCCTGCAGCATGGCCTTGCGACGGTCACCGAAGCCCGGAGCTTTGACAGCAGCGATTTTCAGACCGCCGCGCAGTTTGTTCACGACGAGGGTCGCGAGTGCTTCGCCTTCGACGTCTTCCGCGATGATGATCAGCGGCTTTTGCGACTGGATCACTGCTTCCAGCAGCGGGACCATCGGCTGCAGCGACGAGAGTTTTTTCTCGTGCAGCAGGATGTATGCGTCTTCGAGATCCGCAATCATCTTGTCAGCATTGGTGACGAAGTAGGGCGACAGGTAGCCGCGGTCGAACTGCATGCCTTCGACAACCTCAACCGAGGTCTCCAGGCCTTTGTTCTCTTCGACGGTGATCACGCCTTCGTTGCCGACTTTCTGCATCGCGTCAGCGATGAAGCGGCCGATGGTGGCCTCGCCGTTTGCCGAGATGGTGCCGACCTGTGCGACTTCGTCCGAGTCCTTGACCGGGCGCGAAGCTGCTTTGATCGCTTCGACGACCTTGGTGGTCGCGAGGTCGATACCGCGCTTCAGATCCATCGGGTTCAGGCCGGCTGCGACCGAACGCAGGCCTTCCTTGATGATGGCTTGCGCCAGCACGGTTGCGGTGGTGGTGCCGTCGCCTGCTTCGTCATTGGTGCGCTGAGCGACTTCCTTGACGAGCTGGGCGCCCATGTTTTCGAACTTGTCCGAAAGTTCGATCTCTTTTGCAACCGACACACCGTCCTTGGTGATGCGCGGAGCGCCGAACGACTTTTCGATCACGACGTTGCGGCCTTTCGGGCCCAGCGTCACTTTGACCGCGTCAGCGAGAACATTGACGCCGCGCAGCATGCGGTCACGAGCGTCGGTGGTGAATTTAACGTCCTTGGCAGCCATTATGCTGTCTCCTTGGATGCAGGTTTCAGGAAAAAGAAAGCGCGGCTCACGGTTCCGAAATCAGATCGGATGCCGGAGCCAGCCCGTCATCACGAGATGATGCCGAGGATGTCGCTTTCTTTCATGATGAGCAGTTCTTCACCGTCAACGGTGACTTCGGTGCCCGACCATTTGCCGAACAGCACGCGGTCGCCGGCTTTGACGGAAGGTGCGATCAGCTCGCCCGAATCCTTGCGGGCACCTTCACCGGTCGAAACGATCTCGCCCTCAGCGGGCTTTTCTTTTGCGGTGTCCGGGATGATCAGCCCGCCCTTGGTTTTTTCCTCGGACTGGACGCGACGGACCAGAACGCGGTCATGCAGCGGTTTGAAAGCCATCTGGTAACACTCCCATGTATGCCAGGTTGTATCTGATCAGCACTCACCCTGGGGGAGTGCTAACGGAACAACAGGTAGGAAAACGCCTCCCCCCTGTCAACCGCTTCCTCTGGCTTTTTATGCGGGGTTTTATGCACGCAGACGTGACAGTTCGGGCGGCCCCGGGAAACACTGGTACAAACATTCGCGGGAACTGCCCGCGTCCTGCCTTGGTCTTGCCGCGCTGAAATGGCAGTCTGCCCCGATCCGCGCCGCCCGCGCCCATCTGCCGCCCATTTTGCCGGAGCCCGTCATGAAACATCTCGCCGCCGCAGCCTTTGCGCTTTTCGGGCTTGTCTCGCAGGCTGCGGCCTATTGCGCCGGGACCAATCTGGTCGACCAGATGCTGCCCGGCGATCTGAAAGAGATTCGCGCCCGCGCCGATGCCGTCCCCTTTGCGCGCGGCAATTTCTGGACGGCAGAAAAGGATGGTCAGGTGATGACCATCGTGGGCACCTATCATATTGATGACCCACGACATATGTCGGTTATGGCTGCGCTCATCGGGCGTATCGGCGAGGCCGCCGGGCTTTTGGTCGAGGCCGGTCCCGAAGAGGAAAATGCGCTGATGCAGGCGATGGGCAAAAACCCTTCGCTCATGTTCATCAGCGAGGGGCCGAGCCTGCTGGAGCGCCTGCCGCGCGACACCTGGCGCCGGCTTTCCGAGGCGCTTGAGGCGCGCGGTATTCCGGGGATATTCGCGGCCAAGTTCCAGCCCTGGTATGCCACCGTGGTGCTGGCGATCCCGTCCTGCATGATTGCCGAACCCGATCTGAAAAACGGGCTCGACGCGCAGCTGATCGACGCGGCGGAAGAAGCCAATGTGC
Source organism: Pseudomonas sp. GX19020 (assembly GCF_023371075.1). Classification (NCBI taxonomy): domain Bacteria; kingdom Pseudomonadati; phylum Pseudomonadota; class Gammaproteobacteria; order Pseudomonadales; family Pseudomonadaceae; genus Pseudomonas; species Pseudomonas sp. GX19020. Next base: position 169,652 of record NZ_JAMCCR010000003.1, read on the forward strand.
CGGTCCGGGCACTGGAGCCCTATGATACACTGTTCACGATCTTCGGCGGCCTCAGCGAGGAACAGTCGATTGCCATGGTCGAGGCCTCGCTGGCGATGGAGGGGCAATCCGAAGATATGGCGGTGACGATGGCCGACCTTTATTTCGAGGCAGATTCGCGGATGATCTGGGAGCTGAACCGGCTCTTCGCCTATAAGCAGCCCGGCTATACCAAAGAACAGGTCGATGCCGAGATGGCGGTGATGGAGGATGTGATGATGATCCGCCGCAACCGCGCCTGGATCCCGGTGATCGAGGCGGCGGCGGCAAAGGGGCCATTGGTCGTGGCCTTTGGCGCGCTGCACCTCTCGGGCGAGGAAGGTGTGCTGAACCTGCTGGCCGAAAATGGCTGGATGATTTCTGAACTCGATCTGGCCGCGGCCGTATCACAGCCCTGATCCGCCGCTTTCTCTGCCAGAACAGGCGTCAGATTAGGGCAGGGCTCAAAGATATCCTGCGAATACCGGCTTTGCCCGGTCGACGCCGGGCGGTCACGGCGCTATTTCTTGCCTCGGGCCCACCGGCTGCCGCCGGGAGGAAACCGCTCCGGGGCCGGGCCATAGTCCCGGACCGGGCGGGATGATCAGATCCGAAGGATGTCGCCATGACGCGCAATACCGAAACGCTCCTTTTCATCGACGGCCAGTGGCGCGCGGGAACCGGGGGGCGGGTGATTCCCGTGATCAACCCGGCAACCGGCCGCCAGATCGGCACCGTGGCACATGCCGCGCGCGAAGATCTCGACGCGGCGCTGGCAGCGGCAGAGCGCGGGTTCCGGATCTGGAAAGACACCGCCGCCTTTGAGCGTGGCAAGCTGATGCGCAGGGCGGCCAGCCTTCTGCGCGAGCGCGCCGATGATATTGCCGTGCTGATGACGCTGGAAAACGGCAAGCCGCTGGCGCAGTCAAAGGTCGAGATCGCCGGCGCCGCCGATGTCATCGACTGGTTCGCGGGCGAGGGCCAGCGCAGCTATGGCCAGGTGATTCCGTCGCGCGCGCCCGATGTGCTGCAATTCACCGTCAAAGGCCCGGTCGGGCCGGTGGCGGCTTTCACGCCGTGGAATTTCCCGCTCAACCAGGTGGTGCGCAAGCTTTCGGCCGCGCTGGCGGCAGGCTGTTCGATCATCGTGAAAGCGCCCGAGGAAACCCCGGCATCGCCGTCCGAGCTGATCCGCGTCTTCCAGGATGCCGGTGTGCCGACAGGGGTGGTGAACCTTGTCTACGGCATTCCGGCCGAGATTTCTGAATATCTGATCCCGCATCCGGTGATCCGGAAGATCAGCTTCACCGGCTCGACCCCGGTCGGCAAGCAGCTTGCGGCCCTGGCCGGGCTGCATATGAAGCGCGCGACGATGGAGCTTGGCGGCCATGCGCCGGTGATCGTGGCGGGCGATGCCGATCTCGATCTCGCGGTGTCGCAGATCGCGATGCATAAGTTCAGGAATGCGGGCCAGGTCTGCGTCTCGCCGACCCGTTTCCTCGTTCATGACGATCTCCACGCGGCCTTTACCGAGAAATTCACCGATTACGCGGCAAAGCTGAAGGTTGGTGACGGCATGGATCCGGCCACCGAAATGGGCCCCCTGTCGAATGAACGCCGGGTTCCCGCGCTGGAGGCGCTGATCAATGATGCGGTGGAAAAAGGCGCGCGCCTGACCACCGGCGGGCGCCGGATCGGCAATGAGGGCTGGTTCTTCGAGCCGACCGTGCTGGCCGATGCCCCCCTGTCGGCCCGGATCATGAATGAAGAACCCTTCGGCCCGGTGGCAGTGATCAACCGCTTCTCAACCATCGACGAGGCGATTGCCGAGGCAAACCGGCTGCCCTTCGGCCTCGCCTCCTATGCCTATACCTCGGACACGGCCACCGCGACGCGGCTCGGGAATGAGATCGAGGCGGGGATGCTGACGATCAACCATCTCGGTCTCGCGCTGCCGGAAACGCCCTTTGGCGGCATGAAGGACAGCGGCTATGGCACCGAGGGCGGATCAGAGGCGATTGAGGCCTATCTCGAAACCCGTTTCGTGACCCGCAAAGGCTGACGCGGTCCGGGCCGCAGCCGCCGATTTTGCGCGTCATCATCGTGATCTCTGGAGCCTCTCTCAGTCATATGGCAAAGCTGTCTGCGGCGGCGGATGTCGCAGGAATGAGAGAGGTAATTACAAGTGAAACGGTTTTTGACGATTCTGGTCGTGGCAGTTTTCGCGGCCGTCGCAATGGTTGGCTATAGATATGTATCCTGGGTGAAAAACTGGACCGGCGCGGATACGCCTTTCGACGAGGTCGGGATCGATCTGCACAAATATATGCCGGGTTTCGTTCAGGACTGGGGCTGCGCCCGGCTCTTTGATGAATTCGGAGATAAAACCCTGCCGCCACATGGCTGTCGCGGCAAAGGCGGCTGGCCGTCGTAAGAAAGAGCGGGGGCTCTGCCCCCGCACCCCCGGGATATTTAAGGACAGATGAAGAAAGCCCTTTTCATCTGTCACTAAATATCCCCGCCGGAGGCTTCCGCATCCTGTCAGAGACGCGCGGATTCCATATCGTCGCAGGAGCAGCGGCCTCAGGTGACAAAAGTCTTCACCTTGCCTATAAGGCGCGGCGAAACTGAGCTCCTCCCGCAAGGAATCTGACATGACGATCAAGGTTTTTGGCCACAAATCCCCCGATACCGATTCCACCGGTTCGCCGATCATCTGGGCCTGGTATCTCTCGGAGATCAAAGGTGCCCCGGCGAAACCGTATCTGCTGGGCGAGCCGAATACCGAAGCCGCTTTCGTGCTGAAGCACTGGGATCTCGCAAAGCCCGAGATCATCGCGGATGTCGCGGCGGGTGATGAGGTTGTGATCGTCGACACCAATAACCCGGCCGAGCTGCCGGCCTCGGTCAATGAGGCCTCGATCATCGGGATCATCGACCACCATATGCTGGTCGGGGGGCTGAAGACCAAAGCGCCGATCGACATCACCATCCGCCCGCTCGCCTGCACAGCCACGCTGATGCATGACCTGATCGGTGACGATCTGGCCCGCGCGCCGAAAGCGATCAGGGGCGCGATGCTGTCCTGTATTCTGTCAGACACGCTCGAATTCCGCTCGCCGACCACCACGCCGCATGACAGGGCTGTGGCTGAGAAACTCGCCGCCGATCTCGGCATCTCGATCCCTGAATATGCCAGCCAGTTGTTCGAGGCGAAATCGGATGTCTCCGAATTCTCGGATGAGGTTCTGCTGCGGATGGACAGCAAGGAATACAATATCGGAGGCAAAGAGTTGCGGGTCTCGGTGCTGGAAACCACCGCGCCGAAAGTGCTGCTGGACCGTAAAGCCAGCCTGATGGCCTCGATGCCGGCGGTGGCCGAGGCCGATGGCGCCGATCAGGTTCTGTTGTTCATCATCGACATTCTGAAAGAGGAAGCCACGCTTCTGGTGCCGAATGATCTGGTGAAGACCATTGCCGAAGCCTCGTTCGGTGCGAAAGTCGAGGGCGACACGGTCGTTCTGCCCGGGATCATGAGCCGCAAGAAGCAGATCCTGCCGTCGCTGAAGGTCTGAGCCGGGGCGTGTTCTGGCAAATGAAAGGGCGGCCCTTCGGGTCGCCCTTTCGCATTCACGCGGCGGCGGCCAGCGCGAGGCCATCGACCACTGCGGTAAAGGCCTCGGATCGGTGGATACGGGCCTCGGGCAGGATCTCTGTCGCGAGGTCGCTCACCAGCCGCATCAGGCTTGAGCCGCCGACAAGGATCACCGCACCGATCTGATCCGCCTGCAGCCCCGACAGGCGCAGCGTCTCGCGGATCGCCTGATCCAGCGCCATGCGGTAATCGCGCAGCGCCAGATCCAGCGAGCCAAAGGAGATCGGCGCCGACAGCCCCGGCTCGACGAATCCCATCGCGATGCGGGGCTTTGCCTCGCCATTATTGGCCGCGATCTTGCCGCGTTCGACCGCGAAGGCCAGTTCGTGGCCGAGTTCTTCGCCCAGCACGGTGGCAAGTCGCTCCAGCCGTTTGCGATCCACTGCAAGGCGCAGCATTGACGTCACTTCGCGTCTGGTTTCCGGCGTATAGAGAAAGGGGATCCGCGCCCAGGTCGCAAGATCGGAATAGATCGCATTCGGCACCGGCAAAAGCCCCGGCCCCATTTCGCGCCTGAGCTCACCCCCCTGGCCGAGACGCGGCATGACATGGGCGAGCGAGACGGAGTGGTCGAAATCGGTGCCGCCCAGCCGGATACCGTGGCTGGCAAGGATGTCGACCCGTCCGCCTGCCGCGCGGAAGACGGTGAAATCCGAGGTGCCGCCGCCGATATCAATGATCAGTCCGGTCTGATCGCCGATCTCCTGCTGGCAGGCCCAGGCGGCGGCTTCTGGTTCGGCGAGGAAGTCGACTTCGGTAAAGCCGGCGGCGCGGTAACAGCCATTCAGATCGGCAAGGGCCTGGGCGTCGCGACCGGGGTCATTGGTGTGGAAATGCACCGGACGGCCCGAAAGCACGCGGTCCGGACATGCACCGAGGCTTTGGGCCACGCGGGCACGCAGCTCGGACAGGAAGGCCGTGATGATATTTGCAAGGCTTTGTCTTTTGCCACCGATCATCCGGGTTTCATGCAGCAAGGGGGTTCCCAGCACCGATTTCAGCGCCCGCATATAGCGGCCTTCATCCCCCGCAATCAGCGCCTCTCCCGCCGCGCGGCCGATTCGCATCGCGCCGCCTCCCGGCGGGAAGAAGACGGCGGTGGGAAGGGTGTCGCTGCCCTCTTCAATGGCGATGCGCTGCACCTGGCCATCGGGTCCGGTTACCGCAACCGCTGTATTCGAGGTGCCGAAATCAACCGCGAGAACCTCTGCCTGCATCATCGCCGCCCGTCATGAAAGGGAATGGGGCGCGCGACGTAGCCCAAAGCCCGGACCGCCGCAAGCAGGGGGGGGCAAATCGGTCGGCCGGATCAGGCGATGATATCCGGGATCAGCCGGTCTTCGATGGTGGCGATCTGGTCTTTCAGCGACAGCTTTTGCTTTTTCAGCCGCCGGATCGTCAGGATATCCGGACGCCCGTTCTGTTCCAGCGCATAGATCGCCTCGTCGAGGTCACGATGTTCCCGGCGCAGAACCCCGAGTTTCACGCGCAACATCTCATCAAAGCTCATTTCAGAGGGGGCATTCATGGCTGGACGCGGGTCTTTGCTGAAGGTTGTCACCGAATCATAGAGCGGATTGGTGATTCGGAGAAGCACTGCCCGGCGGAATGCGGAAATTTTCCCGTGTTGGCGGTGATTTGCCGGCCTTGCAGCCGGACAGGACGCGCCCCATATTCCATAATACCGGGGCAGGTCGCCGATGATGGGGCCAGCCGCCGCGAATTGTCGCTTTGTAAAAGGACAGTCCGGGAATGACGAAACTAAGCTTCGGGGCACACCCGTTCCTTCTGGGGTTTGAACAGCTTGAACGGCTGGTCGAACGCACTGCCAAAAGCGGTGAAGGATATCCCCCCTATAATATCGAGGCCGTGACCGAGAACGCTTACCGTATCACGCTGGCGGTGGCCGGATTTCGTGAGGAGGACCTTGCGATCACTGTCGAGGACCGGCAGCTGGTGATCCGCGGCCGGGTCTCGGATGGGGAAAACGGGCAGGAGCGTGTTTTCCTGCACCGCGGCATCGCATCCCGCGCTTTTCAGCGCAGTTTCGTGCTGGCGGATGGGGTGGAAGTTGCGGGTGCGCATATGGAGCATGGGCTCTTGCATGTCGATCTCAGGCGCCAGGTGCCGGAGACCGTCGTGCAGACGATCAGGATCGGGCAGAGAAAGGGGTAAGAAGATGAATACGCCGTTTGAAGGATTTCCCGAGGGCAAGAGCCGCATCGTCTATGTCAGGCCGGTCGCGGTGGAAGACCTGCCCGAGGAAGTGCGCGAGCAGGTCGGTGACGCGGGTGTGATCTATTCGGTCCATGCGGTGGATGGTCAGCGCCTTGCGCTGGTGGCGGATCGCGCATTGGCGTTCAACCTGGCGCGGGCACATGATTTCGCGCCGATGTCGGTGCATTGAGGCGCCGACCGCCTCACTGACCGGGCAATCGGCCTGAAAGGGCGATTGGGGCCGCAGGATCGGCTGTCGGTTACGCGCCATGGAAACGGCCGGAAAGGGATGTCCTTTCCGGCCGTTCCTGTTTCCGGGGCGATGCCTCAGGCCCTGATCAGGCCCATGGCTTCGAGCTTCAGGATCACCTGATGTGCGCAATGATCGACCTCGGCACCTTCGGTGTTGACGCGCAGTTCGGGGGTTTCCGGCGCCTCATAAGGGTCGGAGATGCCGGTGAATTCCCTGATCTTGCCTTCCCGCGCCAGCTTGTAGAGGCCCTTGCGGTCGCGCTTTTCGCATTCCTCGATCGGGGTCGCGACATGGACCTCGATAAAGGCGCCGAAGGCCTCGATCATCTCGCGCACTGCGCGGCGGGTCGAAGTATAGGGCGCGATGGGCGCGCAGATTGCGATGCCGCCATTCTTGGTGATTTCCGAAGCGACATAGCCGATGCGCTTGATATTGATGTCGCGATGCTCTTTCGAGAAGCCGAGCTCGGACGAGAGATGCTTGCGCACCACATCGCCGTCCAGCAGCGTCACCGGGCGCCCGCCCATTTCCATCAGCTTGACCATAAGCGCATTGGCGATGGTCGATTTGCCCGAGCCGGAAAGGCCGGTGAAGAACACCGTGAAGCCCTGTTTCGAACGCGGCGGCGAGGTGCGGCGCAGTTCTTTGACCACTTCGGGGAAAGAGAACCAGTCGGGGATCTCCAGCCCTTCGCGCAACCGGCGGCGCAGTTCCGTGCCCGAGATATCGAGGACGGTAGAACCTTCCGGCACTTCGTCGACGGGGTAGTACTGGGATTTCTCCTGGACATAGACCATCTGTTTGAAATCGACCATTTCGATGCCGATTTCGGCCTGGTGCCTGGCGACCAGTTCCTGGGCGTCATAGGGGCCGTAGAAATCCTTGCCCTGGCTGTTTTTGCCCGGGCCGGCATGATCACGCCCGACGATGAAATGGGTCAGGCCGTGGTTCTTGCGGATGATGGCATGCCAGAGCGCTTCACGCGGGCCAGCCATGCGCATCGCGAGGTTCAGGAGGCTCAGATGCGTGGTCGATTGCGGGTATTTGTCCAGCACCGCCTCGTAGCAGCGCACGCGGGTGAAATGGTCGACATCGCCCGGCCTGGTCATGCCGACAACCGGCTGGATCAGCAGATTGGCCTGTGCCTCGCGCGCGGCGCGGAAGGTCAGCTCCTGGTGGGCGCGGTGCAGCGGGTTGCGGGTCTGGAAGGCGACGATCTTGCGCCAGCCCATCTTGCGGAAGAAGGCGCGCAGTTCGTTCGGCGTGTCGCGGCGCGATTTGAAATCGTAATGCACCGGTTGCTGGATGCCGGTGATGGCGCCGCCCAGACATACCGCGCCTGCGATATTGTGCAGATAGTTCACTGCCGGATGCGCGAGGTCATTGGCGCCGAAGACCTTTACCGCCTCATTCGCCTTATCGGGCACCCATTTATCGGTCACGGAAAGGATCGCAAGGATCACACCTTCCTGGTCGCGCAGCGCGATGTCCTGGCCCGGCTCGACCTCTTCGGCGAATTTCTCGGACACATCCAGCGTGATCGGCATCGGGAACAGCGAGCCATCGGCGGTGCGCATCGTCTCGACCACGCTGTCATAATCGGCCTGGCCCATAAAGCCTTTCAGCGGGTAGAAACCGCCATTCATTAAAAGCTCGAGGTCACAGGTCTGGCGCGGGCTCAGATCCCAGGACATCAGCGCCGCCGCCGCGTGCTTAAGTTTTTGCGCAGAATCGTAAGAGACGTAAAGCTCGGGGATCGGGGCAAGATTGGGGGACGACATTTGGGTCCTTCTTTCTTTGACGATCTGCGGGCGCGGTCAGGTTTTACCCCTGCGCCTGGGATGGGACGATGCTTGCCTTATTAGCTTCGCGGAGTTTGGCGGCCTCGTCATCATAAACGAAAGGCAAGAATGCATAGCGGCGCCCGCGTGTGACCGGCGAGACCCGGTGCAAAAGCGAGCAGGAAAACACGACCGCGCCCCCGGGCGGTGCCTTCAGCCCGTCGGGGCCATATTCGGGGAAGCTGACCTCGCCGCCATCAAAATCGGAATTGAGATTGATCGAGATCGCAAACCGCCGATGCGCCGTCCCCGAGGTGGTATTGTCGCGATGTGGGCTGAAATGCCCTCCCTCGGCTGCATCATAGCAAGAGACGATATAGCGCTCCATCCGGGTGGCGATGAACTGATGCACCTTGCGGATCTCGGGAAGAACGCGGCGGCTGATCGCCGTCTGAATGCGCCCGATCACCGCCTGATCGGTGATGTCGCAATCGCGGCGGCTTTTGAATTTCAGGTCATTGATGCCTACGGTCCTGGCTCCCACCTGCCGCATAGTGCCCGAAAGCTCGCCGCCCCGGGCCTCATAGGTGGCGATCAGGCTTTCGCAGAGATCGGGCTCAAACACGCGCGGCAGGCACAGGATCGGGGCCTGAAGCCGCATTCCGGCAAAACGGTCGGGGGCGGGCTGGCTTTCCAGGATGCCAAGGATGCGCTGACTATCCGATCCGTCCTGTTCAAAAGGCACGGTCGCAATCATTCGCATCGTCGGATCCATCAGCGCCCAGAGCGAGCGCAGACCGGTTCCGGTCTGGACCGGCTCACGCGGGGCGACGCCATAGAGCTTTGCGGCGGTCAGATCAGTGTCCCATAAAAAGCGGTAGCCGGGCAGGCGGTTTTGCAGACGCCCGTCCTGATCGCGCGGATCGGCACTGACCCCGAAAAACGCCGCGAAGCTGTCATCAAAGAGGTCCTGCCGCGCCAGCACAGCCTTGAGGCGGGAGGCGCAATGCGGGCTTGAAGTGCTGCCGAAGAAGCACAAAAGCAGGTAGCGGCCGGCGGCGGTATCGATGGCATAGGCCGGTGATCCGGCAGAGGGCAGGGTGAACCAGGGCGCGGGTTCACCGGCAGTGATCTGAATATAGGAAAGCAAAAGCGGCCTTTGGTCAGCGAAGGGATTATGCACAATCTGCGGGTGAACCCCGGCAGTCTGGCCCGAAGCCACCGGGGCGACCAAATCACAAAAATTTGAACTGGCCTGTCCTGAGCCGCGCCTGTCGCATCGGGGACGCGACAGGCGCGGCTCAGGTCACGCGTTGTCAGGGCTGTTCGGCCAGCCAGCGCTCGGCATCAAGTGCCGCCATACAGCCCATACCGGCCGAAGTCACAGCCTGACGGTAGACATGGTCGGTCAGGTCTCCTGCCGCGAAGACGCCGGGGATCGAGGTGCGGGTGGTGCCCGGCTCGACCTTCACATAGCCGCCGTGATGCAGTTCCAGCTGATCTGCGACCAGTTCGGACGAGGGTGCATGGCCGATGGCGACAAAAAAGCCCGCGACCGGCAGGTCATGCGTGGCACCGGTTTTCAGGTTCGAGACCCGCACCGCCTCGACGCCCAGCGGGCTTTCGCCCCCCAGAACCTCGGTCACTTCGCTGTCCCAGATCACCTCGACCTTCGGATGTCTGAACAACCGGTCCTGCAGGATCTTTTCGGCGCGCAAACTGTCGCGGCGATGGATAAGCGTCACTTTCGAGGCGAAATTCGTCAGGAACAGCGCCTCTTCGACGGCGGTATTGCCGCCGCCGATCACCGCGACCTCTTTGCCCCGGTAGAAAAAGCCATCACAGGTCGCACAGGCCGAGACGCCAAAGCCCTTGAACTTCTCTTCTGACGGCAGGCCCAGCCATTTCGCCTGCGCGCCCGTCGCCAGGATCACGGCATCGGCGGTATAGGTGGTGCCGCTGTCTGCAACGGCGGTGAAGGGGCGGTTTTTCAGGTCTAGCGAGGTGATGTAATCGGCGATGATCTCGGCGCCCATCTCGCGGGCATGTTCTTCCATCTCGATCATCAGATTGGGGCCCTGGACGGTTTTCAGGCCGGGCCAGTTCTCGACTTCGGTGGTGATGGTCAGCTGGCCGCCCGGTTGCAGGCCCTGGATCAGCAAAGGCTGCAGCATGGCGCGTGCGGCATAGACCGCTGCCGTATAGCCCGCCGGGCCCGAGCCGATGATCAGAACTTTGGTATGCCGCGTCTCAGCCATGTCGGTCCTTCCCCGCCACCCGGTCGGGGCGGCCTGATGTCGCTTTCGGCGCGCGCCGTTCCGGCCGCGCCTGATCATGATGGATATAGACAAGGCAGGACCGGGCCGGAAGCCCCCCGGAAATCGCAGCAGCGAATTGCCGGTATGCAGCGCGCGCCCCGCAATCCAGAGCGTGTTGGTGGCGTTATCATTGAAACATTGTTGCGCAAAAACGGGCAAAAGCCTATTGAGGCGACGGAACTAAGGAGTAACCCATGGCGAGCCACAAGCTTGACGAAACCGACCGGCAGATCCTGGCGGAGCTGCAGTCAGATGGTCGGATGACCAATGTCGAGCTGGCGAGCCGGGTGGGCATCTCTGCGCCGCCCTGTCTGCGACGTGTGCGCACCCTTGAAGAACAGGGCTATATCAGCGGCTATCATGCCGATATCGATGCAAGGGCGCTTGGGTTCGAGGTCGCGGTCTTTGCCATGGTGCGGCTGTCCTCGCAGGCCGAAAGCGATCTCTCGGCCTTTGAAGAGCGCTGCCGCGCCTGGCCGCTGGTGCGCGAGTGCCATATGCTGAACGGCGAGATTGATTTCATCCTGAAATGCGTCTCGCCCGATCTCTCGACTTTCCAGACCTTCCTGACGACCGAACTGCTGACTGCGCCGAATGTGGCCAATGTCAAAACCAGCCTGGTGATCCGCAATGCCAAGGACGAGCCCGGCGTGCCCTTTGGGGTGCTTGAGGCGCGTCTGGCGCGCAATGCCTGAGACGGCCCCGTTCTGCTGTTGCGGACCGATATAATTTTCGCGGCCGCACAGGGAACCGGATGACGGGTATTCGTGTTGGATGAGTATCGCCAGAGGCGATACGGTCTGGTCATGAGTGCGCCATTACGGATGTGATATCAGCGAGTATGCCTGCAGGGGCCGGTCATCTGAGCCGGCTCTGGCAGGAAGTGTTTCGAAACAGGAAAGAGACGCGGCGTTTTTGCTGCGCGACGTGATCCCCGGGATCTCCTGGCAGTGAGGGCGAACCAAGTGCCGGGTTAGACCGCGTCAGGGGAACTGGTCCGCTGAAATGAAAAAACGGCCCCGTATTCTGTGCCAGAGGAGCACCGGGGCCGTTCTTACTCACCACGTCTCCCGTGTCGTGAGCGGCGACCGGGAGAGATCTGGAACAGCAAAGCGGTCAGCACCGTTTCGCGCTCCGGATCATAGTCAGGGACTTTGACCTGACGCCATTCGTGCGTCGGTTGAGCCCCATTGTCAAACATTTGCCGTTGTTAGCGGTGTGGGATCGAAAAAATCCGCCTGAATCCCTGGGATTGTTTCGAATTCGTTGCTGTCGAACCGCCGCAACTGCCGCAAATCAGACTTTCAGGTGGCATTCTGGCCGGTTTCTGACCGCCCCCCTGCCGCCCCGATTCGTGCTTAACGCGAGGTCAGCGTGCCGCGATGCCACCCGCAGGGCCATTGCGGCGAAAAAGGGGGGTGGTCAGGCGATACGAGCCGCTGGTGATCACCTCAACCGGCTGCTTAGTCGCGACGGCTGATTTTGCGGCGCGCATCCAGGGAAAGGCCGGAAGCGGTTGGCCCGAGGCCGCAATCACGCTTTGCAGCCAGCGGCGTTGTGTCTTGGCTTTAGTGGTTTCGGACTTCGGCTGTACCATTTTACCTGCCATGCTGCGTCTCCTCGATACTGCGCTCGGTTTATCGATGGCCGGGTCTGATGCCCTGGGTTTCATCGCGTCTTGCAGGCAGAATCGCCGAACATTGCGGCGTTGTTTTGGCCGATGGATCTGAAATTGTGGTCATTTCCAGGCGGGACGAAATGCGTCAAAATCGGGCGCATTGTTTCCGGATTGCTGTCGCCCGCCCGGTCAAAGCCGGATAGAGGCGATCAGCCGGCCATAATCAGCCTCGCCGGCATGGGTCGTGCGGCGGTAGGAAAAGAAGCGATCCGGGTCGCCATAAGTGCAGTGCCGTACCCATTCGGCATGGCCGATTCCGGCGCCGCGCAGCCGGTGCAACCCATAGGCCGGCAGGTCGAACTGATAGCGCCCGTTCTGGCCATTGGCGAAGAAGCGGCCATTCTCAGGGTCCTCGGTGAGGAAATTCTGCAGGAAATCTTCCGTGACCTCATAGGCCGCCTGACTGATCGTTGGGCCGATGACCGCGCGGATCCGCGTGCGGCTGGCCCCGATGGCCTCCATCGCGTCAACAGTCGCCTCAAGCACGCCAGTCATGGCACCGCGCCAGCCGGCATGGGCCGCGCCAATCACGCCGCCCTCGGGGTCGGAAAGCAGCACCGGCTGGCAATCCGCGGTCAGCACCGACAGCGCGACGCCTGGCAGACGGGTCACCATCGCATCGGCTCGCGGGCGTTCGACCGAGCCGCCGGGTGGCGCGGTCACGGTCACCACTTCGGCGGAATGGACCTGATGCACCGAGAGCAACCCATCGGCCCCGACCCCCATCGCCTCGGCCACGCGGGCGCGGTTGATCGCCACGATTTCCGCCTGGTCGGTGGAGCCGAAGCCGCAATTCAGCCCGGCGAAGATCCCCGAAGAGGCGCCGCCCTTGCGGGTAAAAAAGCCGTGACGCTGCGGGATCGCCCCGGAGGTGATGATTTCAAGCATCGTCTCTGCCTCCCCTGGCAGCGCTTTGGTCCATGGTGTTCCCGATCGGAAATCCCGCAGGGGGCGGCGTTCCGGCCGGATGGATGGCAAGGGCTTTGAACAAGGTCCCCATTTCTGCGGGATCGGTCAAGCGGCGTGCGGCGGCAAGCGGGTCATTGCGTGCAGCAATCGGATGGGCGGCAAGTTGCTGAGCCCGGGCCCCGATGCCAAGCGCGGTCAAAAGCGCGCCCTGGGTCGTATAGGAGGCTGCGGCGGGCAAAGCCGCCCGGGCCAGCGCCGCGAAATCGACATGGGCGGTCAGATCGGCCTCGCCGGGTGTGGCAAAAGGGTCGACATAGGCATGGTCACGCATGGCCTGGAATGTATCGCCAAGGCTCTGCCAGTCCCCGTAATCGACGATCAGCGCCAGCCCGCCATGGCGGCGGATGCGGCCCGAGATTTCAGCCATGATCGGAGCGGCGGCAGGGCAGATCTCGACGATGCGGCCTTCGGCGATATCCTGACGGTGATCAAGCGCGGCCAGCGGGCCGGGCGGCGCGCGGCCGGGGGTCAGCGCTTCATCCGAAAGGCCGACCATGGTTTCCGCCCAGCCGCCGCTTTGGCGGGTGAACTGGCGGATCGGCAGCGCGTCGAAAAATTCATTGGCCAGAAGGAACAGCGGCGCCTCGGGCAGATACTGCACCAGAGACAGCCAGCGCGGCTGATGCCCGGCAAGGGTCTTCGCCTGGATGCCGCGCAGGGTCGCGGAGGCCTCGACCAGCACCAGATCGGCGGCGGCGTGGAACCCCGGCACGCGGGCGGTGGCGCGCAGGACATCGGCCATAAGCGTGCCGCGCCCCGGCCCGCATTCGGCCAGGGTAAAGCGCGCAGGCGCGCCCTGATCCAGCCAGGATTGCGCGAGGCACAGCCCCAGCAATTCTCCGAACATCTGGCTGATTTCGGGGGCGGTGGTGAAGTCTCCGGCCTGGCCGAAAGGGTCGCGGGTGGCGTAATAGCCAAAACGCGGATGCATGAGGCAGTCGGCCATATATTCGGCAAGGCTGACCGGTCCGCTGGCGCGGATGCGGGCGGCGATCAGCTCTGCCAGCGGCGTCACGGTGCGACCGTCTGCGCCCCGGATCTGCGCAGGGCAAACCACAGCCCGATCAGGATCATCGGCAGCGACAAGGCCTGGCCCATGGTCAGCCCCCAGCCGTTGATATGGAAGGCAAGGCCCAGCAGATTGTCTGGCCCGACGAATTGCGCATCGGGCTGGCGGACGAATTCGACAAGGAACCGCGCAAGCCCATAGCCCGCGATGAACACGCCCATGATCCGGCCCGGAAAGCGCAGCCAGCCGCGTTTCCAGACCAGCCAGAAAATAAGGGCGCCCAGGAGCAGTCCTTCAAGCGCCGCCTCGTAAAGCTGGCTTGGATGGCGCGCGCAAAGGGTGATCACGCCGGGGCAGTTCTGTGCCGCCTCGCCGGGGAAGATCACGCCCCAGGGCAGATCGGTCTGCCGGCCCCAGAGCTCGGCATTGATGAAATTCGCAAGCCGCCCGAACAGCAGCCCCGGCGTCACGGCATAGGCGAAAAGATCCCCGACCGAGAGCGGCGCGAGGCCTTCGCGCCGGGCAAAGATCAGCCCGGCAACGGCGACCCCCAGGAACCCGCCATGGAAGGACATGCCGCCATCCCAGAGTCTGAGCGCCGCCATCGGATCGGCCATGAAATTCTCGGGCGCAAGATAGCGCCCGGGCTGGTAGAACAGCACATAACCCAGCCGCCCGCCGATGATCACGCCAAGGATCACCCAGGTCAGCAGGCGCTCTACCTGTTCCGATGTCATCGGCGCGGCGCCCGGCGCCCAGAGCCGCGCGGTTTTCACGGCCTTTGTCACCAGAAACCAGCCCAGCAGCAGCCCGGCAATATAGGCGACCGCATACCAGCGCAGGGCGAAACTCATGCCGAACAGCTCGACCGAAAAAATGTCAGGGGAGAGATTCGGGAAAGGGATCATCCTGCGCTCCTGCTGGCGGCCGGGGCGCAACCGCCTGGCCCGAGATGCTTGTCATGTGACGCTTTTACGTGAGACGCTTGTCTTGCGGGCAGGGGATGAAGTCAACTGCAAGGGCCGCGCCGCAACCGGGGCCTCAACACTTGTGAACAGGCGTGCGGGCGCGCATATAGGGTCAAAGCGACCCGGACCCCCCGGGGCTGACGACAAGGGATGGCCGAGATGCAGAGCCGCAACAAATTCCTCGACGATATGAGCCAGCTCATGACCAATGCCATGGGCGTGGCCCAGGGCGCGCGGACCGAAGCCGAAACCGCGATGAAAAGCATGGTCGACCGCTGGATGGCCGGGCGCGACTTCGTCACCCGCGAGGAATTCGACGCGGTGCGGCTGATGGCGCAAAAGGCGCGCGAAGAGAATGAGGCGCTCTCGGCCCGGATCGCGGCGCTTGAGGCGGCATCGGGCGGCGTAAAGGCGAAGTAACCCCGGATTCCCCCTGAGCCTGTACCTCCCGTCAGGTGTGGGAAATGTAAAAGGCACCGGATCGCTCCGGTGCCTTTGTTGTTTCGGGCAGGCGGCGTCAGGGGCGGATCTGATCCATCAGCGCGCGCCAGTCGAGATAGGCTTTTTCCTGATCGGGCAGCGGTGTCAGATCGCCGCCGGCCCTGATCAGCGTCGCAATCGTGCGCGCTTTCAGCTCTGGCTCTTCGCTGCAGGCGCGCGTGCTGTTGTCCAGGAGATCAAAGGCCGGCGTCTCGTATTTCGCGATGATCCCGTCGGTATCCAGCTTCAGCTCGCCATAGGCCAAAAGATCAAAGCCGTCGGTCAGCAGCGAATGTTCCTCATCCGAAAGGCTCGCCTCCGGGCAGTTCTGGCTGAGGACGAGGGTGTTTTGCATATCTGAAAGCAGCTGGTCAGCCGCGACCGGATCCTGCGCGATCCCCGACATATCGGGCAGCGTGATATAGACTTTGCCATCGGCGAGCGCCGCCGTTGCGCCAAGGCCGAGTGTGACAGCGGCGGCCAGGAAGATGCGTTTCATCTGGGTAACCTCACAGAGTTGCCATCTGACTATTGCGCCGCGCCGGGGGATGCGAACAGGGCGGGTTTCCTGACCCGCCGGCTTTGCCCGCCGGTCTTTCTTCACAATTCAGCGATCCCTGCACAGATCCGGTGCGGGAATCGCTGTTTTAGCAGGGCCGGAGCACCTCTATCTGAGAGGGGAAACAATTTCGTGAGAAGGGAGAGCGATCTCATGACTGCCCCGATCCATCCCGCGACCCGCGTGGGCCATGTGCATCTCAAGGTCTCGGATCTTGACCGTGCGATTGGTTTTTACTCCGGTGTTCTGGGATTTGAAGTCACCCAACGTTACGGCACCCAGGCGGCATTCTTGTCGGCAGGCGGCTATCACCACCATATCGGGCTGAACACCTGGGAATCGCTTGGCGGCACGCGCCCGGGCCCGGGGACGGTGGGTCTCTACCATTCGGCCTTTCTCTATCCGGATCGCAAGGCGCTGGCCAATGCGCTCAAACGCCTGAGCGAGGCGGGCTATCCGCTGACCGGCGCTTCGGATCATGGGGTGAGCCAGGCGCTTTATCTGGATGACCCGGATGGCAATGGCGTGGAACTTTACTGGGACCGCCCCGAGGCCGACTGGCCGCATGACGAGAAGGGCGGGCTGATGATGACCACCCGCCGCCTCGATACCGCGAAACTGCTGGCGGAGGCTGACTGAACCCTAGCGCCGGATCAGCCGGGTCGCGGCTGAAGCGGCCCAGCCGGCAAAGGCGGCAATCGCCAGCGACAGCAGGCCGTAAAACAATGGCTGCTCGCGCGAGAGGTTGAAGACCATACGTTCCAGCCCCTCTTTGCGCACCCGGATCCAGCGTTCGTGGTTGGCGATGACCTTGCCATCGCGCAAGAGGAACATCCGCACCCGGTAGACGCCTTCGGTCAGGTTCGAGGGCAATGTGAGATCGGCGCGAAACAGCGTCTGTTCTGACAGCTGGACACGGTTTTCCAGCATCCGGTAGCGCCCCTCATTGGTGCGCACCCGGATCATCGAGCGGATGAACTCGCCCTCGGCAAGCAGGATCGGGAAAAGCGGCATCGTATCCGGGTCGCCGCCCCGGGCGACCCAGGCCTCGGTCGCGGCATCGGCGGCTTCAAGATGCACCAGCTGGTCGATGGAGATCGCATGTTTGCGGTTCTCCTCGGCGCTCAGGATCTCGTCGAGCTTGCCGGTGGTGGCCACGGCGTAGAAGCTGGGCGCGCTGGAAATATTGACAGAGTCGCGGTTGATCCAGATGCCCGCGGTGCGTTCCTTGCGCCTGACGGTGACCGGGCCCGAGGGGCCCTCGGCGGTCACGATCACATCGAGCCGTCCCTGAGGCGCCGGCGCGTCGCGCCGGACGGCGCCATAGACGAGGATCTCGTCGCCATCGAAATTCGCGGTGATCGAGACGCGGTTCTGGCTCAGGCCCGAGACGATTGTCTCGGTCGGGGCGTCCTGTACGGCATCCGGCGCGGCGTCCTGCGCCAAAGCGGGGCCTGTGAGGAACAGCGCGGCGATCAGGGTAAGCCGCCTCATGGCAGCACCCCGGGCATCACCGAATACAGCTCGACCGGGCGGAGCAGCAGATCAACCGCAATCCTGAGCGCCACCGCAACGACGAGCAGCGACAAAAGGACCCGCAGCTGTTCGGCCTTGAGATAGACCCCGACACGGCTGCCGATCTGCGCCCCGATCACGCCGCCAAGGATCAGCACCAGCGCCAGCATCATATCGACGGTCTGCGAGGTGACCGAATGCATGATGGTGGTAAAGGCCGAGACGAAGATGATCTGGAAAAGCGAAGTGCCGATCACGACCTTGGTGGGCATCCCCAACAGGTAAATCATCGCCGGCACCAGGATGAAGCCACCGCCCACCCCCATGATCGCGGCCAGAAAGCCGGTGAAAGCGCCGATCGCCATTGGCGGGATCACCGAAATATAAAGCCCCGAGGCGCGGAATTTCATCTTGAACGGCAGGCCATGCGCCCAGGAATGGGTATGGGCGCGGCGGATCTGCACTTTGCCGCCACGGGTGCGCAAGAGGGCGCGCAGGCTCTCCTGCAACATCGTCGCCCCGATGAAGCCAAGGAAAACGACATAAGAGATCTGCACGAACAGATCGACCTGGCCCAGTGACTGCATCAGCGCAAAGACCCAGATCCCGATGGCCGAGCCGATGAAACCGCCCGCCAGCAGCACGGTTCCCATGCGGAAATCGACCGCCTTGCGCTTCATCTGCGCCAGCACACCCGAGACCGAAGAGGCCACGACCTGGTTCGCGCCGGTCGCCACCGCCACCGCAGGCGGCACGCCGATGAAGAACAACAGGGGGGTGATCAGAAAGCCGCCGCCAACCCCGAACATTCCCGAAAGAAAGCCCACGATGCCGCCGATCCCGAAGAGCAGGAAAATATTGACCGAGACCTCGGCGATGGGGAGGTAGAGCTGCATTGCAAAAGAGGCCAGGCCGGATCAGCAGGGGAAGTCCTGGCGCAGGTTTGCCCGCCTGCGCCAGGAAGTCAAACCGGCTTTCGCCTCACGCGGGATCACAAAGGTAACGGCGCAGGATCCGTTCCAGTTTTGCCGCACCTGTCGGGGCCATGGCCTTGGTGTGATCATGGCTGATAGCCTCATCCGACAGTCCTGCGGCCATGGTGGTGATGGGTGAGATTGCCGCGACCTAGGGGCCGAGAAACCGCGAGAGGATCACTTCGCGCATGGTGGACATGCCGACCGTATCACTGCCGAGAGATCGGAGCATGCGGATCTCGGCCGGGGTCTCGAAAGAGGGGCCGGAATACAAGCAGCAGCCCCCTCTTTGAGCGGGACCGATTCGCCCCGGCTGCTTTGTGCAGTGCCGCACGGAGCCGGGGCGAATGGGCTTCGGTCATGGGGATGAAACGGGCATCGGTCGGCCGCCGATCAGCGGAGTGCGGCCATTGTCGTTGATGTGATCGGAAAGGAGCATCTGATCCCCGGGCGGGATTTCGGGGCGCAGGCTGCTGGCGGCATTCGTCACGATCAGATCGTTTGCGACAGGATCGCGCAGGGTATTCAGGTCTGCGCGCATCGCGGCGGCGTTGCCGTTCTCTTCGCAATGCTCGCGCGCAAAGACCGCGACGCGGATACCCTCCGGCGTGCCAATATGGCGATGCGGCTTATGGCCCGAGACGGAGACATGCTGGAAGCCGGGCTGGTCGGCATAGGGGATTGCGGGGCCATCAACCGCATGGGCGAGATGGCCGAGGCCCGAGCCGAAGATCTGGCCGAAGTGGATCGGGGCGTCGCCTGAACAGGCGCGGATGAAGTCGGTGGCAGTGGTCATGGCGGGTGTTCCGTGATGGTCGGGCAAGCCGGGGGCGCTTCGCCTCCCGGACCCCCGGAGGATATTTAAGGACAGATGAAAGAGGCTCAGCGTTCTTGCACATAGGGCTCGCCGCCGGCGCGGGCGGAGTGGCTTTGCAGATAAAGCCCGCGCGAGGGCGGTCAGGATGTAGGGCAGGGCATCGAGGATCGGACCGGGGACGCAGGTCAGGATGAGTGCCGTTACGATATCGGGGCGCAGCGCAGGGCCTGGAAAAAGCCGAAGAGAAGGCAGGCCCAGAGGGCGGCGACCGGGCGCCATTTCGCGAAGATCAGTGCGGCCAGCGCGATAGAGCCGCGCCCGGCGGTCATGCCGCGCCCGAACCCGGCCCGAAGCGCGGCGGACATGTAAGTGCCGGCAAGGCCGCAAGGGATGCCGGTGACCATCAGCGCCGAATAACGCAGCAGTATTACCGCAACGCCCGCGGTATCGATGGCCGCCGGGTTCTCGCCCAACACGCGCAGGCGGAGCCCGTAAAGGGGGCGATACATGAGCCATCAGGTCAACGGCGAGATAGACGAGATCGGCATGGCCCGGGATGACTTCGGCATAGAAGGGGCCGATGCCGGGGAGGTCGCGCAGTGTATCGCTGAAGGGCAGGGTCACGGGGCTGAACCGCGCGTCTTCGGCCAGTTGCGGTATGCGCCCGCCCTGGCCGAAGACACCTCGCGCGCGGGAAAAGAAGGTCAAGCCCGGGGATCCGGTTGAACCCTGTCAGGGCGGTCACAGCCGGGAAGCGCGCGCCGGACGGGTATTGCGTGTCCATGGGGCCGCAGCACTTCGACCAGCATGAACATGATTAAGCTGGCCGTGATATAGTTGAACATGATCGTGGTGATCACGATATGGCTGCCGCGTTTCGCCTGGAGCCAGGCGGCGATCGTGGTCCAGGCGGCGCCAAAAGCTGGCGCTGCGAGCGAGGCGCCGCGCAGCGCACGCGTCCAGCGCGGCCAGGGGATAGAGAGAGCCCGGCATGAAAACACGGTCGCAGCAAGGCCGGTGAAGATGGATCTCGTGGTGTAAAACAGCGTATGGCCTCAGCCGGAGGCGGTCATCAGCGCCCCCCGGACCATTTCGGCAGGGGCAGCATCAGGGGAGGCTCCGCTGTTTGTTCGGGCTGAGTCTGCTCTGGGGGGCGTGCAGGGGCAATACCAGCCATAGGTCAGCCGATATCGCTCTCGGATGTGGCTGCCGGGTCGCCTGACTGTCGGTGAGAATGCCGCGCGCCCAGGCCGATCCCGCAGGCGCGCCGGCTTTTGCCAACTGCGACGCGACCGCTGAGGAACAGGTTCCGGCTTTTCAGGGTGAGGCGCCTGGAGATTTTTTCGCCGGGGCGGGTCATGTCGCTATGGATCGATATGAGTTCCGATTGCCTGTTGCCGGCCACGCCTGTGATGCCGGGGATCTCGCCGGCGCGCAGCATCAGGCTGACGGATTTCAGCCGCTCGACCTTGTGTTCACCCTGGCGCGTGATGTTTACGGCGCTGAGGAGGACCGGGCCGGCACCCTGGCGGTTTCCAGCAGCACTTTGTGCCCGACCATTAGCTCGGCGAGCCGGGCGGGGTGTCTCTGGGGTGCGGAGCGTGCCGACAAGGCGGTCGCGCCGCATGACTGTGTAAGTGACGTCTATGATATGGCGCAGCTTGTGGGTGATCAGGCGGAGGGCTTTGCGCTGGTCGCGCAACCCTTTGAGAATGCTGAAAGGAAGGTCGGCCTGTGCCAGGGTGAAGGCGCCGGTCGGTTCATCGGGGAACGGGATCTGGGCGTTGCGTCAGAGGGCTTTGAGGATATCGACCCGCTGCTGATGGCTGAGTGAGAGGTCTTCGACCAGCGCTTTGGCATGGACCTCAAGCCCGTATTCGCGCGCGAGTGCGGCGAGGCTGTCGCGGGCAGGCCCGAGCGAGCGGCGAAGCAGTGGGCCGTTTTTGGCGCCGCGGGGCAGGTATTGTCCGAGCGGTAGTCATGGATTTTCAGCTCGTCCGCGATGATTGCCGCCGCTGTGGCATCGACGCTTGCCTTCATTTCAGAGAGATCAGCGCGGCGTTGTTGTCGTCCAGCGCATAGCCGACACGGTCTTCCTTCATCCCCAGATGCTGCGGTGTCAGATCCAGCGCTTCGCTCTGTCTGAACGAATTGCAGACCACCAATTTGACGCGCTCGCGTATCGAAGTCAGCAGCTGGCCGGGACGAAGGTGGTACTGGTTCGATTCGACGCCGACCGAAAGAATGCCCTCATCCGCTGCGGCCTGCAAAACGCCGGGCCCGGTCTGACCGGCGGCGGCGAAGATAACATCGGCGCCCTGAGCTTTCGGGCCCTTGACCGGGTCGTTCCAGGCATCCGGAGGATCGCCGGTCTTAGGGGAGACGATTTTGATATCCGGGTTCACCGTCTTCGCCCCTTGAGTAAAGCCAGAGCCGAAGGCCCGGATCAGCGCGACATACATGCCGCCGACAAAGCCCACCGTTCCGGTTTTCGAGGCCTGCGCCGCGAGCATTCCGGTCAGATCCGAACCCGCTTCCTCGCGGAAATTGATCGGGAGCACATTCGGGTTCAGCGCCGGATCGGCGCAGCCGTCAATGGTGACGATTCTCGTATCGGGGAAATCGCGGGCGATCTGATCTGGCATGCGCGCCCCCACCTGATTGGTGCCATTCTCGGCTATGCGGCGCAGCGAGTGTTCGCGCCGGGTCTCTTCGCGCATCTCCAGGTTCCGGCAGGTGCGACCGGTTTCGGTCTTCAGGCGCCCGGCGCCATTACAGGCGGCCTCGGTGAAGCTTTTGTCGAATTTGCCGCCGAGATCGAAGATCAGCGCGTGGTCTGCCAGGGAGGTGCTGGCGGCGATTCCGGTAACAGGCGCGGTCACTGCCGTTTCATGGGGCAAGGCGGGTTGCCAGGATCATGATTTTCTCCGGATTTTCTTTGGGCTTAAACAGCGCTTTTTGCGAAGAGCTTTCTTCGGTGCGACCGGAGCGCCGCTTGATTTTCGTCATCCCGGTACTGGGGCCTGGCCCTGGCGCTTTCCCGGCCGTTACCTGGCCCTCGCCTGGTGGCGGGCGTCATCCCCCGCGTGCGAGAACCAGCGCATCGACGTGGTTTCCCCTGGGGCCGTGGTAATAGTTCCGGCGGCGGCCGGCCTCGTGGAAGCCGACGCGGGTGTAAAGGGCGATGGCCGGGGCATTATCGGCTGCGACCTCGAGAAACTGCGAGCTTGCGTTGCGGGCGCCGGCCTCGGCCAGAAAACGCGCGACGAGGCATTCGCCAAGACCCTGACGGCGGTGCCGGGGATGGACGGTCAGCGTCAGAAGCTCGGCCTCGCCCGCAATGGCAGTGCCAATCAGGAAGCCCACGGGCTCCTGTTCCCGCGCTTCGGTCAGAAGGAAGACATGTGGTTGGATGAGAAGCCCCGCGATCTCCGCCGCGCTCCAGGGGCGTGGCATGGTGAAAGAGGCGGCATGGATCCGCGCGAGGCTTTCGGCCAGGGCGGCTGGCATATCCGGTGCGCCGGCCTCAGACATCCGCATCAAGGGGGGCGCGATCCGTGGTCTCCGGGCGGTCGGCATCAAGTATCACCGGCGGCGGGTCAGAGGGTGGCGCTGCATCGGGAGGGCGCACGTAAAGCGGCGCCGGGCGCGCGTTCTGTGCCAGGCCACAGGCGAATTTCCACACGGCAACCTGTGCCAGCCGGCCGGGAATATTCTCCAGCTCGCAGGTGAGGGCGCGGCCCGCGAAAGGCGCTGCGATTTCATCGGCGCGGTGGCCGGTGACCTGCATCCGCCCCGGCATCGCAAGGTCGGCGGGCGGGCAGGCGGGGTCGATCAGCCGGGGTGCGGCCTGGGCTGCGCCATAGCGGAAAGGCTGGACATAGGCCTCGCCGCGCGGGGCGGGGAGGCTCACAAGTTCGGCCGGATGCGAATGGGGATGGGCGGGGTCGCGCATCATCTCGAAACTGGTGACACCGGTCTGCGGCAGGTCAAGCCCAAGCGCCAGCCCGCGCGCGGCGGCGACCGCAATGCGTATTCCGGTGAAATTTCCCGGGCCAACCCCCACCGCCAGCGCGGCCAGATGCGCCCAGGGCAGGCCGGCCTCGGCGAGAAGCTCTTCGAGCATCGGCATCAGCCGCTCGGCCTGGCCCTTTTGCATCGGTTCAAAGCGGGTGAAGAGGCCCTGCGGTGTAACCAGAGCGGCCGCGCAATGCGCGGCCGATGTGTCGAAAGCCAACAGAGGAAAACGCGCCTCAGCCATCTGGGAAATGCCGGACGCGGATCAGGCCGCGACCGGGCGGACCTCGGTGACTTCCGGGATGTAATGGCGCAGCAGGTTCTCGATCCCCATTTTGAGGGTGAGGGTCGAAGAGGGGCAGCCGGCGCAGGCGCCCTGCATATGCAGATAGACCACGCCCCGGTCAAAGCCGTGGAAGGTGATGTCGCCGCCATCCTGGGCCACTGCCGGGCGCACGCGCGTGTCCAGCAATTCCTTGATCTGGCTTACGATGCCCTCATCCGCGCTGTCGAAATTGGCAGCATGGCCGTCGCCCGGACCTTCGCCGTCGATCACGGCCTGGCCGGACTGGAAATGCTCCATGATCGCGCCAAGGATCTGCGGCTTGATATGGGGCCATTCGATCTGATCGGCCTTGGTGACGGTCACGAAATCAGACCCGAGGAATACCCCGGTCACGCCGCCCGCCGCAAAAATACGCCGCGCCAGCGGCGATTTGGCCGCCGCTTCGGCATTGGGGAAATCCGCGGTGCCCAGTTCAAGCACGGTCAGGCCGGGCAGGAATTTCAGCGTCGCCGGATTCGGAGTGGATTCGGTCTGGATGAACATGGTGCTTCTCCGACTGTATCAGCCGGATATGGGGCCGGCGGGACCACAAGTCAACTGCGCGCCCGCGTGTAAAAATCCTGCAGAGCGCGGAATGCGGCGCTGAGGGCGTGCCCGGTGCCGGACCGCCCGCATGGCCGCGCATATTTCAGGCGCGGTCCGAGCCGAAATAAGCATACATCTCGTCCAGCGCATTGAGGCGCGAAAGCTGCACCGGGGCCGGTTTCTGGCTGGGCGGGGTATAATAGGTCTGGGCCGGATCCTGCGGCACGAGGACCGCTTTCAGAATATCGACGGGGCGTTGCACAGACATGTCGTGCATCCTTTGGTAATTGTCGCCTCCCGCCGGAAATATAGGCCTATGCTGCGCTGCAGAAAACCCGCCGTTTCCGCAGGGCGGGGTTGCATCTGCGTCATGTCTTCCCCAGCGTCAGCCGCCAGATCGGTTCAGGCGGGGCCGGTTCAGATAAGGCCGGTCTGACCGAGCACCACCCAGACAAGATAAAGCGCGGTCGCAATCAGCGTCGCCCCGACCGCGAGCGAGCCCAGATCCTTGGCATCGCGAGCAAATTCAGACCACTCCGGTGAAAGATGGTCGACCAGAACCTCAAGCGCGGTGTTCAGCGCCTCGACCGCTGTCAGCACCAGAAGGAAAATCGCAAAGCCGAGCAGTCTGGCGAGGTCCACCCCCCAGAGTGCGAGGCCGGCAAGCACAATCACCCCGATGGTCAGTTCCTGGCGAAAGGCACTTTCGCGCAAAAGCCGGCGGAACCCGGCGGCGGAATAGGTCGCTGCCGCCAGAAGATGCGCCACCCCCGTTTTGCGCGATGGTTTCTGGTGCGGCGGCTTTATGGCGCCGCCCTGCGGTACCTGCTGGCTGGTCATAGGCAGTCGCCTTTCAATGTGACTTAGAGCCCCGGGGCTTTTGCCGGATGCTGGCTTTTATGCCCGGGATTGTCCACCCGCCGCGACGGCTACGGTGGCCCAGATGCAAATGAGTTTCATTTTAACATAATGATTTTACTTTACTTTTTATCATGACGCACCTATCTGACCCGCATCGGGGAGTAGCGACTGCCAGGTGATGGCAGGGGCGTATCAACACTCTCGCCCCTGGGGATGCCCGGGCGTGGTGCGTCCGGCCCGGGTCAGCCGGGTCATGCAAGACCGTGCTCCGGGCTTCGGGCCCGTTCACAATCCCGGCGTCACGCTGCCGGTTCCAAAGGACAGGAGACCCGCATGTCCCCCTTCACCATCGGCATTCTTGCCGTTTCAATGTCTGTTGATGCTTTTATCGCCTCGCTCGGGCGCGGCGCAGGGGAACAGCGGCCGGGGCTGATGCGCGCCGTGAAGACCGGTGCGATTTTCGGCGTGGTCGAGATGGTCACCCCGCTGATCGGCTGGGGACTTGGCATGGCGGCGAGCACCTGGGTTCAGGCAGTGGATCACTGGATTGCCTTCGCGCTTCTGGGGGCGGTGGGCGCACATATGCTGTTCCAGGCGCTGTCGCGCGCGAGAGATGAGGCGGCGCCGGCGCCTGGGCTGCGCGCGACCGTGCTTACGGCCATCGGTACTTCGATTGACGCGATGGCGGTGGGCGTGTCGCTGGCGCTGCTGGAGGCGAATATCTTTGTCATCGCCGCAGCCATCGGCTTCACCACGATGGTGATGAGCGCCTCGGGCGTCCTCGCCGGTCGCTGGCTCGGCCGCAGCTTTGGCCGGGTGATGGAGACATTTGGCGGCCTTGCTCTGATCGCGATGGGCGGGCTGATCCTTTTTGAACATCTGACGGGCTGAGCGCTGCTCGCCCCGGCACCGCGATTGAACTGATGTCTGTCAAAATGAAAAACGGGCCCCGGGGGCCCGTTTTGCGCCGGGTAGCTGAGCCTCGCGGCTCAGCGATAACACCGCACCGGCACCACGGCGGCAGCAAAGGCCTCGGGCAGCTCTGCCGACAGATCTCCGCGCACGCCTTCGCCCTGCGGCCGCGAGATGCGCTCCCTGGCAAGGAAGGTCAGGAGCGGTCCGGATGGCACCGCGAAATTCATATTCTGCGGCAGGGTGCCGGTTTCCTCGAGCATGGCGATGTCATCGACGCGGCTTACCACCACCCCGATCACCGCGCCCTTTTTGTTCAGAAGCGGGCCGCCGGAATTGCCGGGCTGCACCGGCGCCGAGATCATCACCCGGTTCGACGAGCCATCCGCTCCGCGCAGAGCCGAGACATTGCCCGAGGTTACCGTCAGCCCCTGGTCGAGGCTGGTGGAATAGGGGTAGCCGAGCGTCGTGACCGTCTCGCCCAGTTTCGGAACCTCCAGCGCCGAGAGCTTCAGCCAGGCACCGGTATCGACCGCGCCGCCCAGCACTGCCACATCCAGCGTGGTATCGGCGGCCAGCACTTCAAGCGCGGTGCCGTCGGCCATGCCGATGGCGGAACAGCCCTCGATCACATGGGCGGCGGTGACCAGCGTTGTCGGCGCGATATAGAATCCGGTGCCCGAGCTTTTCAGCGTGCCATCGATCTTGGGGCGCGGGGTCTCGGCCACGGCTGCGACCTTTGGGCCACCGGCAGGCGCGGCGGGCTGTCCTTCGGGCGCACGGATCGGCGCCGGGCCGCCGGGTGCGGTGCCCAGTTCCGCCGGGCCGGAGGCAATGGCGGTACCGGGATCGGGCGCATCGGGCAGAGCCGGGGCCGGGGTACCCAGCCCGCCAGGGACTGGCCCTGCATCGGCGGTTGCGGTTCCGGGCGCCGGGGTACCAAGGATCCCGCTGGCCGGCGCATCGCTTGCGGGCGGCAGATCTTCGACCAGATCGCCCGGAATGTCTTTCGGCGGGGTCGGGTGCGAGGCTTCGGGCGGCATCGCGGGGATTGAGTCCGGCATGGTTGGCGAGGTCACGGCAGATTTGCCCGGGCGCTCCACCTGATCCTCGGCGCGCGGCGCGGCGGCAGCGGCTGCGGTGGGCGGCGCAGCCGCTGCGGTGCCGTTGATCACCTGGTCAATCACGCCGCCCGGGGTCCAGATCAGGGACGCCGCGCTGGCATTGCCGGTCACTGTGCTCCCGGCCAGCAGATTGACACGGAAATATCCGTCTTCCGTGGTCACGAAATTCATCGTGCTCCACAGCCCGTCATGCAGGTCAGAGCGGATATAGGCGGTCATCTTATTGTCGAGATCGACCCAGCTGATCATCGTCTGGTCATTGGAGAACTGATAGGGCTTGGTGTCCGCCCGCGCCTTGCCGAGAAACCAGTCATGATCGGATTTCGCATCGGCCAGTTTGCCTTCGCGGATGATCAGCGAGATGCTTTTGTCCTTTGAGAGATATTCCATCTCTCTGGCATCTTTGACCTCTTCGATCAGCCCGAACGGGAAGAGGTAAGAGGTATTGGCGATGCGCGAATAGTTCAGCTGCCAGTCATTCCTGACCCGTTCATCTTCCAGAAACATCACGAGGTCTTTGATATCGCTGAACCGGGGCACCGTTTCGCGCCCTGCAGTGCGGGTCGCGTATTTCACAAAGGCCTCCTGGGACTGAGGGGTCCAGATCCCGTCGATCACGCCGAAGAAATCACCGGTCCAGGCCAGCGAGGCCTGGAGGGTCGCGGTGTCTTCGCGGCTCAGGGTTGTCGCATCGAAGGGCTGTTCCAGCCAGGACTGCGCGCGCGCCATTCCCGGCAGGTGCACAAACATCAGAACCGGCAGAAGGGCCGCGACCAGCAGAAACCGGAGGGAGATCGGGGCCCGGAGGGAGATCAGGGGCAAGCGCATCGCAAAGCACTCCGGCAACGGCTGAAGGGGTATTTCACGCTATGCTGCCCTGAAACCGGCGCGAAGCAAAGGCGTTTCGGCACCTTTCGCGGTCATGATCTCCTGATGTGATCGCGCAGGGGCCGGCGTTTCCGGGGGCAGTTCTGTGCCTCAGGCCTGCAGGGCGCGCGAATCGCTCAGGTGATTTTTTCAAGCGTTTCTTTCGACATGTCGCCGGGCACGATGGTGATCGGGGTCGGCAGGCTGCCCGAATTGCGGCTCATCGCGGTGACCAGCGGGCCCGGGCCGGATTTGTCGGTTCCTGCGCCCAGCACCAGAACGCCGGTTTCCGGATCTTCGCGCATCTGGGCAAGGATCTCGGTCACGGCATCGCCTTCGCGGATCACCAGTTCAGGGGTTACGCCCTGTTTGTCGCGCATCCATTTGGCAAAGACCTCGAAATGCGCCTCGATCCGCTCGCGCGCTTCGGCCCGCATCAGATCGGCAACGCCCATCCAGTGCTGGAACTCCTCGGGCGGGATGATCGAAAGGATCGTGACACCGCCACCGGTATGGGCGGCCCGGAGCGCCGCGTATCGCATGGCATTGAGGCATTCGCGGCTGTCATCCAGCACAACCAGGAATTTCCGCATCCGATATTCTCCTGCTTGGATAGGGCAATTCTGGAACGGCAGCGGGGGAAATGGCAAGCGTCTCTGTCGTGATTGTCGGGTAAAGCCGGGAGAAGGCCAGAGGGCGCCTCAGCCCTCGCGCATCAGGAAATGCCCGGTGCCCTGGGCAAAAAGCCGCTGCGGGTCCTCCTGCCAGGCTTCGACATGGACCGAGGCATAGCGGCGTCCTGAGCGATTGATGCGGGCGCGGGCAAAGGCATCGCGCGGCTGGCCCGGGCGCAGGTAATCCACCGTGATATCAATGGTTTTCGGCAAAGCGGGCAGGGTGTCTGCGGTAAGGGAAGCCGGCTGGATCCGGCCCTGGTGCAGCGCGTTCCAGACAAGGCCGGTGATCGCGGTCACCTCAAGAAAGGCCGCCGTGACCCCGCCATGCAGCGCCGGGATCAGCGGATTGCCGATCAGATCGTCGCGGTAAGGCAATACGGCGGTCAGCTCTGCCCCGGCAGTGTCGAAACGGATGCCAAGAAAGCCCAGATAGGGGATCCGGGCCACGATTGTCTCAAGGAGAGGCGCATATTCACTGGTCATCGCGGGTCATCCGGCAGGGTGCGGGCCACGTCGTCGCCCCGTTCGAAGGTAAAGGCGCCTGTGGCCATGGCGACCGGGCGCGTGCTGTCATCATCACAGGCGGTGACGCGCACGAAGGCGACCGAACGGGTGACATGGTGGCATTCGGCGCGGGCGCGGATCGCCTGGCCCGGTGTTGCGGGGCGCATATAGTCGATCCGCAGATCCAGCGTCGCGGTCGAGCGCGGCCCGGCCGGATGCGCCATTACCGCCGCACCCGATGCTGTATCCATCAGCGCCGAAACCGCGCCACCATGGATGACGCCGGTGGCTGGATCGCCGATCAGCCCTGCGTCCCAGGGCATCGAAATCACCGCTATTCCGCCGCCGATCTCCTCCATCCGGAGCCTCAGCGCCCTTGCATGAGGCAGCGCCTCGATAAATCGGCGCGCGATGGCGAGTGTGTCGGAAGCTGTGTGGGGGCCGGTCTCTTGCATGGCTCGTATCAAACCGCTCTGGCCGGGTGTTGCAAGAGCCGGGCGGCGCGTTCAGCCCCGGGATGACGCAGCGTCAGTGATTCTCATGGTGCCGTCGTGCCCCTGACCGCGGAAGGCTTGCCAATTCGGCCCGGCGCACCCTACGATCTGCCGGGCGGAGGGCCTTATGCCGGATCAGATTCGGATCAGTTTCAAGGAGATGTGCGCGAAATTCGACGTCACGCCGCGCACGCTCCGCTATTACGAATATATCGAATTGCTGGCCCCGGAACGCGAGGGCCGCGCGCGGTTTTACACAGCGCGCGAGGAGGCGCGGATGAAGCTGATCCTGCGTGGGCGGCGGTTCGGCTTTTCGCTGGAAGAGATCCGGCAATGGCTGCTGATCTATGGTCACAAGGGCGAGCGGTCACAGCTGGAGGCCTGGCTCGGCATGGCGGATCGTCAGCTGCTGGAACTGGCGCGGCAACGCGAGGCGCTTGACCGGACCATTTCAGATCTGCACGCCCTGCGCGAAACGGCGGTTGCGGAAATGGCGCGGGATGAAGGCGCAGATGCGGAAGACTGAGAGGGGCAGGGGGCGGGTGATATGGTCCCCTGGCCCATCACCCCCGGCCCCCCTCCGCGAGGCTGAGGGCCTTGCGCAACCAGTCGCGCGCGGGGTCTGCGGGCAGCCCGCCCAGAAAGCCGTGATCGAGCCCGTCGGCCAGCACCAGCCTGCCCTGTAATGCGCGTGCCAGGGCTTCGCCGTCGCGCAAAACCGGGTCGATGCCTGCGCCCAGGATGGTCAGGCCCGGAGGGCGGGGGAAGCCCGGTGCCAGCGGGTCATGGCGTGGATCCCCGGCAATCAGCGCCTGCGGATCCAGGTGGCGGTGATAGGAGGCCAGCGATTTCGGCCCCAGCCCATCGGACTCATGTGCTGCGTTTTCCGGAGCAGGCGGCATGCCCGGCCCGGCCCCCGGATAAAACAGCGTGACATCGGCAATGCGGGCGCGTTCCGCCGCTGCCAGCCCGGCAAAGGCCCAGAGCGCCACCAGGCCGCCCGCGCTGTCGCCCATCAGCCGCAGCTGTCGTGCGCCTGTCAGCTGCCGCCGCAGGCTTGCAACCGCATCCTGGGCCTGGGCGGGAAACGGATGTTCGGGCGCGAGGCGCCAGGCGACCGAGATCACGCGCGCGCCGGTTTCCTGTGCGATCCAGGCGGTCACGATGCGGTGGGTCCAGGGCGAGCCGGTTATAAAGCCACCGCCATGAAAATAGACAATCGGCGCGGCCTCCACCCCGGCGCCGGATGCCTGGGGCGTGAAGACCAGCCCGCCCGGGCAGCCCCCCTCCGGCGCGAGGTCATGCAGTGTCACGGCATCGGGCAGGACCGGCGCAAGCACATCTGGCCGCGTATCCCGCCAGGCCCGCAGCGCCGCAACCGGACCGTTGATCCAGTCAGGATCAGAATGTGTCACCATGATCTGCCTTTCCTGGCCCCTGGCACGGCTGTGCCGAAGGCGTTACCGGGAACGTAGCACGCCCGCGCGTTTTCAACAGTCTGACTTTGCCGCAGGGCAGGGCATGTAAAACCGTGCAGTCACAGGGGCAGCGCGGTGGTGCGATGGAACGCCATCAGATTGCTGAGGCCCGGCCCGCCGAAGTCTGGCCTGCCAGGGCGCCCCTGACGCAGGAGAACCTGCGCCCTGGTCTGAGCCGGGGAGATGACCCGCGACCGGAGCCTGCCCAGGGCACGACAGGCGCTCGCGCCCCACTGCTGGCCTGTTTTTTCCGATTGAAAGACTCGGGGAAAAGGATCAGGCAAGGAGGGCTCAGGGAAGTTTCTCATGTTACGCCTCCGGTTCGCGCCTGCCCTTATTCTCCTCCTGATGACCGCCGTCCCCCCCGCCCGCGCGCAGGAGGCGGCTGCGCCGGATCCGGGCGACCACCTGCAGGACGAAAGAAATCTGGACGACCGGCATTTGCCGGTGATTGCCCGCACCAAAGCCGAAACCGCCCGGATCGCCCGGGTCATCGCGCCCACCACCGATTTCACCAGACCCGAAGGGTTCGAACTGATGCAGGGCGGCGCCGCGACCGTGCGCGTCAGGCCCAATGCGGATGCGTTTTCCATCCTCTCGGGTAATATGCCCTTTGAGCGCGAGATGGATTTCAAGCTCGGCAATGCGCTGTTTCGCAAGACCTGGGTCTCGGCGCCGTCTTCGACAAAGGCGTCGGACGGGCTGGGGCCGCTTTACAATGCGCGGGGGTGTCAGGATTGCCATCTGAAAGACGGGCGTGGCCATCCGCCCGCCACGGATGAAGAGGCGCGGGTTTCGATGTTTCTGCGCCTGTCTGTCCCGGGGGGCGAGGCGCCGATGGGGATTGCCGAATGGATCGCGACGCTGCCTGACCCCGTCTATGGCGGGCAGCTGCAGGATTTCGCGGTGCCCGGTCTGCCGGCCGAGGGCCGGATGGATATTGCCTGGGCTGAGACCCCGGTGACGCTGGCCGATGGCATGGTCGTGTCGCTGCGAAAGCCCGCTTACACCATCTCGAACCCTGGCTTTGGCGCTTTTCACAAGGATCTGATGATCTCGCCCCGTGTCGCGCCGCAGATGATCGGCCTTGGGCTGTTGGAGGCGATTCCGGCCGCCGATATCATTGCGCTGGCCGATCCTGACGATGCTGATGGCGACGGGATCTCGGGGCGTATCTCGATCGTGCCCTCGCAGGAATTCAACGTGCCGATGCTGGGGCGCTTTGGCCTCAAGGCCGGCACGCCGACCATCCGTCAGCAATCCGCCGATGCGTTTTCCGGCGATATGGGTCTGTCGACGCCATTGGTCCCCGAGCCCTGGGGGGATTGCACACCGGCGCAGACCGCCTGCCGCGAGGCGCCGCATGGCCAGGAGTCGGGCGTGCGGGACGGGCTTGAAGTCGATGCGCAAAGCCTTGATCTTGTGACCTTCTATTCGCGCAACCTCGCCGTCCCCGAGCGCCGCAATATCGATAGCCCCCAGGTCCTGCGTGGCAAAGAGGTGTTTTACGGGCTGAACTGCATCGGCTGCCACAACCCGAAATTCGTGACCAGCCGCCTGAAGGATCAGCCCGAGCAAAGCTTTCAGCTGATCTGGCCCTATACCGATCTTTTGCTGCATGACATGGGCGAGGGGCTGGCCGATGACCGCCCCGAGGGCCGCGCGACCGGGCGTGAATGGCGCACGCCGCCGCTCTGGGGGATCGGGCTGACCGAACAGGTTTCCGGCCATACGAATTTCCTCCATGATGGCCGGGCGCGCTCGCTGCTCGAAGCCGTGCTCTGGCATGGCGGCGAGGCCGAGGCGCAGCGTGATGCCGTGATTGCGCTGCCGACCGAAGACCGTGAAGCCCTGATCGCCTTTCTGGAGAGCCTGTGATGTCGCGTTTTCGCCCTTTCGGTTTTGCTCTGGCCCTGATCTGTGGCGCCGGCCCCGCTCTGGCCGATCTGAGCCAGGCGGTCGATACCGTCATGCTGCCGGGTTTTGCCACTTTCGCCAAAGCGACCACCGCGCTTGAGGAACAGACCGAGAGCCATTTCGCCGAGAGCGGGGGCCAATGTGACCCGACCACCTTGCGACCTGCGTTCAACAAGGCGTTTGACGCGTGGATGGCGGTGTCCTGGCTGCATTTCGGCCCTTCGGAAGAAGGCGGCACGGCGCTGGCGATCCGGTTCTGGCCTGATCCGAAGGGCCTCGGCGCCAAGGCGCAACGAGGGCTTTTGCTGGGTGACCCGGCGAGTCTCGAGCCAGAGCTTTTCGCGAAACAATCGGTGGCGGCACGCGGGCTTACGGGGCTGGAGCGCCTGTTATACCCGGGCGAGCCGCCCGCGGCCGACCCCTGTCCGCTGCTCCGGGCCACGGTGAAAGACCTCGCGCGGCTGGCTTCGGTTCTGGATGCAGGCTGGACCGGGGATCAGGGCTTTGCGCAGCTGCTGCTGCGCGCGGGCAGTGATGGCAATACCCGGTTTTTCACCCGGAACGAGGCGCTTCAGGCGGTCTTTACCCAGCTGATGGGGGGGCTTGAATTCATTGCCGATCAACGGCTTGGCCGTCCGCTTGGCGAAGAAGACAAGCCGCGCCCGGAACGCGCCGAGGCCCGCGCCTCGGGACGGGCAACCCGCAACATCCTTCTGGAATTGCAGGCCATCCGCCGTCTGACGGCTGCGCTTGAACCCGATGCTGCCGGCACAATCGCTGCGATGGACCGGGCGATTGTCGCGGCTGGCAAGCTGGACGAGCCGGAGCTGGCGGGGGTCTCCGATCCCGAACGGCGCGAGAAGATCCTTGAGGTGCAGCGCCTCGTGCGCTCTGCCCGCGCCATCGCACTTTCCGAGATGGCACCGGCGCTGGGCGTCGGGCTTGGCTTCAATTCGCAGGACGGAGACTGACAGAAATGGCCACGCGACGCGGATTTCTGGCGGGGCTGGCCTCGCTGTCGCTTCCCGGGCTTGGCTGGGCCGATGTGGGCAGCCCGGCCTGGCTTTCCGCCGGGAAAGAGGGCGAGGATTATGTTCTTCACGGGCTGCGATCCGATGGCGAAAGCCTGTTTTCCATCCCTTTGCCGGCGCGGGGACATGCTGCGGCGGCGCATCCGTCGCGGCCCGAAGCGGTGGCTTTTGCCCGCCGTCCCGGTGTCTTTGCCATCGTGCTGGACTGTTTCACCGGCGGCATCCGGCACCGGCTGACCCCGCCTGAAGGGCGGCAATTCAATGGCCATGGCGCTTTTTCCGCCGATGGGGCGCTCCTGATGACCTCGGAAGTCGTGGCCGAGGGATCGGAAGGGCGGATCGGGATCTGGGAGACGGAGACTTACCGCCGCATCGGCGAATGGCGGACCGGCGGCATCGGCCCGCATGATATGAAACGCCTCGCCGACGGGCGGCTGATCGTCGCGAATGGTGGCATTCAGACCGACCCTTCTGACCGCACCACGCTGAACCTTGACACTATGCGCTCAAATCTGGCGCTGCTCTCACCTTCGGGCGAGATCCTTGAGGTTGCCGAGCTGGAGCCCGATCTGCATCAGAATTCTCTGCGCCATCTTGCACTTGTGGGCGAGGGCGTTGCGGTCGCGTTGCAATGGCAGGGTGACCTGTCTGATCCGGTGCCGCTTTTGGCCCGCTGGGAGCCGGGCCACGCGATCACCCTGTTTGAGGCCGCGCCCGAAGAGATCTACACCATGAAGGGCTATGCGGGATCGATCGCCGCCAATCAGGGGATGATTGCAATTTCCTCGCCCCGGGGGGGCGCGGTGATGGTGTTTGGCGAAGATGGCACACCGCTTGCCACGCATCGGCGGGCCGATATCTGTGGTCTTGCGGCGCTGGAACAGGGATTCGTCGCATCGGATGGCGGGGGCGGGATCTGGGCGCTTGGCGGTGCCGGTACCCCCCTGCGCGCGCTGCGACACCGCGCCACCTCATGGGACAATCACATGGTTCCGGTCGCCTGATTTGCCAGAGTTTTCAGCTTTGTGACGATCTTCGCGGCACAGCGCCGGCTGCCAGGGGCACAGAGGGGGGATATACTTGACAATTCCACCTGGTATTCCTAAAGCCATTCCTGACCGATCAGGTCGGAATCTGCTGCCTCGCAAGTGCCCCTCTCTCGGAGTGCCAGCCAAACGGTAGCGGGCTGAACAGGTGGAATTCAGGTGGCGGCCCGGTGGGGCAAGGCAACCGACTGGTTCGGATCTCCCTTTCGGAATTCGGGTCTGAGGCTGCAGAACTTGCACTTCATGGGCCCGTCAGGGCGATTGTGGAACGGATTTCTCGGATGATCTTTCCAGGGCGAGACCAGATTGATCTGGTTCTGAAATCCACGGCCAGGGTGGCTGAAAAACCGATGGTGGCAAAGGCTGTGCGGAATTCGCATGATGCTTTGGTTGTGTCGGGCAGGCCGTCTTCACCCGTCCCCCTTTGCACGAAATGAGACTTCAAGTGGTTGAACCGATGCGCGCGGCACTTCTTTCCCTTCTGATCCTCTCCGGTGGCATGGCTGTCGCACAGGACAATACGGCGCCGGTTGTGCCCGATGCGGCGCCGGAGCAATCCGCCGCGCCGGTGATCGAAGGCAGTGAGGCCCCGCCCGTGGTGCCTGATGCCGCGCCCGATGCCCCGCTTGCGCCCGTGACTGAAGAGACCGGTGCCATCGCGACGCCGGACACCGGTGCCGCGAGCCCGGCTGTCACGCCGGCAACCGGCGCTGAAACGACCACGACCCCGGCCGTTGACCCCGCCACCCCTGCTGCAACCGGTGAGGCGGTTCAGCCCGCCGCAGGCCCGGCCGAAGCCGCTTCAGCCCCGGCGGCGGCGCTGCCGGTGCATTCAGTCGAGCTCGAATCGCTCTTCTGGGATGCGCATGTCATCGTGCAGGCGGTGATGGTTGGTCTTGCGATTGCGGCTTTCGTGGCGCTGGTGATCCTGATCCACAAATTGTTTGAATTCGGCTTTGCCTTTGCCTCGATGCGCAAGACCGCGCGTCTGCTGGCCAGCGCCTCAAGCCTCCACGCGGTTGCCGAAGCGGTGGCCGGCCGCAAAGGCCCCTCGGTCGATATGATCCGCGCCGCGGATGAGGAACTGCGCCTCGCCGAGGCCGAGCCCGCGCTGATCCCCGGCACGCGCGACCGTACAGATACCGCGATGTCCCGCATCGAGGCAGGCGCTGCTGCGCGGCTGCGCTCGGGCACCGGGATCCTGGCCTCCATCGGCTCGCTTTCGCCCTTTGTCGGGCTGTTCGGCACCGTGTTCGGGATCATGAACAGCTTTCTCGCCATCGCGCAATCTAACACCACGAACCTTGCCGTCGTCGCGCCCGGCATCGCCGAAGCGCTGCTGGCGACCGCCATCGGCCTTGCTGCGGCGATCCCGGCGGTGCTGATCTATAACGTTCTGTCGCGGAAACTTGCAAAATACCGGTTGCAGCTGAATGACGTGGCCGCCGCTGCGGCCCGCCTGCAAAGCCGGTCGCTTGACCGCCTGAGCGCGAGGGTCTGATCCATGGGGACCTCTGTTGGTGGCGGATCAGAAGACGAAGATGCCGAAGTTTCGGAAATCAACGTCACGCCTTTTATCGACGTTATGCTGGTTCTGCTGATCGTCTTCATGGTGGCGGCGCCGCTGTCGACCGTCGATGTGCCGATCAATCTGCCGGGAAGCACCTCGACCCCGACGGAACGCCCGGACGAGCCGCTCTGGCTGTCTCTGGGGCTGGACCGGGTGTTGTCTTTGGGCAATGATCCGGTGCCGGGAGGAACTCTGGGGGCCGTGCTGGATGCCGCAACGGGCGGCAATCGCGAAACCACGATCTTTTTCCGTGCCGACAAGGATCTGCCTTACGGTGCAACGATGGAAATTCTCGATGAACTCCGGAATGCCGGTTATCTGAAAGTGGCGCTGGTGGGGCTGGAAGGCGCCCCCGCTGCCGCCGCTCCTGCGGAAGGATCTCAGCCATGACCCAGGAATTGCCCTCTTTCACCCGGGCCCGCTGCCCCGTTCTGCCCTCGCATGTCGGTGCGGGCAAGAGCCGGGCGATGGGCTGGCTGGCCTCGACCTCGATCGCGGCACTGCTGGTTTCGGCCATTGGTGCACTGGCGATGACCTGGGACAGCGCCGGCATGTCGGCCGGGGCGGAAGAGCAGGCGGTTCTTGTCATGTTGCCCCCGGCCCAGGCGATCGAGGCGATCTCTGAGCCGACCCCGGATGTCACCGATCAGATGGCGTCGGAAGAGATGCTGACGCCCGATCTGGAAGACGCGCCCGACACGCCCGAGCTGACCGAAGCCCCGGATGTGCCGGACGAGACGCCTGAGATCCAGGAGATCGTCGAGGATATGGCCCCCGAGGTCGACCAGGAACCGCCGCCAAAACCGGTGGTCGAAGTGCCGAAGCCGAAGGAAAGGCCGAAGAAGGAAGAAAAGCCGAAAGAGGTCAAAAAGGCCGAAAAGCCGAAAGAGCCTGCTAAGGAAAAGCCGAAGAAGAGAGCGACCGAAGAGCGGGCGGAGACCAAAGCGTCAAAGCAGCAGGCCTCCGCTGCCTCCTCTGCAGGCAGCGGCCAGGCGGCAGCCAAAAATTACGGCGCCTCGGTGATGAAAAAGGTGAACCGCACCCGTAAGAAATCCGGGGGGGATCGCGGCACGGCAGTTGTGTCCTTCACCATTGCGGATAATGGCAGCCTCGCCAAAGCGAGCATTTCCAGAAGTTCAGGCTCTGCTAAGCTGGATGATGTCGCACTGGATCACATCCGCCGGTCGGCGCCGTTTGACCCGCCCCCCGCCGGTGCTGGTCGCACCTATTCCTTTAAATTCGAGGGGCGGTAGAACCTCGTCATCTTTGCCTTGCAAGGCAGAACACCCGGCGCAGCAAAGCTCCGGGTGTTCTGCTGTCAGGGCTCCAGCACCATCTGGGTCTGGGTGATCTGCGCCGCAAGCTTTCCATCGCCGCGCCGGACCGAAGTCTGCCAGACCTGGGTTCGCCGCCCCTGATGGAGCGGCTCAGAGATGGCGTGCACGACCTCGCCCAGTACCAGAGGGCGGAAGAAATTCGTCTTGCTCTCGACGGTGGTGGTGCTTTGACCGGGGCGGATCGCGGTGACAGTGCCAAGCCCGCCGAGGATATCCGCCAGCGCCATGATCGCGCCGCCATGCAGCACGCCATTGCGGTTCAGAAGATCCGGCCGCACCGTCAGTTCGGCCTCGACCCGTGTGGCCGTGGCCGAGATCACCCGCAGGCCGATCATCCCGGCAAAGGCGGAAATATCGCTGGCCTCTGGCGGGGTGGGGGGCAGGTTAAGCTCTGTCATGATCCAGGATCCTGTGCGGCGCCTGCATCTGTGACAATGCGGGCGCTTTTGCCGGTGCGGGGGATACCAGCATGGCCGCCCGGAAGGGGCAAGGGGCCTCAGCCCGCGCCTGAGACCCGGATCACCAGCCCGATAAGCCCTGCATTCGACCGCCCGAGCATTGTGACGGACAGAGCCTGGATCGGCTATGGCGCTGCGCACCTCCTCGCGAGTCTGGTCGCGCACAAACTGGCTCTGCCAGAAGACCGGGCTGAACCGCAAGCCGGAAGGCTTAGGCAAAATGGGCAATGCTGCGCGCGGAATGAACGGCCGTGGGCATGATGAAACCCGGCTGCCAGTAAACGCGGTGAGAGATGTCAGGCGTGACGCCAATCGCGGAAATCGCTCCTGTCGCCGTCAGGATTGCCTGGGCGTTCAGGACCGCCTCCTGCGTGCTCAGCGCTGCAGCGCGCCGGCAGTCCTCGGAAGGGGGATCATGCGCCTGCACCGCAATCGAGGTCGAATACGAGGATGCCGGCAAGTCCGCCAGCCGCCGCCGCGACCAGCCGCGCGCCAAGGGCGCGGTGATCGGGATGGGCCTGATAGGCGGCCAGCGCCGCCCAGGTGTCGAAGTCGATGGTGAAACCATGCAGATAGCCGCGCTCGATCTGTTCGGGGCTTTCCGAGCGCCCGGCATGGATCGCGCTGATCCCGGCGACCTGGTCGCGGATCGGATGCAAACCGGCGAACAGCGCGGCGATCTCTGCTTCGCTGACAGTCTCGCGAAA
The DNA here is from genome assembly GCF_023371075.1 of Pseudomonas sp. GX19020. Lineage (NCBI taxonomy): Bacteria > Pseudomonadati > Pseudomonadota > Gammaproteobacteria > Pseudomonadales > Pseudomonadaceae > Pseudomonas > Pseudomonas sp. GX19020. The sequence goes on from NZ_JAMCCR010000003.1 coordinate 208,734, forward strand.
CCGGATCAGGACGATATGGCGGATCATGCGGTGGCTCCTTGCAGTCCATGGGGGGCGAGAATCATGACGGCGGCTTTCTCGGCGATCATGATGGTGGCAGCATTGTCGTTTGATAAGACCACGTGCGGCATCACCGTGTCATTGACCGCCCTGAGCGCCGTGATCCCGTCGAAGCCAGGCAGCGGGTTGATGATCGCCTCCGGGTCTGAACCCATGCGGCAGGCATGGTCAAAGTAATCTTGGTCGCCTGCGACCTCCGGCTCCTCGACCGATATCCGGCGGTCAGAGGGGGGCCGGATGCACGGGTCTGTCAGAGGCGCGTTAAGCGGATCGGCCGAGACCAGCCTTACCGAGCCACACGCGCAGGAAGGCCGAATTCGGCGTGACGCCGCAATTGGGCATGGCCTCAACCCATCTCTCGATCCCCGAGCCGAGGCCCAGATGGAACGGAACAACGGGCGGGCGCGCCACCGGTCTTGTAAAATGACGAGGCGACGGGGTCGCGTTGCGTCAGGATGAATTGCGGTCCGGCCCGGGCCGACGAGAGCGGTTCTGCACCGCAGTCATAGATATGCGGGCCGTTGCATTCCGCGATGACAAACAGGGCAGGATGACCCTGGAGAGCCGCGCCAAAAACGGGCTGATCCGGCATGACCTGGATCCCGAGGCGCTGCAGATGACCGGCCGGGCCGATCCCGGAAAGCCACAACAGCCAGGGTGAGCCAATGGTGCCCGAACTGAGGACCACGTTGCGGTCTCTCCCCCACCGCGCGGCTGCGCCCGATCATCTGGCGCAGCATTTGAATCCCGGTTCGCAACGCGAGATTGGTTCGCCCCTGTGCCGGGCGCAGATAAGCGGTCGGGGTCGAAGACCGCTGCATATTTCATTGCTTCAGCTGATGATAGTCCACCCCGTCCTGGACTTCGCCGGTCACATCGGGGTTGAAGGGCATGCCCTTTTTGCCGCAGGCGCGCAACCAAGCCTCGCAGACCGGCAGGGGGGCGGTCAAACACGCCGATCTCCTCGGGGGCGAAGCACGAAATAGCTTTTGGTCTGCCGCGCCCCTGACCTGACAGAGCGCGGCGGCCATGGAACCGTAACCTTCCAAATTCTGACAGGCAAAAGACCAGCCGGGTGTCAGCCTCTTGATATGCCGCAAAGGCGCGAAATCGGCCTTGCGCTGGCGCATCAGTAGTGTGCCGCAGAATTTGGAATTGCCGCCGGGGTGATCACAGTTGTCGGGGTTGAACCTGGCCCGGCCGCATCAGTCCACATCTCACCGGGGCGGAAACATCCGAGGCGAAAAATCGCCTCGGGGTCACGCGCTTTTGGCGCAGTGCTTTAAAGCCCCGCCCGTTCGAAGATCAGCAGCCGGACCCCCGAAGGCGCCAGGGCCCTTGCGAGTGTCGCGCTGCCGATACCGGTTCTGATGATGATGCTGACGGGGCTCATATCTGAATCCGGTCTCCGGTTTTCGGATCAAAGGCCACTGCTTTTTCCATATTCACCGCGAAGTCAAAGGCCTGATGGCCGTGGACATCCGCATCCGCACGCATCCGCGAAATCACATCTTTGCCCGAAAGGGTCATGGTCACGAAAGTGTCGGCACCGGCGGGCTCGGTCACGGTGACCATATTGCGCAAGGGCTGCACATTATGCGAATTGCGGTCGGCACCTTCCGGGTCGGTGATCGCCTCGGGGCGGATGCCAAGAAGGATATCGCGCCCGTCCCAGGCCGCATAATTGCCCGAGGAAAACCCAAGGCGCAGTGGCTTGCCAGCGGAGTCGGTGATTTCGGCCCAGGCACGGCCCTGGTCCACCGCCAGTTTTGCCGGGATGATGTTCATCGCGGGCGAGCCCATGAAGGTCGCGACAAAGAGGTTTGCCGGGCTGTCATAGATCTCTTTCGGCGTGCCGAGCTGCTGCACATAGCCCTTGTTCATCACCGCTATCCGGGTCGAAAGCGTCATCGCCTCGATCTGGTCATGGGTGACATAGACGATGGTGCGTTTCAGTTTGTGATGCAGCTTTTTGATCTCGGTCCGCATATCGACACGCAGTTTGGCGTCGAGATTGGACAGTGGCTCGTCAAAGAGGAAGACATCCGGATCCCGCACCAGGGCGCGGCCCATGGCGACGCGCTGGCGCTGACCGCCGGAAAGCTGGCCGGGCTTGCGGTCGACGAGATGGTCGATCTGGAGGAGTTTCGCCACATCGGCCAGCGCGCGGTCGCGTTCGGGCTTTGGCGTCCCGTGCATCTCCAGCCCGAAGGTGATGTTCTGCCCGACCGTCATATTCGGGTAGAGCGCGTAAGACTGGAACACCATCGCGATATTGCGCTTTGAGGGATGGACCCCGTTGACCACCCGGTCCCTGATCGCGATCTCGCCGCCCGAGATGCTTTCCAGCCCGGCGATCATGTTCAGGAGCGTTGACTTGCCGCAGCCCGAGGGGCCGACGAGGACGAGGAACTCGCCTTCCTGCACCTCAATGTCGACGCTGTGCAGCACCTTAACGGCGCCGTAGCTCTTGGTGACGTTTCTGATGTCGAGAAAGCCCATGGCATCAACCTTTGACAGAACCCGCCATCAGACCGCGCACGAAATAGCGGCCTGCGACGATATAGACGATGAGGGTGGGGATGGCGGCAAGGATCGCGGCGGCGAAATGGACGTTGTATTCCTTCACGCCGGTCGAGCTTTGCACGAGGTTGTTCAGCGCGACGGTCATCGGCTGGGAAGTCCCGCCGAAACTTGCCCCGAACAGGAAGTCATTCCAGATATTGGTGAATTGCCAGATCACGCAGACCACCGCGATGGGGCCCGAGACCGGCAACATGATGCGCCAGAAGATGCGGAAGAACCCGGCGCCATCGATCTGCGCCGCGCGCACCAGTTCCGTCGGGAAGGCGGCGTAATAGTTGCGGAAGTAAAGCGTCGAAAAGCCGAGGCCATAGACGACATGAACGAGGATCAGGCCCTGGACGGAACCGGCCAGCCCCAGCATTCCCAGCACCCGCGCCATCGGGATCAGCACGATCTGGAACGGGATGAAGCAGGAAAACAGCATCAGCCCGAAGATGATCGTATCGCCCCTGAAGCGCCATTTCGTCAGGATATATCCATTGATAGCGCCGAGCATGGTCGAGATCACGACCGCCGGCACCACCATCAGGATCGAGGTCAGGAAGTAGGGTTTAAGCCCTGTCGCCTGCACGCCGATCTGGGCAGTGGACCAGGCCGAGCGCCAGGGATCCAGCGTCCACACCTCTGGCAGCGACATCATATTGCCGCCGGTGATTTCCGACAGCGGTTTGACCGAATTGATCCCCATCACATAAAGCGGCAGCAGGTAAAACAGCGCGAACAAGAGCAGGATCAGATAGATGAAGGTGCGGGTGATGCGCCCGGTCGAGACGGCGGTGTCCTGGGTTGCGACGCTCATTCCTTCTTCTCCTTCAGTTCAGAATAGAGATAGGGGATCATGATCGCGGCTATGGTCATCAGCATGATCACGGCAGAAGACGCGCCAACCCCCATCTCTTTGCGGGTGAAGGTATAGGAATACATGAAGGTCGCCGGCATCTCGGTGGCGCGGCCGGGGCCGCCGCCGGTCAGGGCGATGACGAGGTCGTAGGACTTGATCGCGAGATGGGCGAGGATGACGAAGGCGGAGAGAAATGCGGGTCGCAGAAGCGGGATCACGATGCGGCGGTAAAGCTGCCAGTTCGAGGCGCCGTCGATCTGTGCGGCTTTCAGGATCTCATTATCGATGCCGCGCAGGCCGGCCAGAAACATCGCCATCACAAAGCCCGAACTCTGCCAGACCGCCGCGATCACGATCGTATAGATCGCCATGCTGTTCGACTTGATCCAGGTGAAGGAAAAGCTCTCCCAGCCCCATTGATGCATGACATGTTCCAGCCCGATGCCGGGGTCGAGGAACCATTTCCAGGCAGTGCCGGTGACGATGAAGGAAAGCGCCATCGGGTAGAGGTAGATCGGGCGCAAAACGCCTTCGCCCCGGATCTTCTGGTCTAGAAAGATCGCCAGCATCAGGCCAATCGCCGTGCAGATCACGATGTAAAGCGTGGCGAAGATCGCGATGTTTTTCAGCGCGACATGCCAGTGCGGCAGTGAAAACAGCCGGACATAATTGGAAAAGCCGACGAAATCCCAGCTCGGCAGCATTTTCGAATTGGTGAAAGACAACACCACTGTGAAGAGGATGAAGCCGTAGACGAAAAACAAGGTCACCGCGACGGATGGGGCGAGAACCAGCTTCGGCAGCCAGTCCTGCAATCTCGTGCGGAAATCGGCCTCGGATGCAGATGCCATTTCCTCTCCCTTTCCCCGGTTGCGGGGCGGTCGCGCCAGGGGCGCGCCAAAAATTTACGTAAATTTTTGTGCAAATTCCTGTTCAGGAATTTGTAGCGCGGGCGTTGTCCGCCCGCACCGGGATCGAAACGCGGGCCTGATTACTGCGCGGCCGCGACGGCGTCTTTCAGGGCCGTGGCGGCAGAGGCACCATCGGCGTATTCGCCATTGAAGACGGCGGTGATCACGTCATAGGTCGCGTTCTTCACCGCAGCCGGCGCACCATAGCCATGTGCCATGGATCCAAACAGTGTGTTGTTGGTATTGGCTTCGGCGAGATCCCTGATGCCCTTCTTGCCGCAATCATCGAAATCGGTATCCGGCACATCGGTGCGCGCCGGGACCGAGCCCTTGACCACGTTGAAGGCCGACTGGAAGGTCGGGCTTTCAATGGCCGAGGCCATCGCCAGCTGTGCCTTGACCTTTTCTTCGCCCTTTACCTTGAACATCGCGAACTGGTCGGCATTGAAGGTCACCGCGCCTTGCGTGCCGGGGAAGCGGATGCAGATAAAGCCCTCGCCCGGTTTTTGCCCGGCTTTCAGGAATTCGCCCTTGGCCCAGTCGCCCATGACCTGCATGCCCGCTTCGCCATTGATCACCATGGCCGACGCCAGGTTCCAGTCGCGGCCCGAGAAATTGTCATCGACATAGCTGCGCAGCTTGATCAGGTGATCGAACGCCGCCGCCATCTTCTCGCCGCCAAGCGCTTCGGGGTCGAGGTCGATAAAGGCCGCCTTGTAGAAATCGGTGCCCTGGGCCAACACGAGGCTGTCGAAAATCGTCGCATCCTGCCAGGGCTGGCCACCATGGGCCAGAGGCGTGATGCCGTTTTCCTTCATCTTGTCGAGAACCGCGATCAGCTCATCCCAATTGGTCGGCTCGCTCAGGCCGGTCTTGTCCAGCGCCGCTTTCGAGATCCAGACCCAATTGGTCGAATGCACATTGACCGGCGCCGCGATCCAGTGGCCGTCATATTTGGAAAACGCCTGGAGCGCCGCCGGGATCACCTTGTCCCAGCCCTCGGGGCCGGCGACCGCGTCGAGATTGCCGAGCACGCCCTGTTCGGCCCAGTCGGTGATGTCAAAGCCCAGCATCTGCACCGCGGTCGGCGGATCGCCTGCGGTCACACGCGCCGAAAGCGCGGTCATCGCCGCCTCGCCGCCGCCACCGGCAACCGGCATGTCGACCCAGCCGATGCCCTGCGTGGCAAGATCCTCTTTCAGCACGTTCAGCGCCGCCGCCTCACCGCCGGCGGTCCACCAGTGCAGCACTTCCACATCTTCTGCCGCCGCCATTGAGGCGAGGCCGAAGGTCAGTGCCAGCGCCGAGACCATCCCCTTTGTCATCTTCCTCATCGCATCCTCCCAGATGTTAAGCCCCTTGCGGGAACAGATTATTGAAACGTTACAATATGGCCGTCCGTCAATAGTTTCTTTCTGCCCCTGCTTATTGCTGCAATGCAGAAAAATAAGCGTATTTTGTGCTATGGCGCGGAAATAGCGCGAAGTTTCTCAGATTCAGTTCTTCAGTTGTATCGTTGCATTTTTTTGTCATACTCCGGGCTCACGCCACAGCAACACGCAGCGGCGTGCCCGCCCCAGCCCCGCCCCGGAGTGAAGCCCCTGACCGACCGCCCGTCCATTCCTGCTGATCCGCTGCCGCGCCGCGCCGGTGCCCGGGCAAAAGCGCGCCCGACCCTGCGCACCATTGCGGCCGAGACCGGGCTGGCCGTCACCACCGTGTCGCGGGCGCTGGCGCTGGATCCGCAGATCAAAGCCTCGACGCGTGATCTGGTCCGTGCAGCGGCAGACCGGCTTGGCTATGTGCCTGACCGCGCGGCACAAAGACTGCGCACCGGGCGCACGCGGGTGGTGCAGCTGGTGCTGAATCTCGACCATGAATTCCTCGGTTTTACCCATGAACTGATCGGCGGCCTGTCTGACGCGCTGGCCGGCACCGGCTATTCCGTGACGATCTTCCCCGATATTCTTGGCAGTGACCGGCTTTCCTCGGTCCGCCGTATCGTCGAGGCGCGGCTGGGCGATGGCGTCATTTTCAACCGGACCGAACCCTTTGACCCGAGGGTGCGCTACCTGCTGGAACAGGGCTTTCCCTTTGTCAGCCATGGCCGCACCGAGTTTTCCACCCCCCACCCCTGGGTCGATTACGACAACGAGGCCTTTGCCCGCATTGCGGTCGAGCGACTGATCACCCGGGGCCGCAAACGCCTGATGATCGTGCTGCCACCGGCGAATTTCTCTTTCGCGCAGCATCTTCGCTGGGGGGCTGTGGCGGCGGCAAAGGCGGCGGGCATCAGCTGCGAGATTCCCGAAGCGATCAGCCTCGACACTTCTGCGGCCGAGACCATGGCCTGGCTGCGCCAGCGCCTGTCGCAGCCAGACCGCCCGGATGGCATTATCGGCGTGGGTGAGGTCTCGGCCATGGCCGCCCTGGCCGCGATCAGCGATTGCGGGCTGGTGCCCGGGCGCGAGATCGATGTCGTGGCCAAGCGCGCCTCGGCGATTTTCGATCTGATGCGGCCCCGGATCGACACGATGGTGGAGGACCTCCGCCTTGCAGGGCGCAGCATGGGCGAGATGCTGCTCCGCGCGATGGCAGGCGAGGAGCCGTCACGCCTTCAGGTCCTGCATCAGCCGCTGGTCGATTTCTGACTGCATAAGCGCACCCGGTTCACCCGCGTACGGCCGATGGCATGACCACCGATTTCGGTTGGGGATATTCCTCTGGCCCATAGCGGCCGTTTTCGCGGCCCCGGTTTTGGCATGTCCGCCTTTGGCGTGGCGGCTGGCGAGGATGCCATGGGCGGGGGAGTGGCACTCGAACTGTTCCGCGCGTCGTCACTGGCAGCGATTGCGGCAGAGCCCGGGGCCTCGCAATGCGCCCTGATTTCAGCCGCGACCTGCGCGGATCGTCTGTCTGGCGAGATCGGGCGCGGCGGTGCGGGGCTATGTACGATTTCTGTAATTAGCTCCGGGTTATATGGCAGCTCCGAAGCATAGGGCATCCGAAAAGTGATATTTCTCACAGGGCCGGTTCCGACAGCTGTCTCGCGAACTGCTGCGTTTCCGGCCTGCCCGGCACCATGCTGATGCCGTTTTTCGGCAGGGCAATCATGGCACCCAGCATTGTCACGCGGATCTCACAGGCGGCCTTCAGCGCCAGCCCGCGGCCAAAGGCATGCTCCGCCATCACGGCAATCGTCGGCTGCGCCAGTCGCACCAGTCAGTCGAAATGCCCATGCCCAATTCACACCCAATGCCGGGCGAAGTCCCGGAGGATGAGCCCGCCCCAGCCGGTGATATTGGTTCCCAAGCAGAAGCATTGTCCGGTGTTGCGATGACCAGCGAGAGGCGCGCCTCGCTTGTCCCGATGGCGTCGAGATGGGTGACAAGTTGCGCCAGCATATCGGCGCTGAAACAGGTCGCTTTGCCGGAATGTCGAGCCGGATCCGGAATATCGGCCGATTGCGGGTCAGATGCACCGCGCTCTTGGCTGCAATCCCCTCGGCCTGGTGCCTGGGAGCAACCGCGGCATGCGTTTCGTGTTTTCCTCAACTTGGACCCGCCCTCTGCTCGTGGGGGGATGTCGCGGGCGGGGTCTGTCACTGACATTGCCACCTCGGGGAAGGACAGGACCGACATGTCGGCCCCCCGCCCTGGAAATAGATGATTTGCTGCGATGAAGGGCCATAGCCAAGGGCGTTGGAGCCGGAGCCGATCAGGGACATGCCGCCCACCGCACCTTTTGCATTCGCCCGGGGTACTGCCTGAGGCTGACCTTCTTCCAGCAGGATACGCGGCACCATGGCGGAAATGTCGAAACCGAGATTGGGGGTATGGCCACCCTTCAGATCCATCGCGGCGCGCGATGACTTTTTCGATGCCGTGTTCGGCTCGGGTAAAGCTCTCTCAGGAGCGCAGGGTCTGGCCGGAAATCGCCGCGACGGAATCGGTTTCCGTGGTCAGGCGCAGATGCGCATCCAGCACAACCAGATCGACCAGTTACCCCGGCACGCAGATATCATACGGGCGCATGGGCACGGCAGTGGCTCTCCGCGAAACCTGGGCGATCACCAGCCCGCCATTATTGCGGGTTGTGATCGCCTGTTGCCGACCGCCAGGACAGGCACCCCGAATTCAAAGCTAAGGTTGCTATTTGTGTCGAAGTTTGTGGTGCACTGCCCGCGAAGATCGAGGTAAATGTTTGAAAAGTGCAACCAGATCTCGTCGCCAAAATCGGCGCGGCGGACAATCGGCCTGCTTGCGGCACGCGCATCCTTCGCGGATCGGCTGACAAAGGTGCCCAGCGCCACTTTGATCAGCCTGTCCCGCGCGCGCCGGTCGATCCAATGGACGCGAGACTTATCGCCAGCCGCGCTCAGGTGCAGCATGTGTGCCCGGGCGGATGGCGCTCCTGCCCATGCGCGCACCTGGGGCACGCAGCACGGAATTCAGGCAACCAGGCGCCGGGAAGGCGCGATAGCTGCCCGAACAGCACAGATTGTGGTTGGTGGCGAAAGTGACCCCGGCCGCGCGCGCCACCCTGACCATCTCTGCCGCATCAGCGACCGCTATGGCCTTGTCGCGATGTCTTTCATTTGTGGCCGAGAGACAGACCGCATCGGTCCGGGGATCAGCGAGCGCTATGGCGAGGTCGGTATCGGCATGGGGGATTCCGTGGCGCACGGGACAATCGCAGCCGCGCCCGGCCGAGGTACTGACCACGCGCCGGATCTCGCCCCCAGATTTGCGGCATTGTTACAAAAACTTCACGCAGGCGATCCTCATCGCCGGGATATAAGGCGGGCATATGCCCCTGGGGATTGATGTGACTGAAGCTGCAACGCCCATGCCCGTCCTCTCGCCGGATACCAGCTGCGAGGACGCCCTTGGCCAGCTGATCATCGGCTGCTGTGCCGCGCTCGACCGCCAACTGGCGGTTTTTCTGGAAACCGAAGACGAAAGCGGCCCGCATAAGGCCCGTGTCGCGCTGCGCCGGCTGACGACGGCGCTGGATGCTTTCGCGCCGATCCTCAGGCGCAAACAGGCGGGGAAGGTGCGGTCAGCAGCAAAACGGCTGTTTCGTGCGCTTGGCGAAGTGCGCGATGCCGATGTCTTCCTGGCCTCGCATCCCGGGAACAGCGAAGCGCTCGGGCGCCGCACGCTGGAGATCCGCCGCAAGACCCGGAAGATGTTGCGCGACAGCAAGGCGGTCGGTTTCGCGCCTGGGCTTTTGAAGCTTTACGGCTCGCAAGAGCTGTTCAAACAGAACCGCCGCAGTCAGATCGTGCGGGCCGCGCCGGTGCGCCTGCTCGCCGCGCTGGTGATGGGGGATGCCTGGCGCGCCGCGCGCAGCCATGGCGATGACCCCGCGAAGATGGAAGAGGTCGCGCGGCATGATTTTCGCAAGGATCTTAAGACCCTGCGCTATCTGGGCGAGTTTTTTCAGGATTTCTGGCCGGCGGAAGGCTGGCAGCTGTTCCTTGCCCGGATGCAGGAATTGCAGGACGAGCTGGGCCTCCTGAATGACCTCGCCAATGCGCGGCAAAAGGGGCGCGAGGGCGAGCGCACAGAGGTCACGGCAGCGCTGAAACGCGCAACCGGGCTTTGGGCCGCGCTCAGCGCGATGCCGCCGTTCTGGGTGCCGGTTGCGCCCCCGGTTGCGGCAGATCCGGAACCCGATCTCTGACCCGGGGTCAGGCGTTCAGGAAGACGCGGACCGTTTCTTCGAATTCACGCGGCTTTTCGGCATGGAGCCAATGGCCGGCGCCGGGCAGCTTTGCGAAACGCGCATGCGGAAACAGCGCGCGGATCGTTTCGCGATGTTCGGGGCGAACGTAATGGCTCTCGGCGCCGGTCAGGAACAGGGTCGGGCCGTCGAAATGGCCTTCCGTCCCCGGCCAGCCGATGATCTTTGGCATATCGCGTTCGAGGACATCGAGGTTGAGCCGCCATACCGGCCCGCCTGCCGCCTTGAGATCCAGAGATTGCAGGAAAAACGCCCGCAAGGCCGGGTCACCGACAAGCGCCTGGAGCCGCCGGTCGGCCTCGCCGCGTGAGGTAAGGCCGGTCAGATCCAGCCCCCGCATTGCGTGGATATGCGGGCTTTGATCGTGAGTGTAAGCGACCGGCGCAATATCGGCGACGATCAGGCGGCGGATCAGTGCGCCCTGCGTCAGCGCCAGCTGCATCGCCGCCTTGCCGCCCATCGAATGGCCCAGAAGATCGACCTTGCCGCCAAGGCTTTCAATCACTTCGGCAAGATCCCCTGCCATGGACGGGTAATCCTGTACGCCGGCGCGCGGGCTTTCGCCGTGGTTGCGCATGTCCACCGCCACCACATCGCGCCGGTCGGCCAGCCGGCGTGCAATCGCGCCCCAGTTGCGCGCCGAGCCAAACAGGCCATGCACAATCAGGAGCGGCACAGAGCCATCCGGGGCGGAAGCGGGGTGATGGACTGTTGCAAGCATGAACGTTTCCATATCGAAACGAATTGTCCCGAACCAGAGCTGTTGCGAAAACCGCCGGTAAAACGGATAGTTTCCGCAGATTGTGAGGACAGATCATGAGCGCGGTCACCATCCGCCAGATGGCCGGCAGGGTCGAAGAGCTGCTCGTCGAGCGGGTCGGCGCGCGTGGGCGCGATTTCGATCAGAAGCTGCGTCATGCCGGGCGCAGATTGCCGCGCCGCGTTCGCAAATCGGCAGCGGCGCTCGCCCAGGCGGCGGATATGACCCAAAATCCAAGACTGCATGCGCAGATTGATGAGGGCTCTGTCGCCCGAGATTACGATATCTGTCTGCGCTACCTCTCGCCGCTGGCGCGGGGAGAGGGGCGCCGGGGGCGCGGCAGTGTGCTTACCTCGATTGCCTTCTCGCTGATTGTGGTTGCAGCGGGGTTTGTGGGCTTTCTGTTGTGGCGCGGGCTGATCTGATCGCATCCCGGTTTGTGGCGCGGGGCAGCGGACGCCAGGGCGGGTAAAGCGCCTCGCGGCTGACCAGCGAGACCGTCACAAAGGCCACATAGAGCAACAGATACCAGGACCCGATCTTGGCAAAGCTGACGAGATGCTCCGGCCGCTGCCCGGCATAAAGCCATGTGCCGGTCAGGGTACCGATATTCTCGGCGATCCACAGCGCCAGTGATGACAGGAAGGCGGCAACCGGCAGGGGCATCCACCAGTCCCGGTCCGAGATGCGGAACCAGATCCGGGTGCGGCCGAACAAAAGCACCGTGGCGGCAAACAGGATGACACGGATATCGGGCAGGACGTGATGGCTGAAGAAATTCACATAGATCGCGCCCGCCAGTATCCAGGTCATCCAGAACCGTGGATAGGGGGCAAAGCGCATCTCAAAAATGCGGATCACCCGGACCATATAGCTGCCCACCGCCGCATACATGAAACCCGAGAACAGCGGCACGCCCATCAGCTTCAGCAGCCCCGCTTCGGGATAGGCCCATGACCCGGCGCCGACCTTGAACCATTCCATCGCGGTGCCGGTCAGGTGGAAGAGGAGGATAACGCGCGCCTCGTCCCAGGTCTCGAGCCTGGTCCAGAGAAACAGGGCCTGGGTGGCAATCGCGAAGAGAAACAGGAAATCGTATCGCGCCAGCGCCCAGTCGGGGTGCCAGACCGCGCGGCTGACCAGGATCGCCACCAGCAACAACCCGCCAAACAGGCAGGCCCAACCCTGTTTCAGCACGAACATCACCAGCTCTGCGAGGCCATAGGGCAGGGCAGAGCGCACCCTTGTGCCCATACGGCGTTCAAGGCTGCGGGTGGTGCGGGGCTGCGACGACATGATACCTGACAGGAAAGGGCAGAACCGCCGTAGGATCCGTTGGCATAAGACCCTCCGCAAGGGGGGATTTCTGCCACGTGGGCTGGCGCAGAACAGGAAAAGGCCGGGTGGAGCCCGGCCTTTTATCAGTGAAAGAAGCGGCTGGTCAGAGCTTGCCGGCGTTCCAGAACAGGGTCTCGCCCGAACTGTCATCGACGCCGTCATTATCGGTGACGATCCAGGCATTGCCCTCGTGATCGAATGCCAGACCCTCGACCTTGTCGACCACATAGCCATTGGTCAACGATTTCAGCTCGGGGATCAGGTCGCGAACCTCTTCCTTGGCGATGACGGGCAGGGTCTCGCCCAGTTTCACCGGCTTCAGATCGGCCAGTTTCACGCGGAAGATCTTTTTCACCACCGCCGCATCGCCGATCAGATTGTCGCGTTCGATGACATAGGCATGATCGCCATGGACGGTCAGTTCCGACAGCCCCATCCAGCCCTCGCCCTTTGGCTCCAGCGGATAAGCGACGGCGCTCCATTCTTTTGCGTCAAGGTCATAGGCCAGCAGCTTTGCCTGACCCTTCGGGTCATCGCCCCATTCGCGCTGCATCGCGACCCAGAGCACATTGCCGACTTTCGCGATCCCTTCAGCGCCGAAGCGGGTCTGATGCGCCAGCAATTCAACCGGCAGCGAGATCTCTTCCCTGATCTCGCCTTTCGCATTCACGCGCAGGATCGCATGAGGCACCAGCTTCTCGGCATTCCCCTCATTCGCCAGCCAGAACCCGCCTTCGCCATCCGAGGTCAGCCCTTCGATATCAAGCTTCTGCGCCGGCTGGCCGCCGCGCGTCACCACGGTCTGGGCGATGATCTTCGCGGGCTTTGAGGTGATGTCGATCTCGTAAATCGAGGGCATCGCGCTGTAGACACTGTCGGAGGCGGCAAAGAGACGGCCTTCGACGCCCTCAACCGAGGCCAGCGCACCAAGCGCACCCCAGCCGATCAGCGTCTCCGCCCCGGCAGAGGTCAGCATCGGATAGGCGGGCGCGGCATCGCTCCGCTCATAGATCATCACATGCGCCCGCGCGGCACCGTCTTCGCCCAGATCGGCCTCATTCGCGGTGACCAGCAGGTTGCGCGAAGGGATCGCCATGACGCCTTCGGGCGAGATGCCCGAGGGCAAAAGCTGGGTCAGTTTCGGGGCTGCAAGATCGGTTACATCATAGACCGCCGCGACCGAACCACGTTCGGACAGCACGAAAAGATAGGGCGTGTCGCCGAAGCGGGCAAACTCCATGCCCTCCGGCTCGATCCCTTTGGCTTTCGAGCGTTTCTCGGGGTAATGGCCGATCCCGATGATCGCATGTTCAAGGCTGTTGCCGGAATCCCAGACGATCGTGCCGTCCTTTTTCCAGATCGTGAACCCGCGCGAGCCGCCCTTCCAGTCGCCTTCATTGGCGGTGGCGAAATGGTCATTGTCGATCCATTGCACGCCATCGGGTTCGCGCGGGATCGGGTCGGTTGTGGTGGTGAAGTCGAGCTTGCCGTCGGTTTTGGTATCGATGTTCTCCAGCACGACCTCGCCGGCAGAGAAATGCGAAGCGATCTGGCCGTCCGCGCCGATCACCACGATATGGTTGTTTTCCTGCAGCGTGACGACGATCTCACCGGCTGCATTGATATCGACGAATTCCGGTTCCGGATCTTCGCCGCCAACGCTCGCAAGGCCGGTCATGTCGATCTTTTGCAGATTCGCGCAATCGGGGGCGCCATCTTTCAGCGGCAGTTTCACCACATAGCCCGCCGGCATTTGCGGCAGCCCGCCATCGCCCAGGTCTTCGTCGCGCTCATTCTCGATCGCGACGGCGATAAAGCTCTCATCAGGGGCCACGGCGACCGAATCCGGCTGGCCGCCCAGATCGCAGGATCCGGTCTCGGTTGCCGTCGCAATATCGATGATCGCAAGACGGCCCGAAGGATTGGCATAGCTTTCCGAGGTATTGACGCCCACCACGGCCTTGTCGCCGATGATATAGGCCGTGGTCGGCTCGCCATGCAGATCGATATTGCCTAGCGGTTTCGGGGCTTTGGCGTCGGTGATGTCGATCAGGCCAACGCCGCCCAGCGGGCTGTCGGTATAGATCAGCGTGTTGCCGTCTTTCGAGACCGAGATGATCTCGGCCGAGGATTCGCGCGATTTGTCCTCGCCATCGGCCATATTGGCGATCACCGGGAAAGACGCGATGCGGTTGAAGCTCTGGGAGAGCGCCGGGCTGGCCAGCAGGGCGAAAACAGAAACTGCGGAAAGAAGGCGGGGGGACATGGCAGCACCTCAGGTCGTTGCGCCCTGTTCCCTAACCGTCGATTGCAACAGCGGGGTGAAGGTGGTTGTCGCCTTTCCTCAGAGCCATTTCTTCCAGCGGAAGAACAGCCAGGGCGCCACGGCCGAGACCACCATCATCACCAGCGCCGCAGGATAGCCCCATTTCACCGCAAGTTCCGGCATATGTTCGAAATTCATGCCGTAGATGCTGGCGATCAGCGTCGGCGGCAGGAAGACGAACGCCACAACCGAGAAGACCTTGATGATGTCGGACTGGCGGATATTGATCACGCCCAGCGTCGCATCCAGCTGAAACCGCACTTTCTCTGCCTGAACCGCCGCGACTTCACGCAAGGACCGCACGTCATGGATCAGGCTTTTCAGCTGGTCGCGGTCGATGCCCTTAAGCGCCTCTTTCGCGGCCACAGCGCCGGGCACCGAAAGATAGCCCAGCACCCGCTGGATCGTCGAAAGGCTTTCATTGATCTTGCCGTTGCGGTCTTCGGCGGCGCCAATCCGGGTCACCACGCCCGACAGCGCATCGCTGGCTGCGTTGCGGCTGTCAAAGATCGTCTTTGACAGATCATCCAGCTGGCGGGCCTCGTTTTCCAGGATATCGGCAAGCCGGTCGACCATCGCCTCCATCAGCCCGAGCAGGGTCGCGATCCCGGTCGAACAGGGGGTGTCATGGCGCGCCGCCCAATCGGCGAAAAACGCGAAAGAGCCGGGGCGGTGATAATGCACCGTCACCAGACGGGCGGGCTGCACCATGAAGGTCACCGGCCCGATCATGAGCTGCTTCATATCGGGCGAGGCGAGCACCTGGGCGGTCAGATACAGCACGCCATCCTCGACATAGATCCGCGACGAGGGCTCGATTTCCTGCATATCCTCGCGGGTCGGGATGCCAAAGCCGAGCGCGTTCTCGATCAGGTCTTCCTCGGCATGGGTCGGCGCCTCGATGTCGATCCAGACCATATCGCGCAGGGCCGCAGTGGCGGCAGAGCTGTCCCCCGCCAGAACCGGCGTCTCGGGGCTGAGCCGGCCAAAGGTCGAAGGGATAAAGTTTTCCGGCGGGACGGAAGCCAGCCGCATGCCCTGGCTCTGGTAGCCTCTGATCATATCCGGACGTCCCTGTTTACTGCCAGCGCCCTGCGCCGGGATCAGCGGCGAGACTAGCGCCGCATCGTGGCAGAGAAAAGCCCGGGCCCGCCTTGCGGGTCCGGACTGTTGCTTCGGCTGTTTTGCGGGCCTGTGCGGGTCAGGCGGCCCTGGTTGCGCCCGGCTGGCCGTAAAAGGCCGTACCCTTTTCTGCCATCTCGCGCAGCAGGGCCGGGGCCTCGAAGCGGCGTCCGAATTGCGCAGTCAGCTCGCGGCAGATCTGCACGGCACGCGCCGCCCCGATAATGTCGAGCCAGCCGAATGGCCCGCCTGACCAGGGGGCAAACCCCCAGCCCAGGATCGCGCCGACATCGCCTTCGCGGATATCGGTCAGCACGCCTTCTTCCAGCGCCCGGACAGCCTCCAGCACCTGGGCCATCAACAGCCGGTGCTGCACATCGGCAAGCGAAAGCTGCACCTTGTCGGCAGGGTATTTCCTGGCCAGCCCTTCCCAGAGCCCCAGGCGTTCGCCTTTTTCGCTGTAATCGTAAAATCCGGCATTGGTCTTGCGGCCCAGCCGCCCCTGATCGGCCAGCCAGAAGATCACCTTGTCGACTGCCTCATCGGGGTAATCGGCGCCCATCGCGGCTTTGGTTGCTTTGGCGATCTTCACCCCAAGCTCGATCGAGGTCTCATCGACAAGCTGCAACGGCCCGAGCGGCATCCCCAGAAGTTTCGCGGCATTTTCGACCAGCGCCGGTTCGATGCCCTCGGCGACCATGCGGATGCCTTCGTTGATGTAAGGAATGATGCAGCGATTGGCGTAGAAGAAGCGCGCATCATTGACCACAATCGGCGTCTTGCGGATCTGGCGCACGAAATCGAGCGCTTTCGCCACCGCGCGGTCACCGGTTTTCTTGCCGCGAATGATCTCGACCAGCATCATCTTGTCGACGGGCGAGAAGAAATGAATGCCGATATAATTTTCGGGCCGCGCGCTGGCGGCGGCCAGCCCGGTGATCGGCAGGGTCGAGGTATTGGTGGCGAGTATCACATCCGCACCCGCCGCTTCCTCGGCCAGTTTCGTGACACCGGCCTTGACTTTGGCGTCCTCGAATACCGCCTCGACGATCAGATCAACGCCGCGCAGCGCTGCGTAATCGGTGGTGGCGGTGATGCGTGACAGCACCTCGTCTTTTTGCGCGGGGCTGATCCTGCCGCGTTTGATCCCCTTGTCGAGCAGGCTCCCCGAATGCGCGCGGCCCCGATCTGCGGCCTCTTGCGTCGCGTCGATCAGTACAACCTCGATCCCCGCATTGGCGGCGACATAGGCGATGCCCGCGCCCATCATGCCCGCGCCCAGCACGCCCAGCCGTTTTACCGTCTGATCGGCGACTTTGGGCCGGTTCGCGCCTTTCTCAAGCGCCTCTTTATTGATGAACAAAGACCGGATCATCGCCGAGGAGGACGGGTTCATCAGCACAGAGGTAAACTGCCGCGCCTCGATCTTCAGCGCCTGGTCAAAGGGCACCAGCGATCCTTCATAGACCGCCGATAACAGCGCCTTCGCCGCCGGAAACACGCCTTGCGTCTTGCCGTTCACCATGGCCGAGGCGCCGACAAAGGTCATGAACCCTGCCGGATGATAGGGCGCGCCGCCGGGGAATTTATACCCTTTGTCATCCCAGGGCTTCACCAGATCTGCGTCTTTCGCGGCCAGAACCCAGGCCTTTGCGGCCCCGATCAGATCATCCGCCGGCACGACCTCATCAATCAGCCCGGCCGCTTTCGCGCCTTTCGGATCCGAGAGCCTGCCTTCCAGCAGGATGGGTGCAGCCATCATCGCGCCAAGCTTCCGCGACACCCGTGTGGTGCCGCCGCCGCCGGGGAAGATGCCGACCTTGATTTCGGGCAGACCGATTTTCGCCTTCGGGTTATCAGCGGCAAAGATGCGATGGGTGGCCAGCGGCAGCTCCAGCCCGATGCCGAGCGCGGTGCCGGGCAGCGCCGCCACGATGGGTTTGGCCCCCTTCTTCGTCTTGAAATCCATGCCCGCGAGTTCGATCCTGCGCAGCACAGTATGCATCTGCATCACGCCGTCAAAGATCGCCCGGGCCCCCCCCGCCCGCATCCCGGCCAGCACATTCAGATCCATGCCGCCGGCGAAATCCTTCTTGCCCGAGGTGATCACCACCCCCTTCACGGCCGCGTCGGTCAGCGCCCGGTCGATCAGCGCATCAAGTTCGGCAAAGCCTGCCATCGACATGACATTCATCGATTTGCCGGGGGTATCCCAGGTGATGGTCGCCACGCCGTCTGCGTCGAGATCCCAGATGAAATCAGCCATTTTCCTCTCCCTCGGGCTGCCAGGGGCGCCCGTCCTTATGGGTGTAAACACAGGCGCCATCGGTGACAGTCAGCACCATGTCGACATCTGAACAGGTCACCACCTCTTCGCGCGCCTTCGCGCCGATGACGACGAACACCGCCGGCGTATCGCCCCGGTTGATGAAGTGATGCCCGTCCGGCGCGCCAGCGGGAAAACCGGCGCAATCGCCCACGCGCATGATCTCTTCACCGTCATCGGTGATCATCACGCATTCGCCCGCCACCATCATGACGAACTCATCTTCCGTCCGGTGCCAGTGGCGTAAGCTCGACAGCGCCCCGGGTTTCAGCGTCACCAGATTGACGCCGAATTGCGTCAGCCCGGCGGCCTGCCCGAGCCGCAGGCTGGAGCGCCCCTCCATCATTTCAGCATAGGGCGGTGGGTAGAGGGAGCCGGTCCTGATCGGAACCTTTGTCAGATCGAGCTTTTTCATCAGACCCTCTCGATGATGGTGGCGGCGCCCATGCCGGATGCGATGCACAAAGTGGCAAGGCCGAGGGTCAGGTCGCGCCGCTCCATTTCATCCAGCAGGGTGCCGATGATGATCGCGCCCGAAGCGCCCAGCGGGTGCCCCATCGCGATTGCACCGCCATTGACGTTCACGCGATCGGGCGAGACGCTAAACGCCTGCATGAACCGCAAAACCACCGCGGCAAAGGCCTCATTGACCTCGAACAGGTCGATATCGCCGATCTTCAGACCGGATTCTCTCAGGATCTTTTCGGTCACCGGCACCGGACCGGTCAGCATGATCGTCGGATCGGTGCCGATCTTCGCCGTCGCCCGGATCCGCGCGCGCGGCTTCAGCCCCTGCGCCCGGCCGAATTCGGCATTGCCTATCAGCACCGCCGCCGCGCCATCGACAATCCCCGATGAATTTCCGGCATGGTGGATATGGGTCACCCGCTCCAGCTCGGGGTATTTCATCAGCGCGATCCTGTCGAAGCCGGGCATCACCTCGCCGATGTCTCTGAAACTGGCTTTCAGCGCGCCCAGGGCCTCGGCCGTGGTGCCGGGGCGCATATATTCGTCATGATCGAGGATGGTGAGGCCGTTGATGTCACGGACCGGCACGATGGATTTCGCGAAACGCTGATCCGCCCAGGCCGCCGCCGCCCGGGCCTGGCTTTCGGCGGCCAGCTGGTCGGCCTGTTGCCGCGAAAAGCCGAATTTCGTCGCGATGATATCCGCCGAAATCCCCTGCGGCACGAAATGGGTTTTGAATGTCAGCGCCGGATCCACCGCAATCGCGGCCCCGTCCGAGCCCATGGCAACCCGGCTCATCATTTCGACCCCGCCGGCGATATAGGCCTGTCCCGCGCCGGCCTTCACCTGGTTGGCGGCAAGGTTCACCGCCTCCATGCCGCTGGCACAGAACCGGTTGATCGAGAGGCCGGGGATGGCCTCGTCCAGATCCGAGAGCAACACTGCCGAGCGCGCCAGGCAGCCGCCCTGTTCGCCCACTTGCGTGACATTGCCCCAGATCACATCCTCGACCGCATGGCCTTGCAGCCCGTTGCGGGTCTGCACCGCGTTCAGCATCTGCGCCGAAAGCGCGACCGAGGTGACCTCATGCAGCGCGCCATCCGGGCGCCCGCGCCCGCGCGGGCTGCGCAAGGCGTCATAGATATAAGCGTCAGTCATCGTCTTTCCTCCATCCGTCTCAGGCCGGACCTCTCACGGGCCGTCACAATCGCAGGGCGGGTCGCAGTCCGGTGTCGATTTCCGACCATGACAGCCACTTGCCTCGTCGGGGCCGGAAGGGGCAGGGATCGCTTTCGCAGCCATTCCGGCCTCGGTCTGATGTCGTTTTCCTGTTCATCTTCTTGTCTTTGGTGGATTTGCGCAATGATACCGCTGCGTCACGACAGTTCGTAAAACGCATGCGGAGGAGCGGCAGCGCGGACAAGAGTGCTCTGATAGCCGACCCTCTGTTTCGCATATCTTCGGAGGCTTTAGGCCTGGGAAGAGGGGAAAGGGCTGGAGGTTGTGCCTTTCGGGATGAAGCAGAGGAAGGTGAAGCAGGGCGTGTAGCCCCGAAGAAAGTGCTGCTCTTCTTCGGTCTTCATCCTCCCTTCTTCCCCATATTTATACCCGTTACCCCCCCCGGTCCTATATCTCCATGCACCAGGCCAGAGAGTGGCTTATTTGGGATAACATGTTGATACAGAAATATTTTAGTTGAGAGATGTGGGGAATATGCGCGATCAAACTGATCTGTCCAGCTTACACCCTCTGCCTTACCTCTGTTACTTCTTTTCTCCCTTACATGTACCAGGTTTTTCAGAGGGCAACCTGTGCTTGCAATGAAACGTCAGGGGCACCGGTTGGCACCAGTCGGCGCACCCTGGGATTTGCAAGCCTCGTCTGATCGGATATGAATGGGGTGGGAAGCCGTCGCCAAATCAATACCTGGGGGCAGCAATACTGCAGGGCGGAATTTTGCCATATTACAGCGAAAGAGAATGGTTTTATTTGACGTAACAGGGGGTTGATAGAGTTACGTATAATGAGATGATTTCACTGCAGAACCGCTACAAGCTTTGCAAAAGGAAAGTGCCGACATGGTGCAGGTGACTGTTCCCCCTTCGGAAGTGGCATATGAAGTGGTTGATGTATCGGATCTGGGGGCAATGCTCCTGGCGCGATCCCCGAAAGTTCTGGGAACGACGATAGAAATCGCTGTCTCCGGTACAGGGCCTCAGCGGTTGCCGGTACGGGTTCTCGCGGCGCCGCGCGGGGATCTGACTGGCGTAGCGCTGGTGGTGGCGTTCCATGGCGGGGTCAACCGGGAAAAGATGAAGATTCCGGTATTTGACGGTCGCTTCATCCTGTCGGCTCCGGATCGGCGCGAGACGATTTTATTGTCGATTGCCGACCCGTCACTTGCGATGGCGGATGATCTCGCGGCCTGTTTTTTTGCCGGCAATCACCTTGGTGACACGCCCGCGCAGATTACTGCCGTGATACAGTCGGTCGCAGAAAGCATCAAACCCGAGCGGATCATCTTTGTCGGAGGATCCGCCGGCGGCCATCCTGCGCTTTTGCAGGCGAGCCGCTTCGAGGATAGCATCGCAGTCCTGTGTAACCCTTTGACCAACATATCAATCTATTATCAACCTACCGTTCGTCGCTATTATGAGATCTGCTGGCCCGACCTTTCCATCGAGGAGATCGAAAGCCGGATCATGACCGATGCCTCAATTGTTCTTGGGCCCAGGATGGCCGGAAAAGTGCTTTGGTTGCAAAATGCGACCGATCATCACATCACCAATCAGACCCTGCCAGCGCTTGCGAGGCTGAACAATCCGCAAAAGCTCATGTTCCTCAGCACCTTTCTGCCCGGCCTTGTCGGTCACAGCTTTGATCCGGCCCTCTGGGCGCTTTGGGTCAGGGCGGCGGTAGAAGCTCCGGACGCCAGTCTGGTCGGGATCGCAGGCTATTTTACGACGATGCAGGAACGGATTGCCGCGCCCGCTGCGGGCAGGGGTGGCAAGACAAAGCCGGCTGATCCGCGCCAGATTAATATCGCAGACCGCATTGCCGCCTGGGTAAAGGAGATCAGGGCATGAGCCACCCTTACTCGGATCTGCCGGAACGAGCCTATTGGCGCGCGGCCGTTGGGGGGCGTCACTACGCCGACCTTAAGGACCTGGCCGAGCCGATCCCTGTGCCCGAGGGGGCGCGGATCGCCACGGCAGGCAGTTGTTTTGCCCAGCATATCGGACGCCATCTGCGCCTGCGCGGTCAGGGCTATCTGGACATGGAGCCCGCGCCTGATTTCCTGACTGAAGCAGAGGCCCGGCAGAATGGGTATGGTCTGTTCACCTGCCGCTATGGCAATGTCTATACGGCCCGGCAGCTCTTGCAGCTGACACAGGAGGCAATGGGCCTGCGGCAGCCGCTGGATATTGTCTGGCCATTGGGCCAGCGCCATGTCGATGCGCTGCGCCCTTCGGTTGATCCGGTCGGCCATGCGCAGGCGGCGGATGTGCTGGCGTTGCGGGCCATGCATCTGCGGGCGGTGCTCGATATGCTCAAAACGCTGGATGTGATGGTCTTCACGCTGGGCCTGACCGAGGCCTGGCGCGACCGCCGCGATGGCACGGTTTATCCGACTGCGCCCGGAACGGTGGCAGGAGTCTATGATCCGCAAATCCACGAATTCGTCAATTTCAGCTATGCAGATGTGCTCGCGGATCTGACCGAGTTCCGCAAGCTTTTGCACAGCATCAACCCGGTGGGGCGGATGATCCTGACGGTGTCGCCGGTGCCGCTGGCGGCGACGGCATCGGGCGGGCATGTACTTGTCGCGACCGGCCAGTCGAAGGCGACCTTGCGTGCAGTCGCGGGGGACCTTGCCCGCAGTCATGAGGATATCTTTTACTTTCCCTCCTACGAGATCATTTCCTCTCATCCAGCACGGGGGATGTTCTTCGAACCGGACCAGAGGAATGTGAACGATTTCGGGGTCAGTCTGGTCATGCAGCATTTCTTCGGCGCTTTGGGCGCGCAGCCGGTCGTGGTCACTGACACGTCAGCGCCAGACACCCCGATTTGCGACGAGAGCCGCCTTGACGTTTCTGCTCTTTGATGGCGCGCTGCACCCGGAGGTCGGAGGGCAATCCTCCCCATGATTACGGGGCTGCATTTGTAGAGTTTTCTCGTGAGCCGTGAGCCGTGAGCCGTGAGCCGTGAGCTGAGGAGATTCGAATGAGAAAGTGCCGCTTCGCGGAACCCGTAGATCATGGCTGTGCTGCGTCTGACTGAAAGCGGCGTAGCCGCGACTGAGCTTTGCCGGGAGCACGGGATCACCATGGCGAGCTTCGATCTAAATGAAATGCTGACTCGGGCGGCAGTGTCGTGTGAAGCTCATTTCCATTTCGAGCGCTTAAAAGCCCCAGTACGCAGCATCATGCCGGTGTTGGAATCAGCGACCCAAAGTACGGATCTGCTGGCGGCTGATCCGAAGATCACCGCCCATGTTGATCCGGTGAATAAGCTGTGTATCGGCCCTATATGGTTATAGTGCCCCGAATTATTTTCAGCGTTCGGCCTGAGAAAAGCTAGACTCTGGCACGCAAAGCTCCGGGCTTTGTTTCTTATCCCCTAGCAATTGTATCTTTCAGCAAGCCTGAGCTGCCCATTTCTGACGGGTTTTGCATAGCGCGTTTGCGGTGGTGATCAGCTTTCTGGCAACGGCGGTGATGATAACGGGGCGCAAAGGCTTTCCGGCAAGCTCCGGATCCTTGGCGGACCGGAGCGTCGCGAGATGGGTCAAAAAGCGTTGGCAGAGGACGTCGGGGGTCTGATCCGGATCGAACAGTCTGATCCCGAGCTTGGGTATAGTAGTCATTACGGCGAAACCTTTTGCATGCGTGCCCATTCGGAAAAGCCAGAGACTTTCCGGAGCAAACTATTCTTCATGGGAATCTTAATTTAGACCGAAACCCGTTGGGCTAAGGAACTGTGGTCAAATTTCCAAGGTGATTTTCCTGCGATTGAGCAATCGCTCGGATTATATTGGAGAGACGTTCTGAACCTATCCTGGCAGGGAATTTCAAGGTCAATGATCCAACACACAGCGCGCAATCATAGGCGTCACGTGTAAGGTCCGATTGCTCCGAATGGATTTCTGTGGGATCCTTCGCTAGGGGAACAAATGCCCGCGAAATCCGCGGCGGTTCTGAGACTTCGATCTGAATGAAACGTGGCTCGCCTGCAGTTGCAGCATGTTTGCCTTTGATCCATCTTCGCAAGATGCAGTCATTGACACCAATCTCTCGCGCGACCTTCGCAATTGCGGTTCCAGACGCGACTTTGTGTAGGGCCATTTGCTTGATATCATTGGGCCACTGGCGCCGTCCGCGAGCGGTAGTCAGAACTGAGATGCCCCAAATTTCGATGGACGTCGGGACGATGTTTCCATCTTCACTCCGCATGGCTGCCCCCCTATATTTACTGCCTGTGTAACGATCCGCTTCGCTGTCGAACTAAATGACGACATCGGATGGAAATTGGTGAGTATTTGACATTCAAGATCTGTCGGAGTGGATCTATCACCCCGTGTGCTGGTGCGGATCTCAATTGAGTTCGACGTCAAACTATTCGTGTCGGACAGCTCCTTATTGCGAGTTCCATCATTGTGTTCGGATGCCACAATGCTGCATGTCTCGCTGAATTTTGGATCCTCAGTTCCGTAGAGAAGAGAGAATAGGCCAATACGCTTGGATGGACGATCCTCCGCGCAAACTGGTTGCATATGGGTGACCATCATAGGCTTGTCGGAGTATGAGTGAGACGCGGAAAAACCTGCCGCCAATCAATGCCTTCAAACAGGGCTGAGAACTGGCTGTTCGATATTATCAGCGCGTCTCCGGTTGGTGTTGGCCAAGTAAATGGGCGATCCTCAAGGCGCTTCAAAACGAGAACCACGCCAGAGCCATCCCAGAAGACCATTTTCAAGCGGTCTGCGCGGCGTGACCTGAAGATGAAAATCGCGCCGCTGAAAGGCTTGAGGCCGAACTGCGAGACGACGAGAGATTGCAGCCCGTCGATGCCCTTGCGGAAATCGATTGGCTGGGTCCAGAGGTATATTTTTTCGATGCCGAGGCCGTTGATCATCTGCGGCCACCGAGCCGACTGACCAGCCAACGAAGAGCAGACACCCTAGGAGGTGTCACGGTGCGGGTCTGGTGGTGAGTAGCCATTTTTGGGGGTTCCTTCTTAGCCCCCTGAAGGCTGCAACATAATCCTAGAGAATGTCAGAGACGCCCGATGCTTCGCTTACGATCGATTTCAAGTCCATGCACATCCAGAACCCTTTCAGCACGGTCAGGGTGGAGGCGAAGGGCAAGAACCGGAGCTATGCTGCGCTGACCGATGCCGAGGTCAGGCTGTTGCTGGCGCAGGATGATCCCCGCATAGGCGATGTTCTGACCTTCTGCCTGCTGACCGGGATGCGGGCTGGTGAGGCGGTGGGGCTGGTTCGGGGTGATCTGGTCTGGAAGGGCAATCTGGGCTGGTTCGCCTGGATACGTCCCAACGAGGTCCGGTCGCTAAAGACCGATGCGGCGGAACGGTTTATTCCTCTGCACTCGGCCCTGACCCCGCTGCTGGCCAGACTGCCGGGACAGGGGCGGCTGTTTCCTGATCTGACCGTTTCCATCGTAACCAAGCGCTTTGCGTCCCTGCGGACCTCTCTGGGGCTCTCACGACCCGGCGTGGTCTTCCATAGCACCCGGAAGTGGTTCGTGACCCAGTGCGAACGGGCGGGCGTCCCGGAGCATTTCACCGCGTCTATCGTCGGCCACCAGTCGGCAAGGTCGGAGATCCTTGCAGCCCGCGAGGGGGTTGAGGTGATGACTGATCCTTACGTCTTACCACCGGGAACGCTTCCGGGGTTTGATGAGGCCGAACAGAGGAAGCTGGTGAAGCTGCTGGTCCTGACCGCGCTGAATGCCAGTGATCTTCCGAAGGCTTGCGCCGCCTTCAGGAATGGGCTGGAGAACGACCATCGGGGCAAGCATCTGAAGGACGCGCAGCTGAAGAAGGCATTACTGGTGCTGAAACAGTAGGTGCCTTGGCTGCATGGCTACCTCTGCAAGGATCAGGGCATTGGCTTGATGTTCACAGACTCGCAGATCGTCGAAAGGGTGATCAAACGCTGCACTGACGCCGGGCTTCCGGTGCTGACGGTGCATGACAGTGTGATCGTACCTTCCGTCCATCGGGAGGAAGTCAGGAACTTCATGGTTCAGGCGGCAGCAGAAGTCGTCGGTCGGCCTTTGCCTTTGGCAGGGGGAGAACGAAAGATCGGTCGTCGCCGAGGGGAAGGTCGTAGTCCTGCACCTCTAATGAGACCCGAGAAGAAGAAAGATGGTCGCTGCGAGGGGTATCTTCGGAGGCTGAAGGTCTGGGAAGAAACTAAGGGGCTGGAGGTTGTTCCTTTCGGGATGAAGCAGAGGAAGATGAAGGAGGGGGTGTAGCCTTGAAGAAGCTGCTCCTCTTCTTCAGCCTTCATCATCCCTTCTTCCCCATATTTATACCTATTGCCTCCCCTGTCCCATCGCTCGAAGCACCATGTCCAAGAATGACCCATGTAGGTTAACATACTGATACATAATAATTTTGGCTGAGCGTTGAAGGAACTATGCGCGATCAGGCTGATCTTTCTACCAGCTACCACCTGCCTGACCTGACCCTCCAGAGGCCCCACACCAATGACTGCTAACGCCCACCTCGGCCACCAGCTTGATGCCTGTGTTGCCCTGACGAAGCCCGGTTTTGCGCTGATGGTCGATGCGCCATGAGGAGTGGCAGGTTCACCCTTTGACTTTGGAAATATGAAGAACTTCGGTTATAGCGCCTGCATATGAGTATGCTGTCTTAGCAAGTCTTGCCGCACCCTTGTCCCATGTGGCGAAAACCGGACAGACGGAGGCTAGCTCAATATGGTGGCAGTCGCGAAACTGGCCCCGGAAGTGCTGCTGGCGTCTTTGCAGACCTTTCGTGCGTGTCCTTTTGTCTCTGACCAGTCCCATCATGAAGAGCATGAAGGCAAAGCTGGTCAGGGTACCATCCTCGCGTTCGGTTGGCGATGCCCAGAACCCTTGCGGATAGAGACCGCTGATTTCAGCTCTGGCTCGTTCATCCATGCTGGCAAGCAAGAAATCGACTGCTTCTGCTGCGGGCACCTGATCCAACTGCGCAGGATTCTGTGGAAGGCATTGACGGAGCTCTGATTGCCACTGCAACTGCTCGATCTTGAGGCGCTCCAGTGGGATGTCCTGTATCAGGTTGGACATATTGTTGCCCGCCAGCCGGAGATGTCCGTGTGTGAACGTAGGCAGCTCTGTCTCCATCGAGGTCCAGAACGCCTCCATGTCAGCGAGCATGTCTGCTCGTAGATCATTCTCCGTCATATCACCCAGCCAGCCGGTGCTGAAGTGGAGCGGCTTGAGCAGGTCTTCCATGACGCGCATTGCATCGTCGGCGGGTCCATTTTCGGCCAGGATAAGCTCCCGAGCCCGATCATGGGAGAGAGTCGCCTTGCCATCAGATTTGCCGCTGGGTTCCAACAGCCAAGCAGAAAGCTCTTCGAGGATTACAACGAATATTTCAGGCCTGTCTGACGACCGCGCCTCTTCAACGTTGAGCCAGGAGTAGACGAAGGTTGCTCCCTTCTCGGCCATGAGCTTCAGCGTGGCGAGCAGGTCGTCGCGCTCTGGGCTGTCGGGTTGCAACCTGCTGATTACGCACTGATCGAGATAAACGGGCAGCCTGATTTTGTTCGGCATCTGATCGGGTTCCGGTTGATCCACGATCAGCGTAACACCAGTCTGACTCTGCTGGAAAGAACCCAACCCGCTGGGGCACTCCCTGGGGCATTCCGTCCTCGCCGCCCCAAACCGTCAACAGTCCAACCCCTTGCCCGCACACGGTTTCCCGCTTGCGGCTGGTCTTCTCAACTGTCACAGGAAGATTGGCTGGGGCGCCAGGATTCGAACCTGGGAATGGCGGTACCAAAAACCGCTGCCTTACCACTTGGCGACGCCCCAACCGTGAGCGGGTGTTTAGCGAAGGCTCTTGCAGGCTGCAAGAGGGGATATGAAGGAAATTTGGCAGGAGTTTGTATGGCGGGGATCTGGGATGTCATCGTGCTTGGCGCCGGGGCGGCGGGGATGCTTGCGGCTGTTGAGGCGGGACGACGCGGGCGGCGGGTGCTTGTGATCGAACATAGCGCGAATCCGGGCGAGAAGATCCGCATTTCGGGTGGCGGGCGCTGCAATTTCACCAATACCGGCATCGGGGTCGGGAACTACCTCGGGGCCAATCCGCGTTTCGCGCTTTCGGCGCTCAAGCGGTTCAGCCAGTGGGATGTGGTGTCGCGATTCGATCAGGCCGGGATCGCCTGGCATGAAAAGACACTGGGGCAGCTTTTCTGCGACGGATCGGCGAAACAGGTCGTGGCCTGGCTGGTCGGGGAAATGCGCGAGGCCGGGGTCGAGCTCTGGCTTGCGACGGAACCCGGAGAGGTGAGCCGGTCGGGCGATGGCTTTCGCGTGGCCACGCCGCGCGGGGTGCAGGAGACGCGGTCGCTTGTGCTGGCCACCGGGGGCAAGTCGATCCCGAAAATGGGAGCCAGCCCCTGGGGATACCGGGTGGCGGAAAGCCTCGGGCTCAGGGTGACGGATACGCGTCCGGCCCTGGTGCCGCTGACATTTGCGGAACAGGAACTGGCCTGGATCTCGCCGCTGGCCGGGGTCTCGGCGCCGGTGCAGATCAGCTGCCGGGGCGGGCGATTCGATGAGGCAATGCTCTTTACCCATCGCGGGCTGTCGGGGCCGGCTGTCTTGCAGATCTCGAGCTATTGGCGCGAGGGCGACCGGATCTCGGTCGATCTTCTGCCGGGGCGGGCGCGGGACGCAGGCTTTGCCGCATTGCTGAAGGCCGCGAAACGCAAGGGCGGGAGGGGCACGCTGACCCAGGCGCTGAGCCCGGTGCTGCCGGAGCGGCTGGCAAAACATCTGGGCCAGGCAGAGCCGGGGCCTCTGGCGGAAATGGCGGATGCAAAGCTCGACCAGCTGGCGGCGGGGTTGCATGACTGGCAACTGGTGCCGGTGGGCTCAGAAGGGTATCGCACGGCCGAGGTCACGCTGGGCGGTGTCGATACCGACGGGTTGGACGCAAAGACCATGGAGGCGAAGGCGGTGCCGGGTCTTTATGTGGTGGGCGAGCTGGTGGATATCACCGGCTGGCTTGGCGGGTATAATTTCCAATGGGCCTGGTCTTCGGGCTGGGCGGCCGGGCAGGTGGCCTGAGGGGCACCGGCAGCCAGAGCAGATTGAAAAAGGGCGACCCGAAGGCCGCCCTTTTTTCTGTTGTTGAAAGGTCAGGACCAGTGAAGGATCAGGACGAGACCTGTTCGCGCAGGATCGCCACCGTCATCGAGATCATCAGATAAATGCCGATCAGAATCAGCAGTGTTACAAGGGTATTCTCGAAGACGCGAGGATAGGTCGGCACATCGGGCGGCACCGGCGCCACCGAGATCGACAGATAGCGGGTCTGGCTGTTCGCGGCGATCCGTGCGGTTTCCTTGGCCTGCAGCGACTGCGCCAGCAACATCTGACGCGTCTCGACCTCGGCCTGGGCAAGCCGCAGCTGGCCCTGGATCTGCGCCAGAGAGCTCTCGCCGCCCTGGCCTTCGGTCAGCCGGGTACGTAATGTCGCGATCTCGGCCTCTAGCGTGATGATCCGGCGCTTGACCGGCTCCAGCCGGGCGGCGTTGGGGTTCGGGTTCGCCTCCATCTGCGCCAGCGACAGGCGTTCCTGGATCAGCTGATTGTCCAGCGTGCCGATCTGCGTGGTCAGCAGCGTCAGCTCGGTCTCGGAATTGAGAACCTTGAACTGTTCCTGCAGCGTGATGACTTTCTGCTGCGCTTCGAGCAGCTTGACCTCGGCATCCGTATAACCTTCGTCCGAAGACTGCATCGCATCTTCGCGCAGGCGGTGGGTAAGCTGGTCAACCTGTTCCTCGGCATAGGAAATCAGCTGCTTTGACCATTCGACCGAAAGCTGCGGATCCGGGGCAATCGCTTCCATCCGGATGATGCCCTCGGACGGGTCATAGGAAATCAGGATATGGGATTTATAGAGCTTATATGCATCTTCCAACGAGGCCTCGGGCGGCAGGCGCAGAATCGGGTCGATTGCCGCGCCCATAAAAGCCTCGCGGAACCCGACATCGCCTTCCAGCCGCATCATCGCCTCGCGCGATTGCAGATAGCCCTGCACTGCGATGGAATCCTGTGAGGTTGCCAGCGACGTTCCCTGCAACATGCCGCCAAGCGCCCCTCCGGCCTGCGGGCTTTCCGCCTTATGCACCGCGAATTCCGATTTGGTGCCATATTGCCGCGTCGCGACCGACGAGAAATACCAGCCCGCGATCAGCGTCGGCAGCAGGACGAAAATGAACATCCGCACGAAGAGAAGCGCCAGCTTGCGGCGCCGGCGTTTGGCGATGTCCTGTTGCATGCGCAGGATCTCGGCGGCGTGATTCACCTCGATCCGCTGTTCGGTCGAGGGCACCTGGATCGGCTTGATGGTCTGGGGCAATTGCACGCCGTCGCCGGGCAGGGGCGAGAGCGCCCGCCCGGTTCCGCCGCCCGCCTTGCCGCCGCCACCTTCGCCGGCCGCAGCAACCGCGGTGCCGGGTTCGGCCGAGACCATATCCAGCATCGAGCCGCGCTCAAACGGGTTGATCCCGGCGGCGCGCAGCAGGCGCACCGCATCGTGATCCGAGGTCGCGGGCAAGTTGTGGCTTTGCGCAAGGCGGCGGGCGGTGCGCAGCTGGCGCCCGGTCAGCCCTTCCTTGCGGATCGCTGCCAGCTCATGCGCTATCGGATGATTCGCCTCCGTCCCGGCGGAGGGCTCTGGTTCCTGAGGGCTGCCGGCGTTCCCGGCCCTGGCCCCGGATGCGACCGGGCCACCTGCCGTTTCGAATTTCTGATCGCCGAATCCGTCTTCGGGATTGTCGAACAACATCTCGCCCGGGGTCGCTGTGGCAACGAGCACGGGCGCCGGACGCGGGGCCGGTGGCGCAGGCGTCTCCTGGCGGCGAATGTTGAACCGCGCGGCCTTAAGCATAGTCATAGAGGCGTTTCGCTTCTTCGAGAGTGTCGAACATATAAAGCTGCCCATTGCGCAGCACCGCCGCCTGGCGGCAGAATTTTTCCAGCGTTTGCGCCGAATGCGACACGATGACAACCGTCGCGTTCTTCAGTCTTTCGCGCAGGATGCCACCGGCTTTGCGGTTGAATTCCACATCCCCGGTCGAGGGCATGCCCTCGTCGATCAGGTAGATGTCGAATTCCAGCGCCAGCAGGAGCGAGAAGTTGAAGCGCGATTTCATCCCCGAGGAATAGGTCGCATAGGGCATTCGGAAATAGTCGCCAAGATCACAGACCCAGCGGCAAAAGCTTTCGACATAATCGGGGTCGAGCCCGTAGAGCCGGGCAATGTAGCGGCTGTTTTCCAGCGCCGACATCTTGCCCGAGACCCCGCCCATGAAGCCCAGCGGAAACGAGACGCGGCTGGTTTTGGTGATGCGGCCATCATCGGGTTTCTCCAGCCCTGCCATCATCTGGATCAGGGTGGTCTTGCCGGTGCCATTCGGGGCGAGGATCCCAAGAGAGCGCCCCTGTTCGACCCGGAAAGAGGCGCGGTCAAGGATCACCTTGCGCCTTGTGCCGGTCCAGAAGGATTTGGAAACACTGTCGAACTCGATCATATTGTAACCTGCTCCGGGCTATTGGCCCTTTGTCCTTCCGTCTTACGGCCTCTGACGCCCGGGGGGCGACAGAGCTATCCACAGACCAGGTGGATAATCCGGCATTTGTGTTAACGCGTTCTGATCAGTGTCGCTGCACATTCTGGCTGCATTATGTCTGCGGCGACAGTCCTGTGACACAGAATTGTGAGCCCCGCGATTTTACGGGGGACGGACGGGTCACGGCGTCGGGGCAGAGGGGGCCGGACCCCGGCGCAGGAGGCCGCGCGCGACGAGCACGGCAATCGGGCCGGCAAGCAGGCTGATCGCCATGCCCATCCGCGCCGCCTCCCGCATGGCGCCGCCGGGCAGACTGGCCTCGATCGCAACGGCGGGCACGGTGAAGCCGATTGAAAGCAGCATGACCGACAACACCAGGTCCCGCACCCGGAGCCCGCGCGGCAGGCGCGAGCCGAAGATCGCCGCCAGCGCAAGAACCACCAGCGCCATCCCCAGCGGTCTTCCGAGCCAGAGCGCGCCAAGCATCACCAGTGTGGTCGGCGCGAAGGCGGCGAGATCGACGCCCCCCCGGATCAGGCCAAAGAGGAAGAGAATGAAAATGACCGGCCATACGAGAAGCCGGATAAGCCGGTTCAGCGGGTCATGCAGGAAACTTTCGGCCTCGGCGAAAAGGCCAAAGCTGCGGTCGGCATGGGCGATGGCCGGCAGGAGCGGCAAAAGCCCGAGCGTCGCCGGCAGGCCTGCGGCAGCGACCCCGAACCAGCAGAAGGCGCCCGCAATCACATAGGGCCAGAGCGCCGCCGCCGCGCGCCGCTCGCGCTCGGAGGCGCCCGCGCCGGGGCTGCGGCCGAAGAAACGGTACACCACCAGTGCCGAAGCCAGCGTAACCAGGAGCCACATCAGGCGCGGCGAGAAGGCAAGATTGCTGAGCCCAAGGATCACCAGCGCGAGGATATCGGTGGCAATCGCCAGAAGCATCACCAGATGCAGCGCCGGACGCCGGCCAAAAACCATGCGGCCAAAAAGGCAGACCAGCAGCGTATCGCTGCCCAGGGGCGCCTGCCATCCGCCACCGCTCACTGCTTCTTCTGCGGTTTCGATCAGCGCAGACAGGATCAGCCAGCCCGCGCCGGCTCCGATCAGCCCGCCCGCGGTCATGCCCAGCGGCAGGATCGCGCGCCGCCCCGACAAAGAGCCACGCTCCAGCGTCATCGCTTCCCAGAGTTCTTTGCCGATCAGGAAGAAGAACAGCGCCATCAGAATATCGGCGACGATCATGAAAGGCGTCAGGCTGACCGAACCGGCCCAGACCCAGCCGGGCAGCACCAGATCCGCAATCCGCCATTCGATGAAATCGTAATAGCTGCCCGGATCCAGGTTGACCCAGAATGTCGCCAGCCCGGCACCGGAAAGAAGGGCCAGAGCAAAGATGCGGATATGGGGCGAGATTCGATACATGGCGGCAGGACTTCAGGCAGCTGACCCTACCGGATTAGCCATGCCCGTCCCGGCCCGCAACCGTGGCGTCCCCGATCCCCCCCGGCCTGTTGCATGCTTGCCCTCTTACAGGCAGAGCCTGCGCCCGGTGCTGTGCCGCGGGCTTACCCCCGGCCCGGCTGGCAAAAGAAAAACACACTGCCTATCTTCATCCGATGGATCTGACCGATGAAATCCGGGCCTGCCGCCTTTGTGAGGCAAGGTTCGAGGCGACCGCCACCGCGCATGAACCGCGACCGGTGGTCTGGTTCCGGCCTGCGCCGGTCGGGCAGGGGGCGCGGCTGCTGATTGCGGGCCAGGCACCGGGCGCGCGGGTGCATCTTTCGGGGCGCCCTTTTACCGATCCGAGCGGCGACAGGCTGCGCGCCTGGACCGGGCTGGAGGAGGCGCAGTTCTACGATCTCTCGCGCATCGCCATTGTGCCGATGGGCTTCTGCTTTCCGGGATATGATGCGAAAGGGGCCGATCTGCCACCACCTGCAATTTGTGCCCGGACCTGGCGGGCGCGCGCGATTGCCGGTCTTCCCGATCTGCGGCTTACCCTGCTGGTCGGGGGTGCTGCGATCCGCTGGCATCTCGGCGCGCGTGATGTCACCGCCACTGTCCGCGCCTGGCGCGATTTCGGGGCGCGCGGGATCTTTCCCTTGCCCCATCCCTCCTGGCGCAATACGGGATGGCTGAAACGCAACCCCTGGTTCGGGGACGAGCTGCTGCCGGAGCTGCGCGCCCGGATCCGCAGCGTGATGGAGATGCCATGAGCGAGTCCACGCTTCCCAGTCTGCTTGACGAGGCCCATGCGGCGCTCAGCGCCGATTCCGGCAATGAGGCGGCGCTTCTGCGCTTCTATGACCGGCTCGCGGATGGCGAGCTGTACCTTCTGCTGGAGCGTGAGGCGGCGGGAGAGACCCTGGACCCGAAGGTCTTCGACCTGGAATCCGGCCCCGTCGTTCTGGTCTTCGACCGCGAAGAACGGCTGGCGGATTTCACCGGCGGTATTGCCCCCTGGGCGGCGCTGCCGGGGCGGGTGATCGCGGGGCTCTTGCGCGGCCAGGGGATCGGGCTGGGCGTCAATCTGGGGGTCGCGCCATCCGAGATGCTTTTGCCTCCCGAAGCCATGGACTGGCTGTCCGAGGCGCTGGACCCCGCTCCGGAGGAAACGCTTGGCCGTCCGGCACGGTTCTTTGCTCCAGCCGTTCCGGCGGGGCTGAGCCTGGCGCTCCAGGACAAATTTGCCTCGGCGCGCGGGCTGGCCCGGGCCGCGCTTCTGACCGGCGTAGAATATGATGACGGGCGGCGTGGCCATCTTCTGGCCTTCATCGGCGCGACACCCGAGGCAGAGCCGGCGCTGGCCCGGGCAGTGCAGGAGGCGCTGGTTTTCTCGGGCCTCGACGCCGCGGCGCTGGATGTCGCCTTTTTCGGGCCGGATGACAGGGCGCTGACCGCCCTTGCGGCTGAGGCGCAGCGGTTCGACCTTCCCGAACCCGAGGCGCCGGTCGCGCAAGAGCGCCCGGTCCCCGCCGGGCCCGGCATGAACCCGGAAAAACCGCCTTATCTGCGTTGACTTATGGGGTATTTTGGAACCCCATAAGTCAACTAATTGATTTTATTGTATTTTATATGAAATCGACCGCTTGACCACATCCGTTTCATCAGCGATAAGCCCCCATCCGAATTCGCGGGGGGATTCCTCCGCCTCTATCTTTGATGGAACCACCGATGAAAACCTTCACCGCTACCCCGGCGGATATCGAGAAGAAGTGGATCCTGATCGACGCAGAGGGCGTCGTTCTGGGTCGCCTCGCTACGATCGTCGCCAATATTCTGCGCGGCAAGAACAAGCCGACCTTCACGCCCCACATGGACATGGGTGACAATGTCATCGTGATCAATGCGGACAAGGTCCAGCTGACCGGCAACAAGCGCGAAGACAAGCGCTACTACTGGCACACCGGCCATCCGGGCGGCATCAAGTCGCGCACCGTGCGCGAAGTGCTGGAAGGCAACCACCCCGAGCGCGTCGTGATCAAAGCTGTCGAGCGTATGATCACCCGCAACAGCCTGGGCCGTCAGCAAATGTCGAACCTGCGCGTCTATGCCGGCGCAGAGCATGCCCATGAAGCTCAGCAGCCGACCGTCCTCGACGTCAAGCCGCTGAACCCGAAGAACACCCGGAGCGCGTGATTTAAATGGCCGATATCAAGTCTCTCGACGATCTGAAGGCCGCTGTGGGCACCGCTGCTCCGGCCGCCGCTGCCGAGGCTGCCGTGCGCGCCCCGGTTCGTGACAAGCTGAACCGCTCCTATGCGACCGGCAAGCGTAAGGATGCGGTTGCCCGCGTCTGGATCAAGCCGGGTTCGGGCAAGTTCCTGATCCGCAACAACAAGGGCGAGTATATCGATTACACCGCCTATTTCGCGCGCCCGGTGCTGCAGATGATCCTGCGTCAGCCCTTCCAGGTCGCGAATGTCGAAGGTCAGTATGACGTGATGGCGACTGTCGCCGGCGGCGGCCTTTCGGGCCAGGCCGGTGCCGTGAAGCACGGCATCTCGAAAGCGCTGCAGCTGTTCGAGCCGTCGCTCCGTGGCGCCCTGAAGGCAGCAGGCTTCCTGACCCGCGACAGCCGCGTTGTGGAACGCAAAAAATACGGCAAGGCCAAAGCCCGCCGCTCGTTCCAGTTCTCGAAGCGCTGATCCGTTTCACATTATACGAAAGGCGCGGGGGGAAACCTCCGCGCCTTTTGCGTTCAGCCGCCGCTTCTGGCTGGCTGCGGAAGCCTCCGGCGGGGATATTTGAGGACAGATGAAAGGCCTTTACTGATTTCATCTGTCCTCAAATATCCCGGGGTGAGCGGCGAAGCCGCGAGGGGCAGAGCCCCTCCCTTTGCGCAGCTATTCAACGGGGGGCGGGCAAAGCAGGCCGGGTCCAGCGCGCCTCATTGGCCTCTATGGCCGCAATGCGGTCGGCGGTTTTCGGGTGGCTGCGCAGCCAGACCGGCACTTCGCCTCCGCCTCCGCCGGTCAGGGTCTCGAGCTTGCGGAACAGGCTGATCTGCGGCCCGGAGCCGTAACCCGCGCGGATCATCAGGGCGGTGGCCCAGGCATCAGCTTCGAATTCATCGCGCCGCGACAGCCTGGCCATCAGCGTGCGTGACAGCATATTGGCGATCATGCCGCCAATGCCGGGAAGAAATCGGTTAAGGACGCCTGCGAGCAGGATGCCGACCGCATTCTGACCGGTGAAATCGATCATGCGCCGCCGCGTATGGCCATGTGCCACATGGCCAAGCTCATGCGCGATCACCGAAGCCAGTTCTTCGGGCGTCACATGGCCCTGTTGCTTTTTCGTCAGAAACCCCCGCGTCAGGAAAATGCGGCCATCATGTGCGGCAAGTCCGTTCACCGGCTCGATGTCGAGGAGGTTCACTTTGACCTCTGGCAGGTCGAGGGCACGGGCAAGCCGCGCCGCAACCGCCTGGATCTCCGGATCATCCAGCGGGCGGGATTGCTGATCCAGCATCCGTTTCGAGCGCCAGACCGAAAAGCGCATCATCAGGAAGCCATAAGCGATCAGCAGAAGAAAGGGCATGAGGCGCAGGATCATGCGCTGAATATAGGGCAGTGTGGCGGTTTGAACAGGCCTCAGACGTCAAGTGCCTGCACGATCCGCTCCTGGAAATACTGCACACCCCGTTCATGGCGGCCTGAAAGCGGGCCGGAGGTATAGGCGCCGGCGGCGTAATTGCGGTGGGTTTCCACACAGACCTGATAATCTTCGCGCACCACTGCAAGCGTGCCCTGTACCGATTTCCGCCGCGCCTCCTCGGCCGCGGGCGCAGTATCCGCAAAGAAGAAATGGTAATGCTGATCGGTATGCCCGACCGAGGTGGGGTTGATCCGGCTGACATTCATGCCACCATCAAACAGCGACAGCGTCCAGTTCGGCCACATCCAGAGCCATTTGCCCCGGTAGAACAGCCCGTCTTTCGGCGGCGCGGTCATCTTCACATAGCCTTTATGGGCGGTGGTGGCGAAGGCCTCGAAATCTATCGCCGCGAAGAAACCCGGATGCGTGCCGGGGATATGGTAGCCTTCGACGAAATTATCGGTATAGACCTTCCAGTTCGCGTCGAAACTGACGGTTGCGGTGTCAGTGGCCTGGTAACTCTCCATCGGCTCATCTGCCAGCTCTTCGGGCAGATCGCCCAGCTGGTCCTGCAGGCTTTCCACCGGATCAATCGCGGCAAAGAGCAGCCCGCGCCATTGCGCAAGCGAGACCGGCTCCAGAGGCCAGTCCTCGGGGATGATAGCGGGGTCTTTGCCATACCAGGGCGCCTGAACCAGCCGGCCTGTGTCGGCAAAGGACCATTTGTGATAGGGGCAGACGATCAGCCCGCATTTGCCTGCTCCATCCGCCAGGAGCTTTGCTCCGCGATGGCGGCAGACGTTTCTGAACCCCCTCAGCACTCCGTCCCGCCCGCGGATCGCAAAGACCGGGATGCCGGCAATGTCGATTGCGAGATACTGCCCGCTTGCCGCGACATCCGAGGCCGGACCCATCAGCTGCCAGGAGCGGTTGAAGATCCGGGCGCGCTCCTCCTGAAACACCTCGGGCCGGATATAGAGAGCAGGATCGAGGTTCAGATATTGCTGGCCTGGAAGGACGTCATCATGGCGGGTATCGGCTGGCATCGGCTTGCCTCCATTCGTGCCATCACGGGCATTTGTACGAATGTGCCAGATTCTTCCCGCGCCTGGCAAGAGCCGCGTTCAGCGCAGCGCTTTCACGCCGCGCGTGATGGCGTCCAGGGTCATCGGCACCATGCGGCCCTCGAAAATGGCATCAATCATCCGGGTGGACTGGCTGTAATTCCATTGTCCTTCGGGCACCGGGTTGATCCAGAGGTGATGCGGCCATTGTTCGGTTGCGCGGGTCAGCCAGGTCTGTCCGGATTCGCGGTTCCAATGTTCATTGGCGCCGCCTGGATGGCTGATCTCATAGGGTGACATGGCGGCATCGCCGACAAAGATCGCGCGCCAGTCAGGCCCATGGCTGCGCAGAATATCCCAGGTGGGCGTCTGATCCGTCCAGCGGCGCTGATTGTCTTTCCAGACGCCCTCATAAAGGCAGTTGTGGAAATACCAGGTCTCGAGATGGCGGAATTCGGATTTTGCGGCTGAGAACAGCTCTTCCAGCACCTTCACATGCGGGTCCATTGAACCGCCGATATCCAGAAACAGAAGAACCTTGACCGCATTGCGGCGCTCAGGCCGCGTCTGTACATCCAGCCAGCCCTGTTTCGCCGTGGCGCGGATGGTGCCGGCAAGGTCTAGTTCTTCCACCGCGCCATCCCGCGCCCAGCGGCGCAGCGCACGCAAGGCGAGCTTGATATTGCGCGACCCGATTTCGGCCTTGTCATCAAGATTGCGGAATTCGCGCTTATCCCAGACCTTGACCGCACGGCGATGGCGGCTCTCATTCTGGCCGATACGGATGCCTTCGGGATTGTAGCCATAGGCGCCGAAAGGCGAGGTGCCGGCGGTGCCGA
This sequence comes from Pseudomonas sp. GX19020, assembly GCF_023371075.1. Lineage (NCBI taxonomy): Bacteria > Pseudomonadati > Pseudomonadota > Gammaproteobacteria > Pseudomonadales > Pseudomonadaceae > Pseudomonas > Pseudomonas sp. GX19020. Next base: position 247,070 of record NZ_JAMCCR010000003.1, read on the forward strand.
TCCATTTATTGCCCCCCTGGTGACGGCCCTTCTGTTCTTCCAGCCGCTGGCGCAGTGTTTCCATCAGCTTGTCAAAACCGCCAAGCGCCTGGATTTCTGCCTTTTCCGTATCCGAGAGGAATTTCTCGGCCAGCTTTTCCAGCCAGTCGCCGGGCAGGTCCAGCGCTTCGATCACCGCCTCATCCGTGATCTGGTCAAGGCCGGCAAAGGTCTGGGCAAAGGCGCGGTCATAGCGGTCGAGATGACGCTCGTCCTTGATCAGGGTGATCCGACCGAGATGGTAAAAGGCGTCGATATCATTGGTGGCAAGCCCGGCTTCCAGCGCCTCGAGAAAGGCGAGGAATTCGCGCGGGCTGACCGGCACAGCTTCGCGGCGCAGCGATTCGAAAAAGGGCAGGAACATCGCGCCGCCCTCCGGTGTCAGCTGTAGAGACGCAGAAGGATGACCTGCGCAAAAAGGCCGGTCACCCCCAGCAAAAGCCCGATCCCAAAGGCATATTGCGCCATATCTGCCGCTTTACCGCCCAGCTGGCGGGCGCGGACCGCGCCGATCACTGCCCCCAGAAGGAAGCCCCCGATTGCCAGCATTGTATTCGCCCCCGTCCTGCCTGTCTGGGCCGGTCGGGGGCTGTGTCAGCCCGGCGATCAGCCGCGGAAGAGGCCGCGCAGCCCGAGCGCGCTGATTTCACGCGTCCGCGCCCGGATATTGGCCTCAGAGCCGAAGCCATAGCGCGCAAGCGGCTGGCTGTCCACTCGCAGCCGGTCGGCCTCGGCCTTGCGGCCCAGCATGTCGAGCGCCTCGGCGCGGATCAGCTGGGTCGTGGCCAGCAGCCCGTGGTTCTGTGACTGACGGATCACCGGAACGGCGCGTTCGGTGAAGCGCAGTGCCTGGTCGGGCTTACCATTGGCCAGCGACAGCGCGGCCAGCTGCATGTCGACATGCGCGACATAGACGGCCCCGGCCGGCTGGGTCCGCCAGATTGCGGCGGCTTTGGTGAATTCCGACACGGCCGCGACGCGATCCGATCCGACCAGAAGCCGCGCATTGGCGAAATAGGCAAAGGCGAGGCGGCTGTCTTTCCAGTCCTGGGCATGGGCCATCGCAATCGCCTTTTCGGCGGCGGTTTTGCGGCGCGCCTGGCCATAGCCCGGGTCCAGCGCAACAGCGATAAACTCCTTCCAGGCCGGGGGCGTGATCGAAGTGTCCTGGGTCAGCGGCCCGCCGGTTCCGAAGATTGCCGGCATCTGGGCGGCAACCTCGGCCTTCGACATGCCGGAGCGCAGCTTCGGCGAATACCAGGCGCGCAGGATCTTCATGTCGAAATCGGTCAGCACGGCCTGGAAATTATCGTCGTTAAAGACCGAATCGGTCAGCCGGTACATGTCGTTCAGGGGGCCCATGGCCTGGGCCAGTTCCTCATGCAGGCAGTCGCGGACTTCTTGCGGGCTGGCATCCGAGGGCGCGAAGATCCCGACGGTCCTGCGCTCGGTCACACGGGTCCAGTCGACGCGGTAGGTGCCGCGATTGGCCTGGTACTCCGCGAGGCTGGAAACGTTGGGGACCACGAAACAGGCGGCATTCGGAGCGGCGCGGCTGAGTTCGCGGCGGGTGCTGAATTCGATGGTGACAGAAGCCGGTTCCGAGGCGCTCACACGGCGCACATCGATGCCGGCCTCGCTGCGGAACCGCTGCAGCAGGCGGTCGAGATCGGCGCCGGCGGTGGCGGGAACATTGCCGGTGAGGGCCACGGTGACCGGCCCTTCAAAGCGGCTGAAATACGGAAGCTCGCGCCCGCTTTCCAGCCGGAATCCAAGCCCGAGGAAGGCGGCTGTCATATCGGCGGGGCTGTGACGCACCGAGGCAACCGGCGCCAGACCCGCAACGGGGTCTACGAAAGCCGGAGCCGAAAGGGCACTGGCTTCGGTGGCCGGAACCAGCCGTCCCTTGGTTACGTCGGCATTTGGCGCGGGTGCGCAGGCGGTAAGGGCCGCCAGGGAGGCGGCAAGCAGCGGAATGTGTCGCATTGAGTGGCAGCTCGATCTTTGCGTGCGGGGGTTTGCCCCCGGCAGTTGCATTGGCCTCCGGCCAGGCCAGCACGCGATGCCCCCGCATCACATGCTGGCCCGAGCCGATGGTGGTCCGTGACGAGCGCATCCGACGGCGCGGTAACGGGGGGGCGAGCAGACATATGGGTGCCCCCCGGAACCGCGTCGTTCACAGCCGTCCCGGGGACCTTCCGGGCAGCGACGCGCGAAATCTCTGACGGCAGGGCGATCCGGGCAGGGATGCGCTGGCGGTCAGAGAATGCTGGTGAAGTGGGATGAAATGCGGCAGGGTCCGCCGGTTGCGACCGGTTGAACCAGGCATTGTCCGGGCCGCCGGAAAGTCCGGTCGCGGTCAGAACGATGTCCATTGTTGCCGACATAAGGGTTGTGACTCCATCACCAAAGCTTCTGTGTTTCTATTCAACACAATCCCTTTGTCGTGATCGGGGCCTGTATGTGTCAATTGCGCGGAATCTGCGTGTTCAGCGGGTCACCAGCCATCGCGGTCACTTTTGCTTCAGGAACCAGATATGGCCTGAATTATTCACGGAATGTTTCAATATATTTCAGAAATTTCGATACCGTGATGTGATTGTGGCAATATCGTGGCCTAATCGGGGCAAAGTTGCCCGAATCGTTCGTCCCGCAGGATGCAACACAGGGGCAGGATTCGGGCAAAAGCAATTCGGGGTTGATCCCCTGTCGCGCGATCCGGGGCTCAGCGATTCCCCCGAGACATGAAGGCCAGCCGCTCGAAAAGCTGCACATCCTGTTCGTTCTTCAAAAGCGCACCATGCAGTTTCGGAAGCAGATGCCGGGGGTCGCGTGCGAGGTCTTCGGGCGCGAGGTCTTCCGCGAGGATCAGCTTCAGCCAGTCCAGCACCTCCGAGGTGGAGGGCTTTTTCTTCAGCCCCGATGTCTCGCGGATGGCAAAAAACTCGGTCAGGGCGGCGGTGAGCAGGTTTTCCTTAATATCGGGGAAATGGACACGAATGATCGCGGCCAGGGTCTCGGCATCGGGAAAGCGGATATAGTGAAAGAAGCAGCGGCGCAGAAAGGCGTCGGGCAGCTCTTTCTCGTTGTTCGAGGTGATGATCACCACCGGGCGCTGCCGGGCCTTCACCGTCGCGCCGGTTTCATAGACATGGAACTCCATCCGGTCGAGTTCCTGAAGCAGGTCATTGGGGAATTCGATATCGGCCTTGTCGATCTCGTCGATCAGCAACACGACCCGCTCGGGCGCGTCGAAAGCCTGCCAGAGTTTCCCGCGCCGGATGTAATTCTGCACGTCATGGACCCGCGCATCGCCGAGCTGGCTGTCTCTGAGCCGGCTGACCGCGTCATATTCATAAAGCCCCTGCTGGGCGCGGGTGGTCGATTTCACATGCCATTCGATCAGCTCCATTCCGAGGCTGGCCGAGACCTGACGCGCGAGCTCGGTCTTGCCGGTCCCGGGCTCTCCCTTGACCAGCAGCGGGCGGCCCAGAACCACCGCCGCATTCACCGCCACCGCGAGGTCAGGGGCCGCGATATATCCTGTGGTTGACTGGAATTTCATTTGTTCACACGCCCTTGCCGGATTGGGTGCCCAATGGGCCTCGCGGACCCTATCGGGGCGGCGAATTTATCGCAACTGCTAGTGACATTGCTGCCCACATGGGCTAAATGCCGCGCCAACGGGAGTGCGCATATGACAGAAGCCCACCTGTCGGCGCCCGCCGGCGACAAGGAGAGATCTGCGATGAAGGCCGAAGTTTTCCTGCCCGACGATTACCGCCCCGCCGAGGGCGAGCCCTTTATGAATGATCGTCAGCTGGAATATTTCCGTCGCAAGCTGATCATCTGGAAGCAGGAACTTCTTGGCCAGTCCGCCGAGACCCTGGGCAACCTGACCGAAAGCGGTCGCAATGTGCCTGATCTCGCTGACCGGGCCTCGGAAGAGACCGACCGCGCGCTGGAACTGCGCACCCGTGACCGGCAGCGCAAGCTGATCTCGAAGATCGACTCGGCTCTGCGGCGGATCGAGAACAATGAATATGGCTATTGCGAAATGACCGGCGAGCCGATCAGCCTCAAGCGGCTGGATGCGCGGCCGATTGCGACCATGACGCTCGAGGCACAGGAAAAGCATGAGCGCCGTGAAAAGGTACATCGCGACGACTGAGGGCTGTCAAAGGCCCGGTCCGGGACTGCTGCAACTGCGGCAAGGCTTGCAACCCGGCCGCTGACACAGGAAAAGAAAGCCGGGCTTTTGCCCGGCTTTGTCATTGCCGGCGGGCTGACCGGTTTCTCAGGATCAGGACAGAATGGCGCTCAAAGACCAGGCGGTGACCATACTCGGGGCGGGGGTTGCGGGTCTTGCGCTGGCGCGGGCACTGGCGCTGAAAGGCGCGCGGGTGATCGTGATGGAACAGGCCGATGCCATCCGCGAGGTCGGCGCAGGTTTGCAGATCAGTCCGAATGGTGCGCGGGTTTTGCAGGCGCTTGGCCTTGGTCCGGCGCTGGAGGCTGCGTCGAGCCGCGCCGAGGCGGTCGAGCTGTGCGATGGATATGACGGCAGCCTGGTGACGCGGCTCGATGTGGCGCGGCTCCGCCCTGATCAGGGCTGGCATTTCCTTCACCGCGCCGATCTGATCTCGCTTCTGCTCGATGGCGCCAAAGCCGCCGGCGCCGAGTTGCGGCTGTTGCAAAAGGTGCGCCGTGTCGATCTCAGCGGGGCGCAGCCCGTGGTTGAGACCTGCACCGGCGCGCTGGAGCCCGCCTCGATCCTGATCGGAGCCGATGGGCTGCAATCCCATACCCGTGCCGCGCTGAATGGCGAGGCGAAGCCGGTTTTCACCAGGCAGGTCGCCTGGCGCTGTCTTGTGCCCTGCGATCCTGCCGAGCCGAAGGTTGCCGAAGTCCATATGGGGCCCGGGCGGCATCTCGTCAGCTATCCGCTGCGCGGCGGCACGATGCGCAATATCGTCGCCATCGAAGAGCGCGACCGCTGGACCGAAGAGGGCTGGTCGATCCGCGATGATACGATGGAGCTGCGGCTGGCCTTTGCAGATTTCAGCCCGCGGGTGAAGGGCTGGCTTGATCAGGCCGGGGATGTCTGGCTCTGGGGTCTCTTCCGCCATCCGGTCGCGAAGACCTGGGTGCAGGTTCTGCCCGAAGGTGCGGTGGCGCTCATTGGCGATGCTGCGCATCCGACTTTGCCCTTCCTGGCCCAGGGCGCGAATATGGCGCTGGAGGATGTCTGGACGCTGGCGGCGATCCTGGAGCGCCACGGCACGGCCGGGCTGGTTGCCTATCAGGTGGCGCGGGCGCGGCGCACGCAGCGCATCGTGACGGCGGCCAGTCGCAATGCGCGCGCTTATCACCTTTCGGGCCCGTTGCGGGCGGTGGCGCATCTGGGGCTGCGGCTTGGGGGCCGCATCGCGCCAGGCGCCGCGCTGTCGCGGTTCAACTGGCTTTACGATTACGATGTGACGAAGATCGGCTGAGATCGCTTACGCGGCCAGACGCACCCAGACCGGCACATGGTCTGACGGCTTGTCACCGGCGCGCACATCCTTGTCGATACCGGCTTCTTCCAGCAGATCTGCGGCCTGGGGCGTCATCAGCACATGGTCGATGCGGATCCCGTTGCCACGCTCCCAGGAATTGGCCTGGTAATCCCAGAACGTATAGACGCCCGGACGCGGATCGCGGGTGCGGATCGCCTCGGTCAGGCCGAGGTTCAGCAGCCTGCGGAACGCCGCGCGCGATTGCGGCAGGAAAAGCGCGTCTTCCAGCCAGGCCTCGGGCTTTGCGGCATCCTCGGCCTGTGGGATCACATTGTAATCGCCTAAGAAAAGCGTCGGTTCTTCCAGCGCCAGCAGGGCGCGCGCGCGGGCCTCAAGCCGTTCCATCCAGGCGAGTTTATACTCATATTTCGGCCCCGGCGCCGGGTTGCCGTTCGGCAGATAAAGCCCGCAGACCCGGACCACATGCGGGCCCTCAACCGTTGCCTCGATCCAGCGCGCCTGTTCGTCGCTGTCATCCCCCGGCAGACCCCGTGTCACATCGGAAAGCGGGTATTTCGACAGGATCGCCACCCCGTTGAAGCTTTTCTGGCCATGGGTTTCGACCTGATAGCCCATCTCCTCGAACAACTCGCGCGGGAATCCGTCATCGACGGATTTGATCTCTTGCAGGCAGACCACATCCGGTTCTGCCTCGCGCAGCCAGCGCGGCAGCGCTTCGATCCGGGCCTTGATGCCGTTGATGTTGAAGGTGGCGATCTTCATGGCATTCTCCCGCGAGGATGGCGGCGCGAGGAGAGGCCCCCGCGCCGGAAAGGGTTACGAGCGCAGCGCGCCGCCGGTCGCTTTCGTGACCTTTTCGATGACCTTTGCCGAGACCGCTTCGATATCTGCATCGGTCAGCGTGGCGGCGGTGGGTTGCAGCCGCACGGTCAGCCCGAGCGATTTTTTGCCCGCGCCCATTTGTGCCTCGGCCTTGTCACCGGTGAAGTGGTCAAAGACGCGGACAGATTCGATCAGCGCCTTATCGGCACCCTGCGCGGCGTTGACGGCCACCAGTGCTTCGGTCCTTGCATCGACCACGAAGGCGAAATCGCGCTCGACCGCCTGAAGATCGCTGATCACCAGCGCCGGGCGGGTCGGTGTCTTCACCTTGGGCGCCGGGATATTGGCGATCTGCACGGTAAAGCCGACCGCAGGGCCCTTGACCCCCATCGCGGCCAGAACGCGCGGATGGATCTCGCCGTAAGTCGCAAGCGTATTCGGCCCAAGACCAATCACGCCCGATCGGCCGGGATGCCACCAGGCATCGGCCTTGCGGGTGATCTGCACCTTGGCGGGCGCGCCAAGCGTGGCCAGCACCGCCTCGACATCGGCTTTCGCATCGAACAGATCGACCGGGCGGCGCGAGGCCCATGGATCGCGCGGGGCCGAGGCACCGACCAGAAGCCCCGAGGCCAGCAGAACCTGTTCGCCCGGCTCACCGCCGGAGAAAACCGGGCCAACCTCGAAAAGCGCCATATCCTGGAAGCCGCGCGCCTGATTGCGCGCCGCTGCCGCCAGCAAACCCGGCAGCAGATCGGGGCGCAGATGGCTCATCTCGGACGAGATCGGATTGTCGACCTTTACCGCATCCGTGCCACCGCCGAACAAAGCCGCCGAAGCGCCGTCGATAAAGCTGTAGGTCACGCATTCATTATAGCCGAGACCGGCAATCTGGCGCCGCGCGGCTTTCTCGCGGATTTGCATCGGCGTGAGGATCGGCTTCGGCACGCCCGGGAGCGCGCGGGTCAAAGGCGCGCCGACCAGTTTCGTCAGGCTCGCGATCCGCGCGACTTCCTCGACCAGATCCGCCTCGCCCTGGACGTCGGGGCGCCAGGAGGGCGGGGCGGCCATCAGCCCGTCCATCGTGAAGCCAAGGGCTTCCAGCGTGCGGATCTGTTCGGCTTCGGGGATCTCCATGCCGACAAGGCTGACCAGCCGTGCCGGGTCCAGCCGGTAAGCGCGGGCGGTGTCGATGGCAGCGCCATCGGTCACGACATGGCTGGCCTCGCCGCCGCACAGATCCAGCACCATCTGCGTCGCCAGTTCCAGCCCCGGCAGGGTGAAAGCCGGGTCAACGCCGCGCTCGAACCGATAACGCGCATCCGAGTTGATCTTGAGCGCGCGCCCGGTGGCGGCGACGGTGATCGCATCCCAGAAGGCGGATTCCAGAAAGACCGTGGTGGTCGCATCGGTGCAGCCCGAGTCCTCACCACCCATGATCCCGGCAAGGCTTTCCGGCCCGCGCGCATCTGCGATGACCATATCACCGGCGCGCAGGGTATAGGTCTTGCCGTCCAGCGCCAGCAGGGTCTCGCCGGCATCTGCCGGGCGGATATGCAGCTCGCTTCCCTCCATCCGGTCGACGTCAAAGACATGCAGCGGGCGGTTCAGTGCGAAGGTGAAATAGTTGGTGATATCGACCAGCGCCGAAATGGGGCGCAGCCCGATGGCCTTCAGGCGGTTTTGCAGCCAGGCGGGCGAGGGTCCGTTCGTCACCCTCCGGATCACGCGACCCGCGAAATGCGGCGCGGCCTTGGTCTTCAGCGCAGGTTCGATCCGCACTGTCACCGGGCTGTCGAATGTGCCGGCAACAGCAGCGATTTCCAAGGGTTTCAGCTGGCCAAGCCCCCGCGCGGCCAGATCGCGCGCCACACCCCGGATGCCAAGCGCGTCGGGGCGGTTCGGGGTGATCTTGATCTCGATCACCGGGTCATTGACGCCCTTATAGTCGATATAGCGCGCACCCAGCGGCGCGTCCGAGGGCAGTTCGATAATGCCGTCATGATCGTCCGACAGTTCCAGCTCGCGTTCGGAACACAGCATCCCGTTTGAATCGACGCCGCGGATATTGCCGGGTTTCAGATCGACCCCGGTGCCGGGCACATGGGTGCCCACGGGCGCGAACACCCCCACCAGCCCGGTTTTCGCATTGGGCGCCCCGCAAACAACCTGGACCTCGACCGGTTCTGACCCCGGCCCGCCCGGATAGGTCGCCACGCGGCAGACCCGCAGCCGGTCGGCATTGGGGTGCTGCACCGCCTCGATCACGCGGCAGATGCGGAAGGCTCCGAGCCGTGCCGCCGGGTCTTCGATCTCCTCGACCTCAAGCCCCAGATCGGTCAGCGCATCGGCGATTTCCGTGACGGAAGCGCCGGTTTCCAGATGGTCTTTGAGCCAGGAGAGGGTGAATTTCATCGTCAGGTTCCGCTGAGGCGAGGCTATAGGGCAGCCGGTGGTGTCGCAGGTGGGCAGTCGCTTGTATCGCAAAGGGCATTAGCGCAACGGCGCTCAAAGGGAAAGGCGGCAGCGGCATTTGCCCTTTATCGGGCGGCATGGATGGCCCAGCCGGCAAGGCAGGCGCCCCGACAGAGTGCTTGCCCGAAAGGGCCGGGCGATTTAACCATCACCGGATCGTTACGCGCCCGAAAACGTGCCGGAACCCATGAAAGACAGTATAACAGGCGGCGGGCCGGGCAGTGTGAAGGAAAAGTACTTTGTATGACGCGCCTCTGATTTCAACGCCGACGTTTTCCCTGAATAAGCAATTTGCGGCCCCGACCAGATCCGGGGCCAGACCTGAGGCCAGATCCGGGGGCAAAGGTCCGCGCCTTTTCGTCTGGCTTGCCTGCGCCGCGCTGCTCTCGGCCTGTGTTGCGCCCGGTGGCACGGGCAGCGGCGGGACTGGCAAAGGCGGCGCGATGAGCTTTATCGGCGGAGAGATCCGGATCGAGCCACCCGCCGGCTACTGCATCCATCCCGGCGCCAGCAGCGATTCGTCCGATGGCGCGGTGGTGCTGATCGGTGAATGTGCGGCCAAAGGGGCTGTGATCCCCGCCGTGATCAGTGTCACCATCGGCGGCGAGGGATCGGCCGCGATCCTGCAATCGGGCGCCAAAGCGCTGTCGGATTATTTTATGTCGCGCCCGGGTCGCGCCGCCCTTGCACGGGATGGCAACCCGGCCTCGGTCAATGTGCGCCAGACCGCGCTGTCGGGAGGGGCGCTGGTCATGCGGATGTTTGACCGCCAGGTGGGGGAATACTGGCGCGCGGTGCTGGGGCTGCGGGGGCGACTGGTCTCGGTTTCGGTCATGGCGCCCGAGACGAGCAGCCTGTCCCCGGAACAAAGCCGCACATTGCTGGAAAAATCCATCACCTCGATCCGCGCCGCCAATGGTTCGACGGTGAAAAAGCCAGCGGCTGCGGCACCCTGAGAGGCACGCCGGGGATCAGGCCCGCAGCGGGGCGATGTTTTCTGCTGCAGCACCCGGCCCGGCCTGCTAACCAGGGTATGGGCCAGGCATGGGCCAGGGACTGTTCCGGCGGGCGGGTCACAATGCGGCATCCGGCCCCGGAAATTTCGGCCAGACAGACGGAACGGAAAGCAATGGCAGGGCGACTGAGAGAGAAACTTGACCGGCTCATCTTCCGCCGGGCGCTGGCGCGCTGGTCGGAAAACGCCGGCGAAGCCTCCACCACTCCGCTTGACCGTCTGCGCAGCCTGCGCGGCTATGCCCGCCAGACCCGACGCGAGATCGACCGCGTGCTGTTCGAGGCCGATTACCGCCTGAACCTGCCGCTGATCGGCGCAGGGGCCTTCCGCCGCCTGCCGGGCACTGACTGGGCCTGGCGCCCGGATCTGTGGAAAGGCCCGATCCCGGTCCCCGGCATGACGGCGGTCGACGGCAAATCGCTGATTTGCGAGGGCGCCACGCTGTTTCATGACTGCCGTCGCTCGGAACTGACCGTTCGCCAGCTGCGCAATACCCGCGAAGAGGATATGGCGCCTTTCGGTTTGCGCATGGATGTCTTCCGCTTTGACGGCAGCTTCCTGTCGCTGGTGCTTGATCTGCCCGATGCGGCGGCGCAGGGGTTGCGGCTGCGGCACCTGATCCGGCTTGACGCTGTCATCGGGGTGGAAAAGCCGCTCGAAATCTTTGCGCGGCTCAATATCCGCCATGGGCCGAATGTCGAACAGGTGGTGCGCGAGCTGCCGCTGAACGGCGAAGAAGCCTTTGTCGAATTCGACCTCGCCTATACGAGGGTCAATGAGAAACGGATCGAAAAGCTCTGGATCGACCTGATCTTCGAAAGGCCCGAAATGAACCAGGTGACGCTGCGCGATCTGACGATCAGCCGGCGCCCCAGGGCTGAACTGTAAGGAACTGACCATGCCGGACGCTGTCACTCTGACCCGCACCCGCATCCGCGCCGGAGCCTGGGAGGGAATCCTCTCGGGTGCTGGCGACATGGCCCCGACCCTTGAGGTCACGTTGGATGGCGCGCTGCAACCCGGCGTCACCGTCACCCCGATCCCCGCCCGCCCCGGCGATTACGCGGTGAAAGTGCCGGTCCGGTCCGAGGTGCTGTCAGAAGGCGTCCAGACCTTCCTGATCCGGCGCAAAGGGGACCCGGCCGAACCGGTACTGGCCCATTTCACCATCATCACCGGTGTCGCCATGGAAGACGATCTGCGCGCCGAATTCGATCTCCTGCGCGCCGAGCTCGACATGCTCAAACGCGCCTTCCGCCGCCATTGCGTGGAAACCGCCGGCCAGAGCTGACTTCCGGCAGATCGCCTGAAACCGGAATATGGCGAGGGTGGAGACGCGCCCTGGCCTTCTGACGTAAATTCTCCCTGGCGGGAGGCGTTTCGTCCCCTGAAAAGGGGGCGAAACAGTCACATCCGCCCGGTTTTTCTGAGCCGGACATGCCAGGACAAAGCCTCTTCCAGAATATGCGGCGTATGGCCACCAAAGCTCAGCGCCCGCTCATAGTAATCTGCAAGGCCCGCACGCCAGTCGGGATGGGCACAATTGGCGATGATCCGCACCGCCCGTTCGCGCGGGGCCAGCCCGCGCAGATCCGCAAGCCCCTGTTCCGTCACCAGAATATCCACGTCATGTTCGGTGTGGTCGACATGGCTGACCATCGGCACCACCGAGGAAATCACGCCCGCTTTCGCAATCGACTTGGTCACAAAGACCGAAAGCATGGAATTACGCGCGAAATCCCCCGATCCCCCGATCCCGTTCATCATATTCGTTCCCATCACATGGGTCGAATTCACATTGCCGTAAATGTCGAATTCCAGCGCGGTATTGATCGCGATCAGTCCCAGCCGGCGCACCACTTCGGGATGGTTCGAGATCTCCTGCGGGCGCAGGATCAGCTTTGGCTTAAAACGGTCGAACTGCGCCATCACCCGCGCATTGCATTCAGCTGACAGCGTGATCGACGAGCCCGAGGCGAAACTCAGCTTGCCCGCATCCATCAGATCGAAAGTGCTGTCCTGCAACACTTCGGAATACATCCGCATGTCTTCAAACGGGCTGTCGATCAGCCCATGCAACACCGCATTCGCAATCGTCCCGATCCCGGCCTGCAAGGGCGCGAGCCGTTTCGTCAGCCGCCCCGCCGCCATTTCGCCCTCGAAAAAACGGATCAGATGGCCGGCAATCGCCCGCGTCTCATCGTCAGGCGCCGAAATCGCCGCCGCCGAATCCTGTTTCTCGGTGATCACAATCGCTGCGATCTTCTCGGGCGGAATGGCGATCCAGGGCGTGCCGATCCGGCTGTCCACCGTTACCACCGGAATCGGCATCCGGTTCGGCGCATAGGTCGGGATAAAGACATCATGCAGCCCCTCGAAGCCCAGCGGCTGCGAAAGGTTGATTTCGACAATCACCTTATCCGCCAGGATGGCGAAGGATGCGGAATTGCCGATCGAGGTCGTGGGAATGATGCCGCCATCCGAGGTGATCGCCACTGCCTCGATCACCGCCACATCAACGCCCGGGATCTGGCCGCGCCTCAGTTGTTCAACGGTTTCCGACAGATGCTGGTCGATGAACATGACCTCGCCCTGATTGATCGCCCGGCGCAGGCCCGGATCCGACTGGAAGGGCATCCGCCGCGCCGTCACTTTCGCCTCTGCCAGGATCTTGTCGAGGTCATGGCCGAGGCTCGCCCCGGTCAGCAGCGTGATCTTCAGAGGATCGGTCTTTGCCCGTTCCGCAAGCGCCAATGGCACCGCCATAGCTTCACCCGCGCGGGTAAAGCCCGACATGCCGACCACCATCCCGTCCCGGATCAGGCTTGCTGCCTCGGCGGCTGAGACCACCTTGTCGCGCAACGCCCCGTGACGGATCCGGTCCTCATACATGGCAGTGCTCCTGTGGCATCATGGCTGGCTGACCCCTGCTAGGGGCTGCGCACCTGTCACGCAACTTTTGTATGCAAAAGTATGCGAAGACCTGATATGCATAAAATGCATATGCGTGCCAATAAATGCATATCTCAGGCGATCAGAGCCGCCGCTTTGCCGCCGCTCACCATCAGGGCATCCCCGGGCGCAATCCCCAGCAACAGCCCGCGCTGGCCGGCATTGATCCAGACCTTCTCCGCTGTCGAGACCGTCACTTCCAGCGCAATCGGCACCGCTTTGCGCTGCCCGAAAGGCGATATGCCACCGGTATGATAGCCGGTCAGCTTCTCGGCCTTTGCCGGCAGCATCATCGCCGCCTGTTTGGCCCCGAAAGCCGCCGCCACCTTCTTCATCGACAGGCTTGCATCCGACGGGATCACACAGCAGGCAGGCTTGCCGTCAACCTCGACCATCAGGCATTTCAGCGCCAGATGCGGGTCAAGGCCAAGTGCTTCAGCCGCCGCCATGCCGATCTTTTCCGCTCCCGGATCATAGTTATACGGGTGGAGCGTGAATGCCACACCGGCGCGCGTCAGCTGATCGGTGCCCCGTGTCGCTGCCATCAGTCCCAGGTCTTGAAAAAAGTGCCTGCGGGCGAGAGGGTAAAGATCTCGCAGCCGGTGGCGGTCACCCCGATCGAATGTTCATATTGCGCCGAAAGCGATTTGTCGCGCGTCACGGCAGTCCAGTCATCGGCCAGAGTTTTGGTCTCGGGGCGGCCCAGATTGACCATCGGTTCGATGGTAAAGAACATGCCCTCTTCGAGGATGATCTTATCGGCGCTGCGGGTGTGGTAATGCAGCACATTCGGCGGCGCATGGAACACCAGCCCCAGCCCGTGGCCGCAGAAATCGCGCACCACCGACATGCGCTGCGCCTCGACATGGGTCTGGATCGCGCGGCCGATATCGCCAAAGCTCGCGCCGGGCTTCACCTCGGCAATGCCGCGCATCAGGCTTTCATGGGTGACCTCGATCAGCCGCTCGGCCTTGCGGGGCATTTTTCCGGCCGCATACATCCGGCTGCTGTCGCCATACCAGCCATCGACAATCACCGTCACGTCGATATTGGTGATATCGCCTTCGGCCAGCACCTTCGGCCCCGGGATTCCGTGACAGACAACATGGTTGATCGAAATACACGAGGCGTGCTGATAGCCCTTATAGCCGATGGTCGCCGAAATCAGCCCGCGCCGACTGATCTCCTCGCGGATGAAATCGTCGATGGACGCCGTGGTCACCCCCGGCTGCACCAGAGGCGCAACCATGTCGAGGATCTCGGCCACCTGCCGGCCCGCCGCACGCATCCCCGCAAAATCCGCCTCTTCATAGATGCGAATACCGTCTTTCGTGATCCGTCCGCGCGTGTCCATCGCCCCTCGCTTTCTGTTGCCCTAAATAGGCAAGCAGCCAGAAAAACACCAGAGCAAGCCCTGCGCCTTTCATCTGTCCGTAAATATCCTCCGAGGGGAAGGCCATTGGCTCGCCATCGGTTCAGGGATCGATGGTCTCCCGGGGGTGGAAAACCCCCACCGCCGCGCTATACCTTTATGCGCAACGCATCTGATGAGGCGACCATGGCTAATCCCAAAGCCGCAATGCTGGTGATCGGGGACGAGATCCTCTCCGGCCGTACCCGCGATTCCAATCTCTGGCATCTGGCGGGCGAACTGACCCGCGCCGGCATCGACCTGACCGAGGCCCGTGTGGTCGGCGACGCGCATGCCTCCATCGTCGCAGCGGTCCGGGCGCTCTCAAAGACGCATGACTATGTCTTTACCTCGGGCGGCATCGGTCCGACCCATGACGATATCACCGCCGATGCGGTGGCCGAGGCCATGGGCGCCGCGATCTCGCACCGCGCGGATGCGATGGCGCTGCTCAGGGCGCATTACGACCGCCAGAGCCTTCCCTTCAACGAGGCCCGCCAGCGTATGGCCCGCATCCCGGATGGCGCGACGCTGATCGACAATCCGATCTCGGTCGCGCCCGGCTTCATCCTCGGCAATGTCCATGTGATGGCAGGGGTGCCGAATATCTTTGAATCCATGCTGGCATCGGTCATTCCGCGCCTCACCGGTGGGGCGCCGCTTTTGTCGCAAAACCTGCGCGTCATGCGTGGCGAGGGCGAGATTGCCGGCGAGTTCGGGCGCCTGGCGGAAGATTATCCCGATCTCAGCATGGGCTCTTACCCGTTCCAGCAGAACGGCGCCTTCGGCACCAATCTGGTGATCCGTGGCACCGATCCGGGGCGACTTGATCAGGCGATGATGCGTCTTGTGGGGATGTTCGGATGAACTGGCCGGGAAAACTCATAGCCGAGGTGATGGAGGCCACCTGGCCGCCCTTTGCCACCCGTGATCTGGGGCCTTTCCGCCTGCGCGACGGGGCAGGGGGCGGCAAACGCGTCTCGGCGGCCACCGTGCATGGGTCCTGGGATGAGGCGGCGCTCATCGCAGCCGAGGCCGCGATGGCCGAGCCGCTTTTCACGATTTACGAGGGTGACGCAGCCCTTGATGCCGCGCTTGAGGCACGGGGCTATGAGGTGATTGATCCGGTGGTGATCTATGCTGCCCGGGTCGCGGATCTGCAACAGGATCTGCCGCCGCTGGCCGCTTTCCCGCATTGGCCGCCGCTGGAGACCGCGCGCGAAATCTGGGAACAGGGCGGGATCGGCCCGGCCCGGATCCGGGTGATGGAGCGTGTGACCGGCGCGAAGACCGCGATTCTCGCGCGTCACAGCGACCGCCCGGCCGGCGCCTGTTTCGTGGCGCTTTCCGGGCATCATGCAATGATCCATGCGATCGAGATCGCGCCCCATATGCGCCGCCAGGGCGCAGGCGCCAGTCTTCTGGCTGCGGCGGCAAACTGGGCCGCAGATGCGGGGGCCCATTCGCTCAGCCTGGCGGTAACAGAGCAGAACACCGCCGCCCGCGCGCTTTATGATCGCGCCGGCATGACGATTGTGGGAAAATACCATTACCGGATCCGGAAGGCCTGACATCAGGCGCTCCGGTCCGGCCTGACAGAGGTCGTTACAGGGGTTTCCGTTCGCCGTGACCTTCCGCTTGCCCCTGCCGGCCCTTGTGCTGGTTCTTGTTCCTGCGCTGCCCTTCGCCGCGCCGCAGCCTTTGCGCGCGGCCGAGCCGTTCCTGCCGCTGTTCTCTTTCCCTGTGGCAGGCGCCACTGCGCTGCCTGCTGTCTATGACAGCTATGATCTGCCTGTTGCGCCCTGGCGGAATGACGAGCTGACGGTGGAAACCTTCGAGGGGCAGGTCGACCGCCGCGCCTGGCAGCTGGAAAGCGCGGGCGCCTCGCCCCTGGAATTGCTGGCGCCGTTGCGCGACCAGCTTCTGGCCCTGGGCTACGAGGTTGTGCTGGATTGCGAGGCGCGCAGATGTGGCGGCTTTGATTTCCGCTTCGCGACCGAGGTGCTGCCAGAGCCGGGGATGCATGTCGATCTCAACGAATTCCGCTTTCTCTCTGCCCGCCGGGGCGGTGATGCCGTGGGGCTGATGGTCAGCCGTTCGGCCAGCGCGGGATTTGTGCAGATGATATCAGTCGGACCCGAGGCGCTGCCGGCGCCAATCCCGGGTATCGGGGGCCCGGGTAATTCGGAGCCTGGTATGTCGGGCACAGGTCCCGGTCGGTCGGATGCTGTGGCAGTTCCCCTGAGCAAACCCGTGACGCCTGCCGCCCCCGGGGCTGAGGCAAACGGGCAGTCGCAGCTGGATGCCGGTCTGCCCTTTGCGCTGGACGATCTGGTATTCGAGACCGGCTCCGCCGCGCTCAGCGATCGCGACTACGCCTCGCTCACGCTGGTTGCAGCCTGGTTGCAGGCCGATCCGGCCCGGCGTCTCATCCTGGTCGGGCATACCGATCTCTCGGGCGCGCTTGGGGCCAATGTCGCGCTGTCGAAGCGGCGGGCCGAGGCGGTGCGTCAGGCCCTGATCACCGATTTCGGCATTCCGGCCGCCCGGATGACCGCCGAAGGCGCCGGCCCGCTTGCGCCGCGCGCCAGCAATGCGAATGATGAGGGGCGCCAGAAAAACAGAAGGGTCGAGGCCATTCCGGCCCCGACCTGAGTCTGGCTTCCCGATAAGGCGTATAGCGGGAAAGCGAAATTTCACGGGCCGGGGCAGTCAGCCGCCCCGGGGTTACCTTTGCGTTGTCACCACTTATCCGGCCCTTTGTCGATAAAGCGGCGCGCGAGGAAGTCGATGAAGGCGCGCACTTTCGGCTGGGTGAAGCGGCCCGGCGGGTAGACGGCATAGATGCCCAGAACTTCGGTCGGCAGTCCGGGAATGGCCTCTTCGACCTGACCCTGACGCATTGCATCCGCATAAAGGAACGAGGGCAGATAGGCGATCCCCAGCCCCGCCAGCGCGGCATTCAGCAGGCTCTGCCCGTCATTCACCGTCAGCCAGCCATTCGAGCGCACCTGGCGGCGTTCCCCCGAGGGCGCGGTGAGTTTCCACACATTGCCATTGGCCTGGTTGGAATAGTGCAAAAGCTTGTGTTCGTTCAGATCGTCGATTTTCATCGGGCGGCCATAGCGCTGGAAATAGCTCGGCGAGGCGATCATGCGCTTGGTGGTCTCGGTCAGTTTGCGGGCGCGCAGGGAACTGTCTTCCAGCTCACCCACCCGGATCGCCATGTCGAAACCTTCCGAGATCAGCTCTACATACCGGTTGTTGAGCACCATATTCACGGTGATATCCGGGTATTCCAGCAGGAAATCCCCCAGAATAGGCGAAAGCAGGTTCACCCCGAAATCGGTCGCAACCGAAATCCTGAGCAGCCCCGAAGGTGCCGATTGCATCGAGGTCACCAGCGCATCCGCTTCGCCCGCGTCATTCAGCACGCGGCGGGCGCGGTCGTAATAGGCAAGGCCAATCTCGGTCGGCGAGACGCGTCTGGTGGTCCGGTTCAGCAGCCGCGCGCCAAGCCGTGCCTCAAGCGAGGAGACATGTTTCGAGACGGCGGATTTCGAGATCCCCATCTTCTTGGCCGCATCTGTGAATCCGCCCTGATCCACAACGGTGGCAAAAGCTTCCATCTCGGTCAGTCGATCCATCGGGTTCCTCGGCAGCAGAATTGAGGGCAGAAAACTGGGGTAGCGACGCAGCCATTGTGCCCGGAGGTCCGGGCTGCGCGGTCAGCGCATCTTTACCCGGGAAAGCCCCTCCAGATCCTGGGCCTGCCCTCTCTTTGCCCCCCAATTCGGGCGGGATCGGGGCAGAGACGCGTCCTATCCGGGGAATTTGCGGGGATCGTTGATGGCACGGAAACGGCGGCCCCGGCTCGGATCGCCGGATTGCCTGACCTCATCTGAGAGGCAGGGTCTTGCGCAAAGCGCGGGCGGGCCCTGGCGGGAAAAGGGCGCAAAGCCGCTCCAGGCGGGGAAAACCCGCGTGCAGGGGCGGTTTCAGCGGGCGATCCCCGCCGGTTGGCGGCGGCTCTTTACCCTGCCGCGATCCTGCCCAGATTGGACGACGGGGCCGGTGATGCTGCGCCCCGTCGGACTGAAACGGAAATACCGAAAGGATGACCAGATGACACGCCCGATGAAACGCATGGCTCTTCTCGCAATGTCCCTTGGCCTTTTTGCAGGTGCGGCGGTCGCCCAGACCGCGCTTCCCATGATCGAGGACCTGGATGCCAGCGGCGACTGGTCGCATGCCGAGCTGCAATCGGTCTGGCCCGATCTGACCGCTGAGGGCTTCGCTGCTATCGATACCGATGCCAATGGCGCGGTCTCGCCGGAGGAATTGCAGGCCGCAGTTGATGCAGGCCTCGTGCAGCTGCCCGCGCAGTAACGCGGCAGATACACAGCAGACAGGGGGGGGGGCCGTGCCGCCCCCCCCAAAACTCGCCTTTTCCCTTTCCGGCGCGTGAAAGCGTAGTCGCCAGCCGCAGGGCCTGAACAATGGCGCGCTGATCAGCGGCGCGTTTCGCGTCCGGCCCGGTGGCCCCATCCGCCTCCCCCGACCAGGTATTGCGTCCCCACCAGATATCTTGCCACATCAGACCCGGCATCCCAGGTCCCTGACCTCGCAATACGAGCGCCGCACTTCACTCCCCGTCAGCCGATCTGCCTCGCGCAGCACATGCAGGCCCATCTCGGAACGAAGGCCAGAATTGTGCGGCACCACCCTGATGGCGAGGATCACCGCCCAGTCTCTGCAAGGTTCGTGGACATGAACCGGAAGATGTCGCGCCGCGAGAGGTCGGGCGGGTCAGGCAGGGGGCGAAACCGGGCTATCCGCCCTTGGGGCTCCTTCTTTTACGGCGCCCGTTTCGCGCTGTGCCGCTGGCCGCCGGTCTCACCCCGTTGCTATGTCACCTCCACCAGCGAAATTCGCTCTGGCAGAGAGGGGGGGCGAAGCGCCGGTTATGGAAACAGCCGTCCGAAACCATTTCCGCGACCCCGGTAAAGCCCGCCCCTCCGGCAAGGGTGGCGGCGGTGGCAATCATTTCGGTGCCGCCCTGCGTCCACCCGCGCGCGCAGGCAGGTTCACGCTGCTGTGAAGCAGGCCGGGATCACCCCGCTATCGCCGTGCCCGGTCACATGCTTAACTCCGCCCATCCATGTCCAGCACCGGAGCCAGACCATGAGACCCGTCACCGCCGCGCTTTCCGCCTCAATCCTGCTTGCTACCGCCGCCTTTGCTGCCGAACCGAGCCAGCCCGAAGCCATTGAACGCGCAAAGCTGATGAAAGAAATCGGCCTGACCACGAAGATCCTTGGCGAGATGGCCAGCGGTAAAGCGCCCTATGATGCCGTAGCCGCCGACGCCGCCAAAACCGTCCTGATCGCCGCAGCAGGCCGGATCGACACGGTTTTCGCAACCGCAGGCGCAGAGGACCCGGCCTCCGAGGCTCTCCCTTCGATCTGGACCAGCTGGGAAGATTTCACCGGGAAATCCGCCGGTTTCGGGCAGGCGGCAGGAGCGCTGGACACCAGTTCGGCCGAGACGATCAAGACCGGTATGGCCACGATCGGCGCCAGCTGCAAAGCCTGTCATTCAGTCTTTCGCGAGTAATCCGTTTTGGCCACATGCCCTGAAAAAGACCGCGCCGCATCGCTCTGAAGCGGCTTTTCTGGTTTTTGCAGACCGCTGAACAACTCAGTTATGCGGACCTGTTTCCCTTGAGCGGGGCACGATGACGCCGGCTGTCCTGGTCAGGCCGAAAGGCTCCCTGATTCTCTTCCGGCACTGCCGTGATCTTGCGTAACCGTGCTGCCGATCAGGTCTGCCGTCGATGGCGGAGGGCGGGGACGTCCGGACCGGTCAGGTGAGGATATAGGTGGCACGCAGATATATGGCGGATCGCCCGGATCGTCGCCTGCGTAGGAGGTCGCCCGGACCTTCACCGGGGTGCCACCGACCGGAAGGGATCGGCTGACAGAAGTGGTGCCGCATCACGATGCACCAGAATGGCGGCCATTACCCGACGGGACATGGCCGTGATCAGCCGCAGGTCACGGTTTTTCGTAGGCACAGTTGGGATCCGGACTGCGTTGCCGACCCCAAGGCCAGCGACCCGGCCAAACAGCAGGTTGCAATCCATCAGCTCCATGAGTTGCCGCCCGGAGCGGATCGGCCATTCCGGCACGATGTAGGAGCTACTCTCTCCTGCGCAGAGCAGGTCGAATTCAGCTTCCGGCCAGTGCAGCGAATGCCGTGCCGGGATGCGCTCCCCGGGGCGAGGTCGCTGAGCAACGATCCCGTCGCCGCGTCCGATCCACGCATCGCCACCTCTGTCTGTGCAGGGGTGGCGATGGACCATGGTATTCGAGGGGCGGCGAGGAAAGGGTTTTCAGCTTCCTTTTAAGGCGCGGCGTCAGGCGCAGTGCATGGCGGTGATCTTTCCCGCCGCGTCCAGTTGGACATTCAGCCGCGTCGAGATGTAATCCATCGTCACCGCCTGGCCCGGCGAAATCACCCGCATCGGATCGCGGCGCCCCGCAAGGCTCGCGAGCACGGCCTGATCCTGACCGATCAGATGGCCGACGGCACGGGCGCCGCAAGTGTCATTGGCAGGCTCGGGCAGGCTTGGAGCGATATCCGCCGGGGGCGCAGGGACGCAGGCGCTCAGGGCAAGTCCCGCACAAAGCGGCAGCAGAGTCAGACGTAACAGGGTCATTGCTTTCTTCCTTCTCTCCGGCAAAGGGGAATGGTGTCAGCCGCAGGTGAGGCTGGTGATGTGATCCTGCGCATTCAGCGCGACATTCAGGCGCGCGGGGTTGAAATCTTCGGTGACCATATCGCCGGGACGGATCAGGCGCAGCGGGCCGTCCACCTCGTCCCCGGGCAGCGAGGTTGCCGGGCCGCCGGTCAGATGCGCCATGCGATCCGCGCCGCAAAGCGCCGGATTAGCGACTTTGCGCGGGGCCGGGCTGCTTCCGCCTCCGCCGCCTCCGACACAGCCCGCAAGGCCAAAGCCCGCGAGCATCATCAGTCCAAATCCAAAGGCGCGGCTTCGCATCATCTTCCTCCCGGCAGTATCGGTGGATTTAATCACATTCCGCCCGGGTTATGATCCCCTGATCGACGCCATACGCAGTGATCCGCTGAGGCTTGCCATCGCCGTGACCGACGATGCCGCGCGGCGGGATGTCTGGCGGGATGATCCCTGAAGGCAGGCCATTTTTCGCGCCGATCCCTTGCGAGGCGGCAGGTATCTGGCCGGCAGTCACGCCGGGCAGGCTCCGCGCCACAGAGAGGCTGCGGCAAAGCGGGAAACCAGAGAAAACATGTCTCTTCCTGCGTTGCTTTCCGTGCCCGTCTGCCCCAGGTTACGCGCGATTGTTAAGGGAGAAACATCAGCCATGCGTACCCGTGCCGCCGTCGCTCTTGCTGCAGGCAAACCGCTTGAAATCATGGAAGTGAACCTTGAAGGCCCGAAGCGGGGCGAGGTTCTGGTGGAGATCAAGGCCACGGGGCTTTGCCATACCGACGAATTCACCCGTTCCGGCGCGGATCCGGAGGGGATCTTCCCCTGTATCCTCGGCCATGAGGGGGCCGGGATCGTGATCGAGGTCGGCGAGGGCGTGACGACGCTGAAGCCCGGCGATCATGTGATCCCGCTTTACACGCCGGAATGCCGGGAATGCTATTCCTGCCTCTCGGGCAAGACCAATCTCTGCACCGCGATCCGCAATACGCAAGGCCAGGGGCTGATGCCCGACGGCACCACGCGCTTCTCGCTGCTCGATGGCACGCCGGTCTATCATTACATGGGCTGCTCGACCTTTGCGAACCATACGGTGATGCCGGAAATCGCGCTGGCCAAGGTCCGCGATGACGCGCCGTTCGACAAGATCTGCTATATCGGCTGCGGCGTGACCACCGGCATCGGCGCGGTGATCAATACCGCGGGCGTCGAGATCGGCTCGACCGCGGCGGTGTTTGGCCTTGGCGGCATCGGTCTCAATGTGATCCAGGGCCTCAGGATGGCCGGGGCCGATATGATCATCGGCGTCGATCTGAATGACGATAAAGAGGAAATGGCGCGCAAATTCGGCATGACGCATTTCGTGAACCCCTCGAAGATCGAAGGCAGCGTGGTGCAGGAGATCGTCAATCTGACGAAGCGCGGCGCGGATCATCTTGGCGGTGTCGATTATTCGTTCGATGCGACCGGCAATGTCAAAGTGATGCGCGACGCGCTGGAATGCTCGCATCGCGGCTGGGGTGTTTCCGTGATCATCGGCGTGGCGCCGGCGGGGGCGGAGATCTCGACACGGCCGTTCCAGCTGGTGACGGGACGGGTCTGGAAGGGCACCGCATTCGGCGGCGCGAAAGGCCGCCGCGATGTGCCGAAATTCGTAGACTGGTACATGGATGGCAAGATCGAGATCGACCCGATGATCACCCATCAGCTGAAGCTGGAAGAGATCAACTATGGTTTCGATCTGATGCATGAGGGCAAGTCGATCCGGGCGGTCGTGGTCTATTAAGGACAACCCGCCTTAGCCCGCCCGCCTTTTCGGGGGCGGCGGGCTAAGGCAGGAATGTTTCAGATAAGTTGCAGATAAAAGGAAAGGGGCGCGTTGCGCCCCTTTTTCTGTATCCGGCCCCGAAAGGGGGCAGGATCAGGCGTCGGACGGGTTGCCGCCCAGATGCCTTTCGCCGCGCGCATTTGCCAGGCGCATCTGTTTTTCGCGCTCGCGGAAACGGGCGCGATCATCGGGGCTGTATTCCGAGACGCAGGCCGGGCAGCAGACGCCTTCTTCATAGGCAGGGTGCCGGCGATCTGCGGCCGAAACCGGACGGCGGCAGGCGCCGCAGCTGTGGTAATCGCCGGGAACAAGGCCATGGCCGACCGAGACGCGGCCATCGAAGACATAGCATTCGCCCTGCCAGAGCGAGGTTTCCTCGGGGATCTCTTCGAGATATTTCAGGATGCCGCCTTTCAGGTGGAACACATCCTCAACCCCTTGCGAGATCAGGTAATTGGTGGATTTCTCGCAGCGGATGCCGCCGGTGCAGAACATTGCAATCCGCTTGTTGTGAAAACGGTCACGGTTCGCCTCCCACCAGGCGGGGAAGTCGCGGAAGCTTTTCGTGCCGGGGTCGATGGCGCCCTGGAACGTGCCGATGCCCACCTCGTAATCATTCCGGGTGTCGATCACGGCGACATCGGGGGCGGTGATCATCTCGTTCCATTCAGCGGGCGAAAGGTAATGGCCGACAGAGGCGCGCGGATCGACGCCTTCGACGCCCATGGTGACGATCTCGCGCTTCAGCTTCACCTTCATACGGCCGAAGGGCATCTCTTCCGACTGTGCTTCTTTCCAGTCGAGATCCGCGCAGCCGGGCAGGGCGCGCAGATGCGCCAGAACTGCGTCGATGCCCGCACGCGGGCCGGCGATGGTGCCATTCACCCCTTCGGTTGCAAGCAAAAGCGAGCCCCTGACGCCTTCGCGCGCGCAAAGATCCAGCAGGGCCTCGCGCAGGGCTGCAGGGTCGGGGAAGCTTGTGAAGTGATAGAGGGCTGCGATGGTGATCATAGGCGCGAAATGGACCTCTGGAGGCGCGAAATCAAGCGGATTGGTTGACGCAGGCGCCTGCCCGCGTGAGGGTGACCAAAATCCGGAGGGCCTGAGATGCGCGAAACCGATGCGGCGCTGATCGTCATTGATGTTCAGAATGACTTCTGCCCCGGCGGCGCATTGGCGGTCGAAGGCGGTCATGAGATCATCGCCGGGATCAATGCGCTGATGCCGGAATTTGGCTGCGTGGTGTTGACCCAGGACTGGCATCCGGCGGATCACAGCTCTTTCGCAGATAACCATCCCGGTGCAGCGCCGTTTACGGTGACGGAGATGCCCTACGGGCCTCAGGTTCTCTGGCCGCGCCATTGCGTGATCGGATCGAACGGTGCGGCGTTTCATCCTGACCTCGCGACCAACCCGGCGCAGCTGATCCTCAGAAAGGGGTTTCGCGCCGGGATCGACAGCTATTCGGCCTTTTTCGAGAATGACCGGGAAACTGCGACCGGGCTCGAGGCCTGGCTCCGCGCGCGCGGGATCACGACTTTGGTGCTGGCGGGCCTCGCCACCGATTTTTGTGTGGCCTATTCGGCCCTGGATGCGGTGCGGCTCGGGTTCCGGGTCGAATTGCGCGAGGATCTCAGTCGCGCGATTGATCTGGACGGCTCGCTGGAAGAGGCGCGGGCGCAAATGACCGATGCGGGGGTCGTGATGGTGGATCCGCGCTGATATTTCCTGACAGGAATGCTGGACAGTGACGCGGGGGGTTGCTTTAACCGCTTCACTGCCCGGAGGAGGCTGAGACATGGTCGATATCGCAACGCGCGTGCACAATCACAACTGGAAGATTGACCCGATTGTCCGGTCTTTGCTGGACACCGATTTCTACAAGTTGTTGATGTGTCAGTCGATTTACCGGAACCGCCCGGATACGAATGTCACCTTCTCGCTGATCAACCGCACAAAGTCGGTGCGCCTTGCCGATCTGATCGACGAGGGCGAGCTGCGCGAGCAGCTGGATCATGTGCGTTCGCTGAGCCTGCGCCGCGGTGAAAGCACCTGGCTGCGCGGCAATACCTTTTACGGCAAGCGTCAGATGTTCCGCCCGGATTTCATGGAATGGTTCGAGGGGCTGAAACTGCCGCCCTATTACCTGGAAAAGCGCGACGGCCAGTATGAGCTGACCTTTGAGGGCAAATGGCCCGAAGTCATGCTCTGGGAGATCCCGGCGCTGGCGGTGATCATGGAGCTGCGCTCGCGCGCTGTGCTGAAGGATATGCACAAATTCGAGCTCCAGGTGCTTTACGCCCGCGCCATGACCCGGCTTTGGGAAAAGGTCGAACGGCTCCGGGCGATCCCGGGGCTGAAAATGGCCGATTTCGGCACACGCCGGCGGCACAGCTATCTCTGGCAGGACTGGTGCGTCCAGGCGCTGCAGGAGGGGCTGGGAGAGGCCTTTACCGGCACCTCGAATTGCCTGATCGCGATGAAGCGCGATATCGAGGCGATCGGCACCAACGCGCATGAGCTGCCGATGGTCTATGCGGCGCTGGCGAAGGATGATGCCGAACTGGCACAGGCGCCCTATCAGGTTCTGGCCGACTGGCATGACGAACATGACGGCAATCTCAGGATGATCCTGCCCGACACATTCGGGACCGAGGGTTTCCTGAAGCGCGCGCCTGACTGGCTGGCGGGCTGGACCGGCATCCGGATTGACAGCGGCGACCCGGCGGCGGCGGCAGAGCGTGCGATCCAGTGGTGGAAAGAGCGCGGCGAAGACCCGCGCGAAAAGCTGGTGATCTTCTCGGACGGGCTGGATGTGGCGATGATCGAAAAGCTGCATATGCAATTCCAGGGCCGGGTGAAGGTCTCCTTCGGCTGGGGCACCAATCTGACCAATGACTTCCGCGGCTTTGTGCCAAATGACGCGCTGGCGCCGTTCAGCCTTGTCTGCAAGGCGATCTCGGCCAATGGGCGCCCGACGGTGAAACTGTCCGACAACCCCAACAAGGCGATGGGGCCGGCGGCGGAAATCGCCCGTTACAAGCGCGTCTTCGCGGTTGGCGACCAGCAGGCGCAAGAGGTGCTGGTCTGATCAGGCGCATCCCCGGGATCAGGGGCAGAGCGGGAGTATTTCTGTGACGGTCAGGCATTTTTATCTGGCGATGGCGGTCATCGGCACTCTGGTGCCCTGGCTGTTCTTCGGCTCGTTCTTTGCCCTGAACGGTCTCGATATCCCGCTCTTCCTGCAATCGCTTTTCGCGAACGGCGCCGCAGCGGGTTTTTCCATCGACGTGCTGTTGTCGATCCTCGTCTTCTGGGTCTGGTCCTGGCGGGATGCGGCGCGCAACAGGATCCGGCATTGGTGGCTGGTGCTGCCCGCGAGTTTCTTCGTGGGCCTGTCACTGTCGCTGCCGCTTTACCTCTGGCTGCGCGAGCGGGAGTGACGCGGGGCGCGCGCGCGCGCGGTGTGACGGCAGGCAAGCTGATCTCACGTCGCATATGGCCCGTCGGTCTGCCGCAGCGGCGGCCTCCGATACGCCGGACCGGAAACGGGGCAAGGTGCATTTCCCGCAGAGGCCCGTGATCGCACCAGGATATGCGCGCCCGTCACGCGGTCAGAGCGGCTTTTCGAACCAGACCCTGTGGAAGCCGTCTTCTTCGCCCCGGCGCGTCTCGATATAGCCAAGCTTCGGGTAAATCGCGATGTTCTCGACCATTTTCTCGTTGGTATAGAGAGAAATGGCCCGGAGCCCCAGGCGGCGCGCTTCTGCTTCGCAATGGCCAATCAGGGCCCTGCCGATGCCACGCCCTGCGGCGGCGGGCAGCACAGCGACATTTTCCAGCAGCATCACATCTCCTTCCGGAGCAAAGACGATGAAGCCCGTAAGATCGCTGCCATCTTCTGCGATCCAGACCTGATCGGCGGCGATCTGACCGCGGTAATCCGCCAGCATCGGTGCAGGCTTGCGCCCGATCAGCGGGATATACCTGGAATAGGCCTGTTCGGCACAGGCAAGAATGGCGGCTTCGTCGCAGGCCCTTGCCCGACGGATCATCGGCGCCTTCCGGGTATCGGCGCGGGTATCAGTCATCGTCGCCCACCTTGCCCCGCATCGATTTGACCTCACCGCGCGCGGATTTGGACGCGAGCCTGCGTTGCTGGCTGCCCCAGGTGGCTTTGGTCGCGATGCGGCGCTTCGGGACGACCAGTGCCTGACGGATCAGCTCAATCAGCCGCTCGCGGGCGATCTCGCGGTTGCGGGCCTGGCTGCGGGTCTCGTCGACCTGGATGACCAGCGCGCCTTCCAGCGTCCATTTCCGCCCGGCGAGGCGTTTCAGCCTGGTTTTGACCGGGCCTGTCAGATGCGGCGAGCGTTCGGCCTCGAATCGCAGCTCGACTGCGGTCGAGACCTTGTTGACATTCTGCCCGCCGGGACCGGAGGCCCGCATGAAGCTCTCCGAGAGCTCCCAGTCGGCGATAGAGATGGTTTCGGTGACATGTAACATGGGAAAATGGGGCGCAAAGCAGAGAAAGGGCCGCCTGATCGGCGACCCTTTCCGAGTTCCAAGGAGATGGGCCAGTTAGGAATTGAAGGCCCAATCAGTCGTTCGTCTTGCTGAGGGGCTGCCCTCAGAAAACACCCCTCCTGACTGTCTTGACACCTCTCTCCAATATCACTCTAGACACTGGATCACCTCCTTTCGAAAAGTTTCCGATAAGGTGATGCTGGCACAGATTTGGTATCGATCAAGTAAATTTACGCAAATCTAGCGGTCACTTTGCTGATTATGATGCGGAAAGGCACCAGTGCGACCAGGGCAAGCGCAATTTTTACGCACCAATCGCCAATCGCGAGAGAGACCCAGAACGGAGCAGCCGGTCCAAAGCCCAGTAGCGGGGAGGGCGCGGCGGCCCAGGAGACATCGACGCCTGGCTCGAGGAAGGTGAAGAGGGCGGAGAAGGCGATGGAGAAAAAGATCACCGTGTCGATGCTGGACGAGATCAGCGATGAGATCAGCGGCGCCTGCCACCAGGGACGGTTGCGCAGCGCGGTAAAGATCGAGACATCGGTCATCTGCGCGACGAGATAAGCCAGTGCCGAGCCGATGGCGACGCGCAGCGTGACCAGGGGGCCGGACGCACCCATGATCTGTGTGCCGATCAGCGAGCAGACGAGGCCGGTCAGAAACCCTGCCAGCACCACGATCCGCGCGGCGCGCGGGCCCTGAAAGCGGTTGACCAGATCTCCGACAAGAAAGGCGAAGGGGTAGGTAAAGGCACCCCAGGTCAGGAAATCCCCAAAGGGAAACTGCACGAGGATGTTTGAGGCCAGCACGATGGCGGCCATGGCAAGAATGCCAGGCAGAAGGCGGGTCATGGATTTGTTTTCCGTTTTGACAAGGTAGCGGAGACTTGGCCCCCACCTGCGCAGGGGACGGCGCTCATTACGCCTGTCCCGCCTGGCCGTCAATCGCGCGGATGCCTGCTGCGCGGGCATCGGGGGGCGCTGCCCCCCGCCTCCTTCGGAGCCCCCCGGGATATTTAGAGACAGATGAAAGAAGGGCTGCTTTTCATCTGTCCTTAAATATCCCCGCCGGAGGCCTTCCCGGGGCCGCATGCGGCTCCGGGAGATCTGTTGCTTCAGTTCGAGTCGAGCACGGCCTGGCACTGGCGCGGCAGGTCGGCCATGGTGAACTGGCGCGGGTGTTTCTTCTTCGGCGGATCTTCTTCGTCCGGGTTCTTCTTGCCGGGCTGTTGCTTCGGTGGGTTCAGATAATCGGTGACCCACCAGTTCAGCGTTTCGTCACAGCCATTGCCGCCTTTGGAGAGTTCGGCGACGCCGGGTGTCTGGGTCTCGCAGGCGGTCGCACCCGCCGGGCATTTCAGCCGCACGTGGAAATGTGTGTCATGGCCTGCCACCGGGCGCAGCTTTTGCAGCCAGGCGGTGTCGGATTTCTTCGCGGTCTTGCAGATTTCCAGCTTGATCGCGGCGGCGACGAAGATCCGGTCCACCCGCGGATCCGAGGCCGCGACCTTCAGCAGGTTCTGTGCCGCTGGCCCCCAGGCGCGGGTGACCGATTTCTGATCGGCCGAACGCATCGGGATCGAGGACAGGCTCTCGCGCTCAGCGACCGAGAGGTCGAGCCGTTTCGGCGCGAGCCACCAGATATCGGCATCCAGCCCGATCTGATGGCTGGCATGCCCCGTGATCATCGGTCCGCCCCTCGGCTGGCTGATATCGCCGATATAGAGACCTTTGCCCCAACCGATCTGGCTTGCGGCATAGGACAGGTCCATCAGGAATTCGACCATCACCGGCTGGCCCCAGTTGCGGTTTCTGGACAGGCGCATCGACTGCCAGTGCGGGCCGTTTTCCGGCATTTTCAGGAGCCCCGCCGCGCAGCCTTTCGCATAGGATCCGATCGGCATCGGATCCTGATTCGAAGGTGTCTTCCAGGCGCCGAGCAGGTCCTTGGCCAGCTGCTGCGAGGCTGCCGGAAGCGGCGTGGTCAGGCCTGCACAAAGCGCCGCGAGCAGGGGGAGGGCACGCAGTTTCATCATGACTGTTCACCTTTGGCATTGACGAAGGCCAGCAGCACCAGCCCGAGCAGGAAAAGCGCGATCAGCGGCAGGCCGATCCCGATACGTTGCGAGCCCGAGATCATGCTGACCAGCGCGATGGCCGAGGGGGCGATGAAGCTCGCGACCTTGCCGGAAAGCGCGAAGAGGCCGAAGGCTTCGGTGGCGCGGTCGGGGGTGGTGTGGCGCAGCATCATGGTGCGCGATGCCGCCTGGACCACGCCGCCCGCGCCGCCGATCAGCGCGCCGCAGATCATGAAGATCCGGTCGGATTCATTGGATGCGGAATCCAGCGCGATGCCCCAGATCTGGTCGCGGGTCAGGCCCAGCAGCACAAGGCAAACCAGCGTCAGCACCAGAACCGCCACTGCGATCACCGGCTTGGGCCCGAAAGCGCGGTCGGCGCGGCCGCCTGCCCAGGAACAGGCCACGGCTGCCACTGCGCCGACGATGCCGAAAATGCCGATCTGCCCGACGCTCCAGCCCAGAACGCCCGAGGCATAGACCCCGCCAAAGGCATAAAGCGCGTTCAGCGCGTCGCGGTACAAAAGTGAGGAGCCGAGATAGGCGCTCAGGCTGCGGCGGAACCGCAGCGAGGCAATCAGATCCTTCAGCTCAGTCAGGGCGCGCCCCAGTTGCAGTGGCCGGCTGACGGTTTTCGGTTCTTTGACCCAAAGGAAGAAGGGAACCATGAAGACCATGAACCAGATGGCGGTGAAGGGGCCGACGATGCGGGTGCCGATCATCGTTTCGCTGTCTTCGCCGAGGATCGGCCGGATGCCAAGATAGGTGCGCGGCCCGGCCTCGGCCGTTTCGATTGCGCTGAGTTCCGGCCCGGCGAGGCTGTCATCCTCGACCAGTGGCTGGCCGGCTTCGCCGATTGCGCCGGCATATTCGCCGCCTTCGTCCTGCGGGGCGGTGATGAAAAGGCCCAGCATCAGGACCAGTGCGATCAGCCCGCCCAGATAGCCAAAGGCAAAGCCATAGCCCGAAATCGCGCCGAGATCCTCGTGATCTGACAAGGACGGCATCAGCGCATTGGTGAAGATGGTGGCGAATTCCATCCCGATAAAGCCCATGCCGAAGAACACGACGGCCCACCACAGGATGCCGATCTCGCCGCCCGGCGCCACCCACCACAGCGCCCAGGCGCCGATCACGTAGAAGGACGAGAAGATCCAGACCCAGATCAGCCGCCGTCCGGTGGAATCGGCAATGGCGCCAAGGATCGGTGCCAGAAACGCGATGATGATCGAGGTTGCGGCGATGCCCCAGCCCCAGAAGCTCTGGGCGGCGGCTTTGGCGGCCTCTTCGTCGAGACCGGTGCCCATGTAATAGCCGCGCGCCACCTCGGCGAAATAGGGGCCGAAGATGAATGTCAGCAGGAGCGTGCTATAGGGCTGGCTGGCCCAGTCAAAGAAATACCAGCCCCAGATCCGTTTCTTTGCACTGACCATCACACGCCCTCTGTTTTGGTCATCAGTGAATCGCGAAACGGCCCCGGGCGCAAGCGCTCAGGCCGGCATCGGCGGCCAGGGGCGGGTGACATCGGCGTGTGACCAGGCCGTGATTCAGGCGGGAAGCGGCGGGCTTCAGGTCGGCAAGCCAGGCGCTTCGGCCATGGTTCAGCTCAGGCCAGGGGGCGATATCCGGGGGCAGGCAGAGATGGCCGGAGAGATGGGTGGCAAAGGGCGCGAGTGCCGGTTGTCGCCGTGCTCTGGCGATCACGAGGGCCATGCCCATCCAGGGATAGATCGTGTTCTCCGTATGGCGCCCGGCTCTGAACTGCGCGTGATCGTGCGCGCCGCGGGGGGATCCGGACCTGAGGAAAAGGATGCCTCCACGCGCGCAGCAGCGCTCCGGCTGCATCCGTTAACCGGGGCTTCACCGCTGTCCTGTCACCATTGGGGAGAGGCAGACTTGCGGCACTGAAGGCCTGGGGCCCGACGGATCTGGCGCCAGACAGAGCGGGCGCATGACAGACTGGCGTCAGCCCGCTTTGACTTGCCCTGAGACCCGGCTCGCGCTACCTGTTCCAAAGCTGGCATGATGAGGAAAAGATGAAGTCCGTTTTCGATATCCTGATGCTTCTCCTCGGTGTGGCGCAATTTGTGGTGCTCGCCCATGTCATTCTCAGCTGGCTGATCAATTTCCAGGTGCTGAATATCCGCCAGCCGCTGGTGGCCCAGATCTGGTACAGCCTGAACCGCCTGCTCGAGCCGGTTTACAACCGCGTCCGCAGCATTCTGCCATCGATGCAGGGCATTGATTTCGCACCGCTGGTGGTCCTGCTCGTGATCATCGGGCTTCGGATGATCCTTCTCAACAACCAATACGCCTTCATGTGATGCGCGACAGCGCCCCCCTCTCTCCCGCCGCGCTGCTGGCGGAAATATTCGGATTCCAGGGCTTCCGCCCCGGTCAGGCCGAGATTGTAGAGGCGGTGACGGCCGGGCTGAACACGCTGGCGATCATGCCGACGGGTGGCGGGAAATCGCTGTGTTTCCAGCTGCCTGCTCTGTGCCGCGACGGCGTGACCGTGGTGATCTCGCCGCTGATCGCCCTGATGCGCGACCAGGTCCGGGGCTTGCGCGAGGCAGGGGTCGAGGCCGGGGCGCTGACCTCTGGCAATACCGATGAGGAAACCGAAGAGGTCTTTCAGGCGCTGGATGAGGGGCGGCTGAAGCTTCTCTATATGGCGCCGGAACGGCTGGCGGCAGGGGCGACCTCCGCGCTGCTCCGCCGGATCAATGTGACGCTGATCGCGGTCGATGAGGCGCATTGCGTCAGCCAGTGGGGCCATGATTTCCGCCCTGATTACCTGCGCATCGGGGAGCTGAGGCGTGCGCTGAATGTGCCGCTGGCCGCCTTCACCGCCACGGCAGATGAGGAAACCCGGGCCGAAATCGTGCAGCGCCTGTTCGATGGCGCGCAGCCCGAGACGTTTCTGCGCGGCTTTGACCGCCCGAATATCCATCTGTCCTTTGCCGCCAAAGACGGCCCGCGGGAACAGATCCTGCGTTATGCGGCCGCACGGCGCGGTCAGTCCGGCATTGTCTATTGCGGCACCCGCGCCAAGACCGAGACGCTTGCCCAGGCTTTGCGTGAGGCCGGTCATGCCGCGCTGCATTACCATGGCGGCATGGAGGCGGGTGACCGCCGCCATGTCGAGACCCGGTTCCAGCGCGATGACGGGCTGATCGTGGTGGCGACGGTGGCCTTCGGGATGGGGATCGACAAGCCCGATATCCGCTGGGTCGCCCATGCCGATCTGCCGAAATCCATCGAATCCTATTATCAGGAGATCGGTCGCGCCGGGCGCGATGGCGCGCCCGCCGAGGCGCTGACGCTTTATGGCGCCGATGATATCCGCTACCGCCGCACCCAGATCGACGAGGGCGCTGCGCCGCCCGAGCGCAAGGCCGCCGATCATGGCCGGCTGAATGCGCTTTTGGGTCTGGCCGAGGCGCTGGCCTGCCGCCGTCAGGTCCTGCTGGCCTATTTCGGCGAGGAAAGCGGGCCTTGCGGCAATTGTGATCTCTGCACCACGCCGCCGGCGGTGTTTGACGGAACAGAACCTGTCCGTAAGGCGCTTTCCGCCGTGCTCAGGACCGGCGAAAGCTATGGTGCGGGTCATCTGATCGACATTCTCACCGGCACATCGACGGAAAAGGTCCGCGCGCGCGGGCATCAGGATCTGCCGACCTTCGGTGTCGGGCGCGAGCTGTCGAAACCGGCCTGGAATTCGGTCTTCCTCCAGATGATGGGGCGCGATCTTCTGCGGCCGGATTTTGAACGCCACGGCGCGTTGAGAATGACCGATTCCGCCCGCCCGGTGCTGCGCGGCGATGTCGAAATCCAGCTCCGCCGCCCCGATATCCGTGCCCCGAAATCGGTGGTCAAGGCGCTGGTGGCCGAAGAAGATGCGCCGATCCTTTCGGCACTGAAGGCCAAACGCCGGGCGCTGGCCGAGGCGGCGGGCGTGCCGGCCTATGTGATTTTCGCCGACCGCACCCTGATCGAAATGGCCGAGAAGCGGCCCGAGACGCTGGATCAGATGGCACAGATTTCCGGGGTTGGTGCGAAAAAACTGGAAAGCTACGGGCTGGCCTTCCTGCAGGTGATCGCGTCGGGGATGCAGGCGCCGCATCCGGCGCGGATGGCGCTGGCGGGGCAGGCGGCGGGCGCGGTCTATGACCTTCTGGCCGAGGCGCAGCTGCGGCTCGCGCGGGGCGAGGACGGGATCGGCAAACATCTTTCCTGCAATGCCACCACCTTGCGCCAGATTGCCGAACGCCGCCCGTCAAGCCTGACCGAGCTGGAGCGGGTTCAGGGCATGGGACAGCAAAAGGCCGAGCGTTTCGGCCCGGCCTTTCTTGATATCCTGCATCGGGCTGCCGGCCCGCGCTGAGGCCCCACGACCGGTGCTGCGGCTCAGCCGGTCACCCGCCTGTCGCCGCCAAGCTGGCCGATCGCCATCTGCGCCATACCCTGGTTCATGACCGCCGCATCGGCGAGCATAAAGACCGCGCCGGCTCCGTTCCTGACCTGGATCAGCAGCCGCCGTTTTGCGGTCGAGAGGCTGAAGAAGCTGACCGGACCCCCCTCTGCCGTCAGCCGCGCATCTTGCAGCTGCGTCAGCATCACGCGGCAGAAATCGGCAAGCTGTGCCAGGGTTTCCGCATCGCCTGCAAGCAGGGTATGTCCTGCGCCATCTTCATGCAGCAGGCCCGCCTGCAAGATCCCGGGCCGGGCGGGCGGGGCTGTTTTGGCAACTGGTGCAACCGGTTCGGGGTCTGGCTGAACCTCAACCCGGGCCCCGGTCCCGTGGTCAGCCCCGGCTGCTGCGACGGGCATGTGTTCTACCGCTGCGACGGTCTCGGAAACACTTTCGTCAACCATGACGGGCGCGGTGTCGGGTCCCGGGTTTGCAGGGGCCCAGACCTCTGTATCAGACCCGGCGTCGGCAAGGATCGTTTCATCCGTTTTCGCCACTTCCACGATAAATGGTGGGTCTTCCTCAGTTTCCGCCGCGAACCTGGCCTCAAAACCTGGGGCGGTCCGGGTTTCCACCGGCTTCTCGCGTGGCTCGCGGTCATAGACGGTGCGGTCCGGTTGGCCGGCGAAGCCACGCAGCAGCGCCGCCAGAGGCGCGCCGCCGGTTGCCTGCCAATCTGCTTCGGACCCGGCAGATGCGGCGATTTTGCGGCGGTCGCCAAAGAGAAAGAAGCGATGCCCGAAAAGGGCAGCGGTCTCGCGCTCCATCCGCTCCATCAGCCTGCCACGATCCTTATCCGAGCGCAGCTTGTCGCCACGCGACACGATCAGGATGGAACGGTCGGGCCGGGTCTCGCCCAGGGCTTCGACAATCGCCTTTTCCGTCAGCCGCCAGGCCTGCGAGCCGATGGTGACCCAGATCATCACATCGGCCGATTGCACGAGGTCGATCTGAGCCCCGGTCAGCTCTTCGGCCCTGGTCATCGGCAATTCGATCAGCTCGATTCCGGACAGATGCGGCTGATCGAGCCAGAGACGGATGAAGTCGGCCCCATGAAACAACTCTGGCGTGCCGGGGAGGGCGGCGCGGATCTCGCGGCCATCGCGCCCGGAGGCCTCGATCCCGGGGATCTCACGCCAGCCGGCGACCAGCACCGGACGCGCGCTTTGCCCGATATTGTCCGGCAGCATCTGGTCGCGCATCAGCGCATTCATCACGGTGGATTTTCCGGCGCTGACTTCACCGCAGATCACCACGCGCAAGGGCGAGCCAGTGCCGGTGGCCGCGCGTTTTTCCTGCAAAAGGGCGGTCAGATCTGTCATTTTCATGCGGCAGCCCCAAGTTCCGGACGCTTCAGCCCGGTTTCCAGCGCGGCAAGCGCGGTCAGGCGGTGCTCCAGCGCCTCTATTTTGCTTTGCAGGCGCTGCAAGACGGCCTTCCGGCCTTCGGGGTTCAGCGTAATACGTTCCATATCCGTCTTGTCCTGCTGCAGCCGGATCGCGTTTTCCGACAGGATCGCGTCGAACATCCTGAGCATCACACGGATCCGCGACATGCCCGCACTGGCGCGCTCCAGCTGCGCCTCATTATAGGCCGCGAGAATTTTCTCGACCGAGGGCCGCAGCTCTTCGGTGGTCAGCATACGCAAAGCGCCCAGCGATTTATCGACATTCAGCGAAGGTTTGCGCCAGAAGGCCCAGCTGCGGTCAAGGATCATGCCGACGCGCAGGTTACGTTTCGCGAAAGTCAGGGTCGAGGTGAAACTGTAGCAGGGCAGACCCTCCAGCGTTATCTCGGCGGTCGGATTCCCGGAGGTCCGGTCCTGGAATTCCGAACCGATTGCCTGGCGGCAGGCCTGGATACAGCCTTGCAGCGCGGCATCCGTTCCGCTGCGCGAGCCGATATAACATTGGCGCACTTCGGCCTCGAGCGCGGACTGAAGCGGCAGCAGGTCGAAATCGAGCGTCGTACTGGCATCGCCTTGTCGATCTTCGCCAAAAAGCCTGTCCTCGAACGCATTTTTCTGGCGATCGACATAATCGCCGATCGCCTCCATGAGGCGCGCTTCAAGCCCTGTCCAGGATTTCGACACCACCTGTTCGATCTGCGCATCCGCAGCGTCGACGAGGCCCTCGAGCCGGTTGCGCAGATCGCGGATGCCCGAGATTTCGCAACCCACATCACGGGCCGCAGCTCTGGCGATATCGCTGCGCAGGCTTTCCATCTGCACCCGTAAAGCGTCGCGTTCGCGGTTATCGATGAACCGGGCCGCATTCAGCTCGGCCCGGATATCACCGCGCAACTGGTTGAGCTGCTGGCTGCCCACACCGCTGTCAAGCGTGGCCGAGAGTGTGTCTTTCAGCCGGTTCAGCCCCGAGGCGAACATCAGCCGGTCTTTGCGCTCACGCGGCAGGCGGCCACAGGTTTCGCGGATATATTGCGCAAGCTCGTCGCTGTCGGCGGCCTCGCGGAGGTGATCGGCCTCTTCGTCGTCGCGCAGCACCAGATCGGCAAGCCAGGCCGACCCCGCAACGACACGAAAGTCGATCTCCGGGATTGCTGCGCGCAGCCGGCATTCGACATCGGCGATGACGCGCGGCACCTGGATGCTGTAATCATCGAGCTCGTCGATGCGATTTATGAAGATCACCACATCCTTGTCGTCCTGGCGCGCAAGGATCCGGATCAGCACTACGTCAATATCGGTCAGCGGCTGATGCGCCGAAAGCACCATGATGAAGACATCGGATTTGTCGAGGCTGCGGCAGGTCAGCTCGTCACGCAGAAGGAATGGGTCATTCACCCCGGGGGTGTCCGTGATGATAGCCGGCACGTCGAATTCCGGCAAGCGCATGTAAATACTGGCGCTTTTAGTCAGCGCGGCATAGCGGCCAAGCGCTTCTCGGTCGAGCCCGTCATCGCTTCCCGGGCCCGCGCAGACATAGCGCTTCAGCAGATCTGCCGAAAGGTAGTCATGGTCATGTCTGCTGCCAAGCAGCGCATGGTAATGGCGCCCGAGCCGGCGCTGCGCGCGTTCGCGCATCTCTTCGCTCTGGCGGCGCAGAAGGTCGCTGTCAAAGCCTGGCAACAGGTCTTCGGTCAGTTGGCGGATGGCAGAGCCGCTGTCGATGATGTCCTGCCAGTCGGCTTCGTCGAAGAATTCGAAACGCGCGCCCGAGGCCGGGTCCGAGGCGATATTGACGCGGATATTGGTGACCACCGATGTCCAGGGATTGATATCAGAGGGCAGGAAATCATGCTGATGCAAAAGGGCGTTGAGGAAGGTGGATTTCCCGGCCTTGACCTGACCGATCACCGCGATGCGGGCGGTCCAGTCTTCAAGCCGGTTGCGCAAGGGGGCAAAATTCGGCCTGGTTTTCGGATCGACCAGGTGGTCGGCCCTGTCGAGCCCGTCGCGCAAAAAGGCGAGCTCCTGCCGCAGTTGCGGAGCGATTTTCACGACGGCCTCCTTCCGGCCGGGATTCCGGCCACGCTGACAGGAAAAACGGCCAGCACCGGGCAAATATCTCGCCAGCGCTGACAGTCCGCTGCCCCGGCCGCGCGCCGGGACAAAGGGGGGGTACTGGCCCTTTCGGGCCGTTCTGGCCGCACTACTCGTTACCCCTGTCCGATTGCTTCGCGTCACAGCCGGACAGATATGCTTAATGGTGGCTGGGTTATGGCCGTCTGAGGGCCAAGTCTGGGCTTTGAACATCCCCCGGAGCGGCCCGGTCTTCTGGCGTTACGTGACGCCAGAAGACAGAAGACGCAGGAAGACCGGGCCTGCATCAGACCTTCAGCTTGCCTTCGACGTTTTTCACCGAGATGCGGGCGAGGCCCAGGTTCGCACTGCTGCGGTCCAGCGCAACATAAACGAAGACGCTCGGGTTCGAGGCCAGCGGGCGGATCAGGTGCAGCTGGGTGCCAAGCGTGATCAGGATGTCTTCGATATGATCATCGAGGCCCAGTGCGGCCATCGCAGCGTTCTTTGCGCGCACCACTTCGGTGTTTGCGGCGCCAGCGGCTTCGAGGTCGAATTTGATGCCGCTCGACTCGCTTGCCAGCATCAGGCCGGTTTCGCTGTCAACGAGACAGGCGCCGATAAAGCCGGCGATTTTCTTCAGCTCAGAGATATTGGTCGACATTTTGAATGATATCCTTTTTTGCACGATGGATCATTTTTGAATTCAACATTTGTTTGAATATTGACCTGATTGGATCCATTTTGAGAAAGTGCGGTAATGATTTTGGCGCAATAATGTCTATTTTTGACTTTGGGATTCTTGGAGTTGATAAATATGTATATGAATCATGTAATTAGTTATTATTTGCCTTCTCAGGTTGATGCGGTCTGAGGTATTTTGCCTCTGGTTGTTTTCGTGTCATTTAATAACAATTGCCGACTCTGTAGTTGTAAGTATCGGATAATTTATCGACTTAATTCAATTGATGGTTGTGAGATTTCGGGCTGGATCTGCAACAACGGTGGCCGGCATTTTTTTCGAAGTGAAGGGGTGGTCATCGCCTGATTGTATCGCTTCGATATGTAAATCAACCGTGCCGTGATTTAATCAATTAAGAGTTGATATGCGCTCCGGCTTGGTAAGCAGAAGGACGCATTGAGCCAGACGGGCAGCGGATCCGGGAGCGGCCAGGGTCCGGAAAAGCGCGGCCCATTCAAGAGGGCAGCCTGGCTGCGGCGCCCGGACGCACGGGCGGGTCACGCCCTGGCGCGGTACTCGGCCGGAATCAGCCCCCGCAGCGCATTGCCGACCCAAAGCCGCACGACTCCCAGGTCTTCGGGTCGCAGGATCTCTTCGGGGCAGGCCAGCTCGCTGCGCAGGACACCCGGCAGCAGGCCAGAGCTCAGCGGCGGTGTGCGCAGCCCGGCACCACGGTCGAAAAACACCGTGGTGATCGTGCCCTCGCTGACCTCGCCACGCTCGTTCAGAAACAGCGCCTCGTCGACCCCGGCGGGCAATGCCGCCCGGGCCGCATCGTGGATCGCGCGGCGCGAAGATTTCACCGAAAGCCAGGGGTCATCCGAAGCCAGCCGCTGTCCGGCGAGGCTCACGCTCCAATACGGTTTCGCAGCGGGGAGGGGATGGGTTTCCCAGAGCAGCCGTCCGGCTGCATCCAGGGTCAGCCGCAGGCGGGCGGCGGTCGCCGGGCCCGAAGGCACCGCAGGTTCTGGCCGCGCCCAGCCAAGCGCCAGCGCGCTGCGCTGCAGCCGCGCCAGATGCAGCGGCCAGCGCGGCGCGGTGGCCCCGGTCCAGAGCACCGTCTCGATCAGCGTCAGTCCCGGCTCACCGCCGCATTGACGAAGCGCGCTTTCCATAGCGCCTCCTCCCATTCGCCGGCCTCGGTCGAGCCATGTACCACGCCGCCGCCGACATTCATCCTGATTTCACTGTCATCCACGGTCAGCGTGCGGATCGCGACCGAGAAATCTGCGCTTCCATCGGGGGCCATCCAGCCGATCGCGCCACAATAGGCATCGCGCGCGAAGGGTTCGACCTCGCGGATGACCTCCATCGCGCGGATCTTCGGCGCGCCGGTGACCGACCCGCAGGGGAACAAGGCGCGGATCAGTTCAGGCAGGCTGGCAGGCTGCGCAAGCTGGCCCTGCACCTCGGACACCATCTGATGCACGGTCGCGTAATGTTCGACGGTGTAAAGTTCGGGCACTTTCACGCTGCCGATCTGCGAGATCCGGCTGATATCATTCCTCAGCAGGTCGACGATCATCAGATTCTCGGCCCGGTCCTTGGGGCTGGAGCGCAGCTCCTGTGCAAGGTCCGCGTCGCGGGCGGGGTCGGCGTCGCGGGGGCGGGTGCCTTTCATCGGGCGGGTGGTGATCCGGCCATCGGCATCAAGGCGGAAAAACAGTTCGGGGCTGCGCGAGACCAGCGCCGGCTCGCCCGCCAGATCGACAAAGGCGCCATGCCCGACCGGGCCAGAGCGCCGCAAACGGCCGTAAAGCCCCTCGGGCGTGCCCGAAAGCAGGCGCGAGACCAACGGAAAGGTCAGATTGGCCTGGTAGATATCGCCGGCCGCGATCAGCTCCAGCACACGGGCAATCGCACGGTTGTAGTCTTCGCGCGAGATCACCGGCTCGGGCGCGGAAATACGGGTCGCCCCGGCTTCCTCCGCCATCCTCGCCAGAATCGGTGCGGGGTCACAGGGGCCGGCAAAGGACGCGAGATGCACCAGCGGCAGGCGGCGATCCCCGGGCATCAGTGGCAGGAGCCGATCCTCGAACGCATATCCCGCCTCATACGAGATATAGCCCGCAATCCAGGCCCCGGCCCGGCGCGCCTCTTCGGCCTCGCGCAAAACCGCCTCAACTTCATCGGGGTTGCGTGCGATTTTCACCCACAACGCATCATCAAACAGCGCCGGGCGCTCGCCCGGGCCGTGTTCGAAAAAAATCTGGCGTCTGCTGCTTTGCATAATGGGCTCAGGAATAGGGGCTGGCGGAGAACTGCGCCAGCCGGAATAACGGGTGGGATCCTTTGCGGCGGGCGGAGGAGACCGGCGGGGTGAGCGCGCGCGCTCTGGCGCGGGTGTCGGTTTGCCCTTGCGCCCATGCCGCGCCCCTCTATAACCCCGGAAAATTTAGCGACAGCCAGCCCAAAAACCTGAGGTTCCCGACATGCCGAAGCGGACAGATATCCACTCGATCATGATTATCGGCGCTGGTCCTATCGTGATCGGCCAGGCCTGCGAATTCGACTATTCCGGTGCCCAGGCCTGCAAAGCGCTGCGCGAAGAGGGCTATCGGGTCATTCTTGTGAACTCGAACCCGGCGACGATCATGACCGATCCGGGTCTGGCGGATGCCACCTATATCGAGCCGATCACCCCCGAAGTCGTGGCGAAGATCATCGAGAAAGAGCGCCCCGATGCGATTCTGCCGACCATGGGCGGCCAGACCGGTCTGAACACCGCGCTGGCGCTGGCGGATCTGGGTGTGCTGGACAAGTTCAATGTAGAACTGATCGGCGCGAAACGCGAAGCCATTGAAATGGCAGAAGACCGCAAGCTGTTCCGCGAGGCGATGGACCGGCTGGGGATCGAGAACCCGAAGGCAACCATCGTCGCCGCGCCTAAGCTGCCGAACGGCAAATACGACATCGCCGCTGGTGTGGCGAAAGCCATGGGCGATCTGGAACATATCGGCCTGCCGGCGATCATCCGCCCCGCCTTCACGCTCGGTGGTACCGGCGGCGGCGTCGCCTATAACCGCGACGATTACGAGGCGATTGTGAAATCGGGCCTTGAGGCCTCGCCGATGGCGCAGGTTCTGGTCGATGAATCGCTGCTCGGCTGGAAGGAATACGAGATGGAGGTGGTCCGTGACAAAGCGGATAACGCCATCATCGTCTGTTCCATCGAAAATATCGACCCGATGGGCGTCCATACCGGCGATTCGATCACCGTGGCGCCCGCGCTGACGCTGACCGACAAAGAATACCAGATCATGCGCAACGGCTCGATTGCCGTCCTGCGCGAGATCGGGGTCGAGACCGGCGGGTCGAACGTGCAATGGGCGATCAACCCGGTTGATGGCCGTATGGTCGTGATCGAGATGAACCCGCGTGTGTCGCGGTCCTCGGCGCTGGCGTCGAAAGCGACCGGTTTCCCGATTGCGAAAATCGCCGCGAAACTGGCGGTGGGTTATACGCTTGACGAGCTGGATAACGACATCACCAAGGTGACGCCCGCATCCTTCGAGCCGACCATCGATTATGTCGTGACCAAGATCCCGCGTTTCGCGTTCGAGAAATTTCCGGGTTCCGAGCCGCTGCTGACTACGGCGATGAAATCGGTCGGCGAGGTGATGGCGATTGGCCGCACCATCCACGAATCGCTGCAAAAGGCGCTGGCTTCGCTGGAAACCGGCCTGACCGGTTTCGACGAGATCGAGATTGCCGGCGCACCGGATCGCGCCGCGATTTCCAAGGCGCTGAGCGTCGCCACCCCCGACCGCCTGCGCGTGATCGCCCAGGCGATGCGCGAGGGGCTGACCAATGACGAGATCCAGGCGATCACGTCTTTCGATCCCTGGTTCCTTGCGCGGATCCGCGAAATCATTGATCAGGAACATGAAGTCCGCACCCATGGGCTGCCGTCGACGGCCGAAGGGCTGCGCGCGCTCAAGATCATGGGCTTTACCGATGCGCGTCTGGCGCGGCTGACGGGCCAGGCAGAATCCTCGGTGCGTCGCGCGCGTCGCGGTCTTGGCGTCACCGCCGTTTTCAAGCGGATCGACACCTGTGCGGCGGAATTCGAGGCACAGACGCCTTACATGTATTCCACCTATGAGATGCCCGCGATGGGCGATGTGGAATGTGAATCGCGGCCTTCTGCGGCGAAAAAGGTGGTTATCCTCGGTGGCGGTCCGAACCGGATCGGCCAGGGGATCGAG
The DNA here is from genome assembly GCF_023371075.1 of Pseudomonas sp. GX19020. Lineage (NCBI taxonomy): Bacteria > Pseudomonadati > Pseudomonadota > Gammaproteobacteria > Pseudomonadales > Pseudomonadaceae > Pseudomonas > Pseudomonas sp. GX19020. The sequence goes on from NZ_JAMCCR010000003.1 coordinate 289,391, forward strand.
TTCGACTATTGCTGCTGCCATGCCTGTTTCGCGCTGACCGAGGCCGGCTATGAGACCATCATGGTCAACTGCAACCCGGAAACGGTTTCGACGGATTACGACACCTCGGACCGGCTCTATTTCGAACCGCTGACACTGGAACATGTGCTGGAGATTCTGCGAGTCGAGCAGGAGAATGGCACCCTGCATGGTGTGATCGTGCAATTCGGCGGCCAGACGCCCTTGAAACTGGCGAATGCGCTGGAAGAAGAGGGCATCCCGATCCTCGGCACCACGCCGGATGCGATTGACCTTGCCGAAGACCGTGAACGCTTCCAGGCATTGCTGAATGATCTCGGGCTGAAACAGCCGGTCAATGGCATCGCCCACAGCCGCGACGAGGCTTTCGACATCGCGGCCCGCGTTGGTTATCCCTTGGTGATCCGCCCGTCTTACGTGCTTGGTGGCCGCGCGATGGAGATCGTGCGCGACGATGCACAGCTGGAGCGTTACATCGCGACCGCCGTGCAGGTCTCAGGCACCTCGCCCGTGCTGCTGGACAGCTATCTTTCGGGCGCAGTCGAGGTCGATGTTGATGCGCTCTCGGATGGCGAATCGGTCCATGTCGCCGGAATCATGGAACATATCGAAGAGGCTGGCGTCCATTCGGGCGATTCTGCCTGCTGCCTGCCGCCGCACCAGCTTTCCGCCGAGACCGTGGCCGAGCTGAAGAAACAAACCGTGCAGATGGCGCTGGCATTGCAGGTTGTCGGCCTGATGAACGTACAGTTCGCGATCAAGGATGATGTGATCTACGTGCTTGAGGTCAACCCGCGCGCCTCGCGTACGGTGCCTTTCGTGGCCAAGGCCACCGATTCGGCGATTGCCTCGATCGCGGCGCGGCTGATGGCGGGCGAGAAGCTCTCGGCCTTCCCCGAGCGCGCGCCTTACGCGGCGGATGTCGGCCCGGACAGCTCGCTGCCGCTGGCGGATGCGATGACGCTGGCCGACCCGATCACGCCCTGGTATTCGGTGAAAGAGGCAGTGCTGCCCTTCGCCCGCTTCCCCGGTGTTGACCCGCTTCTCGGGCCGGAAATGCGTTCGACCGGCGAGGTCATGGGCTGGGACCGGACCTTTGCCCTCGCCTTCCTCAAGGCGCAGATGGGAGCGGGAATGGTGCTGCCCGAGACGGGGCGCGTGTTCCTTTCGGTCAAGGATGCCGACAAGTCTGAGGCGCTGGCCTCGGCGGCGCGCGACCTGATCTCGATGGGCTTTTCCATCGTCGCCACGCGCGGCACGGCCTCCTGGCTGAAAGCTGAGGGGATCGAGGCGGAATCGGTCAGCAAGGTCTATGAAGGCCGCCCGAATATCGTCGACCGGCTGAAAAACGAAGACATCGCGCTGGTGATGAACACGACCGAGGGCACCCAGTCCATCGCCGACAGCCGCGACATCCGCCGCGTGGCGCTGATGGACCGCATCCCGTATTTCACCACGGCTGCGGCCTCGGTGGCCGCTGTCGCCGCGATGAAGGCGCGTGGCGAGGGCTACGGGGTCAGAACGCTTCAGGGCTGAGCCCGCCCGACTTTCACTCATCCGACAAAAGCCGCCCTCCGGGGCGGCTTTTTCGTCATGATTTCCAACAATCATGTGACGTGGCGGTTTCCCCCCATGTTTTTCTGACGATTCCGGCGGGGCTTCGCCACTCTTTCGGGGCGCATGGACCCATTCCGCATCCGGCCCGTTATCCCCGCGTCCACTGAACGTGAGGCTAACGAACCAAAGGAGTGAACCATGAAACGGATCCCCCCCTTCGCCGCCCCGCCGGTTATCGCGCTTGCCGCTTCGCTGATGCTCGGCACGGCGGCCCTGGCGCAGGATGCCACAACTGATCCGGCGCAGACGATGCCGGAAGCCGGAACCGTCGATGAGACCGGCGCCCCCGCAGATCCCATGATCGAAGGGCAACCCGAGGCCACCCCGGCAGCGCCTGACCCGGCGACCGCCGATGTGCCCCCTTTGCCCGATGCGACCGCAGCCCCCGCCGAACTGCCTGCAACTGACACTTTCACCGTGCCCGAAGGCTATAGCGTGGTCAGCGACTGGACGACCGTGACCGCCGATCAGCTGATGGGCGCGACGCTTTATGCGGCGGATGGCTCGAATATGGGGTCGGTCGCCGATCTCGTCCTCAGCACCGAAGGACCGGTTCAGGGCGTGGTCGCCGATGTCGGCGGCTTCCTTGGTATCGGCACCCATCGCGTCAATCTGGGTCATGACCAGGTCACCCTTTACCGCAACGAGAGCGGCACGGTGATCGCGGCGACCACGCTTGGCGCCGAGGCGCTGAAAGCGCTCCCCGCCTGGGAGCCTGCCCAGTAAGCGCCCCCACAACCCGATCACCTGTCGGGCGGGCTCAGGGCCTGACGGGTGTATGATCAGGATCATTTCTACGCCCAGGATCCTGGTCGGGACGGCCCGCACTCAGCTGCGGGCCGTTCTGTCTTGACTTTTGAGTGTGATAAGCTCATTTCTCTGCGGTCCGTCAGCCCGTGCCGCGTGAGCACTGAAAGGCCCGGACGACAGGTTCCCACCATCACGCAGGGGCGCCGATGGCGCGCACGGCATCCGGAATTCTCCGGGGGCGAGGGCCGCTGTCTTCCTTGACGTATGGAATGAACATGACGACTTTTGCAGATCTCGGCCTTTCGCCGAAACTTCTCGCCGCGCTGGAAAAAACCCAGCTGAAGGCGCCGACCCCCATTCAGGCCCAGGCCATCCCGCATATCATGGCTGGAAAGGATCTGATGGGCCTTGCCCAGACCGGTACCGGCAAGACCGCAGCGTTCGGCCTGCCGCTTCTGCACCGCATCCTTGACCTTGGTCATCCGCCGGGGCCGAAGAACATCCGCGCCCTGATCCTTGTGCCGACGCGGGAGCTGGCGACGCAGATCAAGGACAATATCACCATGTTCACCCAGGGAACTGCGGTGAAGGTGGTGATCGTGGTCGGCGGTGCGTCGATCAACAAACAGGCCCAGGCGCTGGTGCGCGGCGCCGATGTGCTGGTGGCGACGCCTGGCCGGCTGATCGATCTGCTTGGGCGTGGTGATGTCAGCCTTGAAAAATGCGGCTATCTCGTCCTGGACGAGGCCGATCATATGCTTGATATGGGCTTTATCCATTCGCTGCGCCAGATCGCGAAACATATTCCGGTGCGGCGCCAGACGATGATGTTCTCGGCGACGATGCCTAAGGATATCAATGAGATCGCCGAAACCTATCTGCGTGACCCGGTCAAGGTACAGGTCGCACCGCCGGGCAAACCGGCCGAAAAGGTCACCCAGGGGGTGCATTTTATTCCCAATGGCGACAAGGCGAAGCTGCTTGAGGAATATCTGAAAAAGCACCCGGGCGAACAGGCGCTTGTCTTTTCGCGCACCAAGCACGGCGCCGATAAACTGGCCAAGGTGCTGGGCGGCTGGGGCTTCAAAGTGGGCGCGATTCATGGCAATCGCAGCCAGAACCAGCGCGACCGCATCCTGACCGAGTTCAAATCCGGCGCGGTCGATGTGCTGGTCGCAACCGATGTCGCGGCGCGCGGCATCGATATTCCGACCGTACGGCACGTCTATAACTACGATCTGCCGAATGTTGCTGATAACTATGTGCACCGGATCGGGCGGACGGCGCGGGCCGGGGCCAGCGGCTCTTCGATCAGCTTCTGCTCGCCTGCCGAGATGGGCGAGCTGGCCGATATCGAAAAGCTTCTGAAAAAGTCGCTGCCGATCCTCGGGGGCGCTGCCTGGGGCGCCGATGCCATCGCAGCCGCGCCGAAGCCGGGGCAGAATCGCGGGCAGAATCAGGCACGTGGCCAGAACCGTGGCGGGCAGAAAGCTGGCTCGAAACCGCTGCCGCCGAAAGCGTCGCGTCCGGGTGCCGGCAAGCCGCAGGGCGGACGGCCCGGTGCAGCGAAACCGTCCGCAGCACGTCCGCAGGGCGGGGCACAGGCCCCGTCACGCCGGCCCAAACCGCGCGGATAATCGCGCGGGCCCGGCCGGGGCGCGCCCGCAAGTCAGGGCATGAGGCGGCTCAGCCCGCCTCATCCTCAAGGTTCAGCTTCATCTGCAACAGCACATGCTGGATCGCGATGGTCTCCCGCAGGAGCCGTTTCGATTCGTTGATGCTGATTTTCCCGTCGGCAATCGCCAGGTTGTATTCGCTCATCAACATCGCGAAGCGCTGCGCGAGGGCCACAACATCCTGATTGATGCCCGAGGTTTCCGGCTCTTTGCGGTCACTGTCATAGGCAAGCGTAATGCCGCGCAGATCGGCCAGCGCCGAGGTGACATGCGGGAAACGCGCGGCGGCCTCGAGCTGGGCCACCACATCGACCGGCATGAAACGGTCCTCATGCTCGTCGCTGTCGGAATAATAGCGCCCCAATGTGGCTTTGGATTTTCCGGTCAGCGCGCAGGCGGCCTCGATGCCCACATCCTTGACCAGGGTTTCAGTGTGTTTTTTCAGATATCTCGCCACAGACATGACCAACCTCATTCAGATCCGGGATGCGGCGCAGGGCGGTCTGGCGCGGCGATCCGGGGGCAGCAGCGCTAAATAATTCAATCTTTTCCTGTTAATCTCACTGCAAGTCTTTGTCACCGATAAAGGAGAAACCGGAGAGCGTGGGTCTTTGCGAGCGTCCGGAACGCCGCAGAGCTTCGACATTCTGCCGGTGTGGGTGGGGGCTGTCTGAGTTTTCCGGCTTCAGGCAGATGCGGGTGGCAGCCCGCAGGCCGGACGGGAGGTAACGCGTGAAGCAGGCCCTCGCCTGCGGGTAATTGGTGGCTGAATGGCCCTCCAGCTTCGCGCAGGCGCGGCCCCATATCCGAGGGCGGCCGATGGCAGGATCAGTGCGGGAGGCACATTCGGTGGCAACAGGTCCACCAGACCGCAAAGCGGGCGCAGTAACAGAGCAATCTTTCAGGCCCGGCGCGCTGCTGGCCCGGATCCGCCGGCGGGCTTGACAGGGCCCGGGCCAAAGGGGCAGGGCATGAGCATGGCCAAGCTCTATTTTCACTATTCGACGATGAATGCGGGCAAATCGACCCTGCTGTTGCAGGCGGCCTATAACTATCAGGAAGGCGGCATGTCGCCCTATCTGATCACCGCGCAGATGGATGGCCGGGCGGGCGCGGGCCGTATCGCAAGCCGCATCGGCATCGGGATGGATGCGGATGTTTTCGGACCGGAAGATGATCTCTTCGCGATGATCACGGCGCGGCAGGCGCGCGGCCAGGTCGATTGCGTCTTTATCGATGAGGCGCAGTTCCTGTCGCGGGCGCAGGTCTGGCGGCTCGCCCAGGCGGTGGATGATCTGGGTGTGCCGGTGATGTGCTACGGGCTCCGGGTCGATTTCCGGGGCGATCTTTTTCCCGGCTCGGCGGCATTGCTGGCCTGGGCCGATGAAATGCGCGAGGTGCGCACGATCTGCCATTGCGGCCGCAAGGCGACGATGGTGGTGCGCAAGGGGCCCGATGGCCAAGTGCTGACCGATGGCGACCAGGTGGTGATCGGCGGCAATGAGACCTATCAGAGCCTCTGCCGCCGCCACTGGCGCGAGGCGGTCAACGACCGCTGAGCGAAAAAATTCCTGAGAAGGAATTTTTCACCGAATTCCTCTGAAGGAATTCGATCACCGCTCCTGATCCCGCGCGCGCAGGGCGATGATCGTGCCGGCGAGAATGATCAGCACAATGCCGATCCAGGCGAGAGCGCCGAGGCGTTCCCCCCAGATCGCCCATCCCCAGAGCGCGGAAGTCGGCAGGACCATATATTCCACCACACTGACCCGGCCCGCATCTGCCAGAAGATAGGCTCTGGTGCAAAGCCCGACCCCGATCGCTGAAAAACTGGCATGGAGCAGCATCCAGGACAGGTATTCGCCATCCGGCCAGACCGCGCCGCGCAACAGAAAGCCATCGCTGCCGCCGGGTACTGCTTGCGGCCAGATCGCCAGAACTGTCAGCCCCGCCAGCCCAAGAAGGCCCAGGCTTACGAAGAACCCGGCCAGCAGGGTGCTGGCACTTTCTTCGGCACACCAGCGCCGTGTGGCGATATTGGCCATGGCATAAACCGCGCCTGCCAGGGCCGGCACAAGGCCGATGAGCCCCGCCCCGGCCAGCGCGCGGGGGCCAAGCACCAGCACGACGCCCAGAAACCCCAGAGCCACCGCCACCAGCCGCACCGGGCCGATCCGCTCGCCATAAACCAGGCGCGAAATCAGCAATACGAAGATCGGCGCGGTGAAAAGCCCCGCTGCCGCAACCGCAACCGGCATGAAGGCCAGAGCACCGAAGTAAATCATGATCGCAATGCCTTGCAGCAAAGCCCGCGCCGCCACTGCCTTTACATTGCGCGGTCGAAGCCGCAGGCCCAGAAAGGGCGCCACCAGCCCCATCATCAGCAAAGCAAGGCAGCTGCGTGTCGCATGGAACTGCCAGAGCCCGGTGGTCCCGGCCACCGCCTGCACATAATTATCGCTGAAGCCGACCATCGCGGCGTAAATCAGGGTCAGCCCCACCGCCATCAGCGTGCGGTCGGGTGCCATCACAGAGACAGTCATCGGCTTCCTCATCCCATTCCCTTTCCTGTGAAGCCCGGCTGCGCAACCTCTGCGCGTCTGAATGCGACATTCACCGCCTGCCTGGTGTCTCCGGGGGCATCCGATACCTGCCCATTCCGATGCAGGGCGTTGTGGCGCAGGCGCGGGGCGGCTAAGGTCAGGAGATGAAAAGACGAACGGGCAGTTCTTTGGCACCAGGGTCAGGCACCGCGCTGAGCAAATTCCAGCGACTGGAATCGCTCGGCCTGTGGCGCGATACCGAAGATGGTCAGCGCCGCGAGGTAGTGGTGCTGATGGGGGAGGCGACGCTGGTGCTCAGCGATCCGCGCTCGGGAACGCCGCTCAGCCATTGGTCTCTGCCGGCCGTCAGGCGGGTCAATCCGGGCCAGCAGCCGCCGCTGTTCTCGCCCGGGGAAGACAGCCCGGAATCGGTCGAGATCGACGATGAGACCATGCTCGCCGCGCTGAAAATGGTGAATTCGGCGGTTCGCGCAGATTCGCCGCATCCCGGGCGGCTGCGTTTCGCGCTGATCGGCGGTGCGGTGATCGGGCTTCTCGGCCTTGTGACGCTGGTTCTGCCACGCATCCTTGTGTCCCATACGGTCGCCGTGGTGCCGCCGTCGAAACAGGTCGAGATCGGCATGCGGGCCCTCGATGATGTGATCCGCCTGACGGGGGCGCCCTGTGCGGGAGAGCTGGGGCTGCCCGCGCTGGCCGAACTGTCGGACCGGGTTTTCGGGGCCGAGAATACGCCGATCCTCTATGTCTTGCCCGAGGGTCTGGCGCGCCCGGCGCATCTGCCAGGTGGCGTAATCCTGCTCCCGGGGTCGCTGATTGACGAGGATGCACCTGACGCGCTTGCCGGGGCGGCGCTGGCCGAGGGGATCAAGGCCGGGATCGCCGATCCGATGCGCGGCATCCTGGATCATGCCGGGCTGAAGGCTACCTTTGACCTGCTGGTTTCGGGTGAGCTGCCGGTCACCGCACTGGAAGGCTTTGGCGAGGCGTTCATCCGTGATGAGCATGAGCTGCCGGCGCTGTCGCGCCTCCAGTCCGCCTTCGAGACCGCCCAGGTGCCGCTGACGCCCTATGCCAGCTGGCTGGCGGCCAATGGCGTGATCCCGGCGGAAAAGGCAGCTGAACTGATTGCCGCTGACCCGTTCCAGGGCCGGATCTCAAGCCCGCTGATGCCCGATGATGACTGGATCGCGCTGCAATCGGTCTGCAGCGGCTGAGGCCGCATCAGTATAGGCCCGCCGGCACCGCCCAGGCGGGCCGGCAGGTCCGATCCGGCCTTACTGCACGATCACCGCATCGCCAAAACCCGCGCCCCGCACCTGTGACAGCGCGGCGCGGGCCTCGCCTGTACTGGCGAAGGGACCGGCATAGACCACATGGAGCGCCCCGCCCCGGATCGTCGAGCGCGACACGGGCAGGCCCAGGCCTTTGAGCCGCCCCGCCGTGCCCTCGGCATTGGCGGTGACGCCGAATGTCCCCACCTGAACAAAGATCCGACCGCCGGCCGCAGGTGCAGCCGCCGGTTTTGCCACGGTCACTGTGGATTTCGATGAGTTCGAAATGGATGGGGCAGCCAGCAATACCACGCTTTGCGCACCATCGGCTGCGGTGGTCACGATCGCGGGCTCCATCCGCGTGCTGCCATCGCTGCGGCGCACCTTTACCATGGTCTCGCGACCGGTGCCGTCATGCAGCTCTGCGGGGGTTGATCTGGTCCAGACTGTCTCCTGATCTGCGATGCCTTTCGCGGTCTGCTGGCCGCGCCGCGGGTTCAGCCGGTCATCCTCCCAGGCGCGTTTATAGCCCGGCGGCGGGGGCGGAACAGCGCTTGCGGTCGCCGCCTGGCGGGTGGTCACAGTGATGGTCTGTCCGGTCGCCACCGCCGTGGCGGTGCCTGCCCAGCTGTCGATGCCGCCGGTGACAAGGCGGGGAAAGCTCGCGCCCTCAAGCGAGCCATCGCCTCTGGTACAAAGCGTCCTGGTGCCGCCGCCCTCGACGCGGAATTTCTGCGCAACCGGGGCCGAGCCGGGGCAGGCGAGCCGATGGCCTTCAGCCCCGGTCCCGGTGACGATGCGCGGTGCGGCGGCGGGGGCTTTGGCGGCGGCAAAGCTGGTCGCAGCCGTTCTACCGGCAGGCGCAGAAGCCACAGCGCCCGGTTTCTTGCCGGCAGCCTCAAAGGCGCTCTGCATCGGTGCCGGTAGCGGCAATGGTGCACCCGGGTTGCGGGGCGGGGAGAAGGTCGTCCCGGCAGATTTCGCTGCCGGCACGGCTGCGGGCGCTACCGCTGCGGGTGCCGCTTCGGCGGTCTCTGTCGGCCGCCCCGAGGGGGCATAGCCGCAAAGCTGTTTGCGGTCGCGCGCGACGCGGGGCACCCAGGTCGCGCGCCCACTATTGCCTGCCCGCAGAAAGACGCAGCCGCGGCTGTCGACATATTGTTGGCCTTTATACCCTGCCGGCGGCAGTTCCGCCGGGCCGCGCAGATCGGCAAATGCTGGTGCAGCGAAACAAACCGCCGCCAGAAAGGCGACGGGCAGGATCTTGGCAGACATCAGGGTACTCCCAGGGCAGCGGAAGGGACAGCTGAGCCGATTTTTAAGGGTTTCTGCGGGTGAGTAAAGCCATAGCCCACCAGACCGGCGACCGATTGCGACGCAGATCAGCCCCTTTCTGCGCGCCCCGGCCCCCTCTGCGCGCCCTTGTTTACCCCGGCAGGGTCATTTCGTGCCAAACATCCGGTCCCCGGCATCGCCAAGCCCGGGCACGATATAGCCGTGATCGTCAAGTTGCCGGTCAACCGCCGCCGTGACGATGGGCACATCGGGATGCGCCTCTTTCATTTTGGCAATCCCCTCCGGCGAGGCCAGCAGGCACAGGAAGCGGATATTCTTCGCGCCCGACTGTTTCAGCAGATCCACCGCCGCCGCCGAGGAATTGCCGGTCGCCAGCATCGGATCGACGACGATAGAGATGCGCTCTTCCATATGTTCGGGCAATTTGCAGTAATATTGCACCGGCTGCAGCGTCTCGGGGTCGCGATACATGCCGATAAAACCGACACGCGCGGCGGGAATCAGCTCGAGGATACCGTCAAGCAGTCCGTTCCCGGCGCGCAGAATCGAGATCAGGGCAAGCTTCTTGCCTTCGATCGCCGGGGCATCCATCGTCTCAATCGGCGTCTCGATGCGGCGCGTCGTCATTGGCAGGCCACGCGTCACCTCATAGGCCAGCAACAGGCTGATCTCGCGCAGCAATTTGCGGAAACTCGCAGTCGAAGTGTCCTTGTCGCGCATGATGGTAAGCTTGTGCTGAACCAGCGGATGGGTGACGACCGTCAGGTGGTTCGGGGTCAGAATATCCGACATGGCTCAGGCCTCCAGCTTTTTGGCTAATCTCTTCTTCGTATCCGCATCACAGAAAGCGGCGTCAAGCGCCTGAAGGCCAAGTTTGCGGAACTGCCCCTCATCCCAGTCGAAAGCGCGGTGCAATTCTTCATATTCGCGCGCCATGCTGCTGTGAAAGAACGGCGGGTCATCGGTTGAGATCGTCACTTTTACGCCGCGCCGGTCCAGCTCGCTGATGGGATGATGGCGCATTTCCGGGTAAAGCCCGAACGCGATATTCGAGAGCGGGCAGACCTCCAATACGGTGCCCTGTTCCGCCAGTTCATCCACCAGCGCGAGATCTTCGATGGCGCGCACGCCATGCCCGATCCGCGCAGGTCTCAGCGCGCGCAGCGTATCGCGGATCGCCTCCGGGCCGCGCCATTCGCCGGCATGGACGCTCAGGTTCAACCCGGCCTCACGCGCGCAGTCAAAGCCCCAGGCGAAATCACCGGGGGCGAGCACGCTCTCATCACCCCCCATGCCAAAGCCGGTGAGGAAGTCCCCTGCCACCTCTGCCGCCGCCAGCGCCGCGCGTTTCGCACGCTCCGGCCCGAAATGCCGGATCGCGGTGGCGATGCCACGGAACGTGACGCCAAACCCGGCTTCGGCGGCGGCGGCTGCCTCGCGGATTGCCGCGATGTAATCAGCGAATGCCGCCGCATCGCCCCCGCCACAAAGATCTGGCGAGATGAAAATCTCACTGTAGATCACCCCCGAAGCGGCGCTCTGCTCCGCCACGGCAAGCATCAGCCGGTGGTAATCCCCGGGCTGGCGCAACACCGAAGCAGCCGCCTCACAGACCTTCAGGAAATGCGGAAAATCGCGCCAGGCATAGCCACCATCCGCGCCAAAAATCCCGGAAATATCCTCGCGCTTTTCCGTGGCCAGCCCCCGGATGAAAGAGGCCGGTGCCGCCCCTTCCAGATGCAGATGCAACTCCACCTTCGGCAGCTCTGCAAATTCGCTCATATTCATCTGTCCTTAAATATCCCGGGGGTTCCGGGGGCTGGCCCCCGGCCCAACGCCTCACAAAAACGACCGCCCCGGCCCGGGCAATGCCACGCCCAGATGCGCCGCCACACTTGCCCCCACATCCGTAAAGGCCCGGAGCCCGATTCCGCGCTGACCCGCGCCATAGCCCAGCACCGGCACCCGTTCGCGGGTATGTTCCGTGCCGGGCCAGGTCGGGTCATTGCCGTGATCAGCGGTAAAGATCGCCAGATCTCCGGGCCCAAGCCGGTCGAGAAAGCGGGGCAGGGCGGCGTCAAAGCTTTCCAGCGCCCGCGCATAGCCCGCCACATCGCGGGGATGGCCGTAAAGCGTATCGAATTCAACGAAATTCGCGAACACCAGGGCGCCGTCTTCGGCCTCGCGTGCCAGCCGGACCAGATGGTCAAAGAGATCGGCATCGGACTGGCCCTTCCAGAGCTTTCCGATCCCCCGCATCGAGAAAATATCGCCGATCTTGCCAATCCCGTGCACCATGCCGCCCGCGGCCATCACATGTTCCGGCAGCGTCGGGGCCGGGGGCAGATGGGCATAGTCACGCCGGTTCGCAGTGCGGTGAAACGCATCGCAATCTCCGGTAAAGGGCCGCGCGATGACCCGGCCAACGCGGCGCGCATGCAGATAGGGCGCCAGCGCTGCACAGAGGGCCAGAAGCCGGTCCAGCCCGAACCAGTCCTCATGCGCCGCGATCTGGAACACGCTGTCGGCCGAACTATAGCAGATCGGCCAGCCGCTGCGTTTATGGTCTTCGCAAAAGCGCCGGATCACCGGCAGGCCCGAGGCATGGCAGTTCCCCAGGATCCCCCCGGTTCCAGCGAGCCGACAGACCTCGGCCACCAGATCCGGCGGAAAGGCGGGGGTCTCATCGGGGAAAAGCGTCCAGTCCCAGGGCACCGGCACACCCGCGAGCTCCCAATGGCCCGAAGGCGTGTCCTTGCCGTTCGAGATTTCCTCCGCCGCGCCCCAAAGGCCCTCGGGCGTGGCCGCGAGCCCTGGCGCGGCCTCGCCCGAGGCCAGCCGGATCGCAGCACCAAGCCCCAGCCGGTCAAGATTCGGGAGGGAAAGCGGGCCTTTACGGCCCTGATCCGCTTTCCCTGCCGCACAGGCGCGGGCGATATGGAGGAGCGTATTCGCGCCTTCATCGCCAAAATCCGCCGCATCAGGGGCCCCGCCACAGCCGACGGAATCCAGCACGATCAGAAAGGCGCGCGCCATTCAGCCGATCCTTTTCAACACAAGCGGCCCGTCGCCAGGCGTGCAGCCGCCGGCCACGCGATCCTGCGCAAAGCCCGCCGGATCCGAGATCCGGTAGGCGCGCTGCACGGCGGCCACCGCCGCCTCGGCGCTTTCGATGCTGCTGGCATGGACCATGGCCAGCGGCGCGCCATCCGCCACATCTTCGCCCGGTGCGGCCAGATCGGAAAGCCCGACCGAAGGGTTGATCCGCGCCCCTTCATGCGTTCTGCCGCCGCCAAGCGCCACGACCACATGGCCAAGCGCCTCGCCGTCAATCGCGGTGATGATACCGCCATCTGCCAGACCTGCGGGTGGCGGGACCTCCACCACCACCGGGGCCGAGGGCAGGCGGTCCGGCCAGCGTTCGACGAAATCCGATGGTCCACCCTGGGCTGCGACCATTCGGCCAAAGATCTCGGCCGCCCGGCCGGAATCCAGGGCTGCAAGGATCTTCGCGGCCCCCGCCTGCGCATCCGGGGCCAGCCCCGCCAGCGCCAGCGCCTCGCCACCCAGATCGCCGGCCAGAAGCCGCAGGTCGGAATTGACCGAAGTACCGGTCAGCGTCTCCATCACCTCGATCACTTCCAGCGCATTGCCGGCGGCGGTCGCAAGCGGCTGATCCATATCGGTGATCAGTGCCCGCGCCTGACAACCTGCGCCCTGCGCCACTCGCACCAGGGCGCGCGCCAGCTTTTCGGCATCCGCAAGCGTCTTCATGAACGCCCCAGAGCCGCATTTCACGTCAAGCACGAGCGCTCCGACCCCCGCCGCGAGCTTTTTCGACAGGATCGAGGCGGTGATCAGGTCGATGCTTTCGACCGTGCCGGTGACAGCGCGGATTGCGTAAAGCCGGCGATCCGCCGGGGCCAGCGCCTCTCCCGCCGCGACGATCGCGCAGCCGATCCGCGAGACCTGAAGCTGCATTTCGGCCTCGGGCAGTGCGGTGCGCAGCCCCGGGATCGCCTCGAGCTTATCGAGCGTGCCGCCGGTAAAGCCAAGCCCGCGCCCCGAGACCATCGGAACCCAGGCGTCACAGGCGGCCAGCGCCGGCGCCAGCAAAAGCGAAATGCAATCGCCGATGCCGCCCGTCGAATGCTTGTCCACCACCGGACCGGGCAGCGACCAGCGCAACCGGCGCCCGCTGTCACGCATTCCTTCCGTCAGCGCGACGCGCCCTTCATCCGACAGGCCGCGCAAAAGCACCGCCATCGCGAAAGCCCCCGCCTGGGCATCCGAGACCGCGCCGCTGGCAAGCCCGAGCGCGAAGCCGCGCAGGTCTTCCTCATCGGAGGTATTGCCGTCGCGGATGGTCGCGATGACACGGGCGGGCTCCATCTCAGGCGGCCCCGCCGCTTTCGGTGCGGGTCATATGTGCTGCGCCGAAAGCGCCGGGCAACAGCTCGGCCACGGTCATGTTCAGGGTCTTGCCCTCGGTGGTGGCGAGCGTCACGACCATATCAGGGGCGGCGAATTCGGCGATTTTCTGACGGCAGCCACCGCAACAGGGCACCGGTTCGGGGCTGTCGGCGATGACCAGGAGGCCGGCGATCCGGCGCTCTCCGGCGGCGCACATGGCGGCAATGGCGCCGGCCTCGGCGCAGGTGCCTTCGGGATAGGCGATGTTCTCGACATTGACGCCGGTAAAGACGGCGCCGCTGGTCGTGCGCAGCGCCACCCCGACCTTAAAGCCCGAATAGGGCGCATAGGCATGATCGCGGATGCGGGTTGCGGGCGCGCGCAGGCTCTCATTCGGCATCGGTTACTCCGGGATATGCCGGCCAACCCTGGCGCGAAGGGGCGTGCGCCGCAAGCGCGCTGATCGGACCGGCGCCGAGGGCGGCACAGCCTGCCCATGGCAGGTTGACCCTGACGGGGGCGGGGTCTAGGACCAGATCAACCCCAGATCCGGAGAAAACACCATGCCAACCTGGTCCGCTCTGACCACGCTTACCGGCGAAGAGGCCGCCCGCGCGCTTGGCGAGGCGATCGAGGATCAGGAGCCCGAGCCCTATGGCGTCGGCGTTTTCGAGGTCGAGGACGGGTCCGGCCTCTGGGAGGTGGGTGCCTATTATACCGAGGCCCCCGATGACATCGTGCTGGATATTCTCGCCGCCGCCTATGGCGCGAAAAGCTTCCTGATTTCCGAACTCCCCGAGGTTGACTGGGTCGCGAAAGTTCAGCGCGAGCTGCATCCGGTCGATGCCGGGCGCTTCTTCGTGTTTGGCAGCCATGACGCCGATAAGGTGCCCGAGGGACGCGTCGCGTTGCAGATCGAGGCGACCATGGCCTTTGGCACCGGCCATCACGGCACGACGCTGGGCTGCCTTCTGGCGTTCGACAAGCTTTACGAGGAGGGCTACCGCCCCGCCAAAGTCGCCGATATCGGCGCGGGCACGGCGGTGCTGGCAATGGCTGCGGCGAAAATGCTGCCCGATGCGCTGGTGATTGCCTCGGATATCGACCCGGTGGCGGTGGATGTCGCCAAAGCCAATGTGGCGATCAATGATCTGGAGGGCCGCATTGAATGCGTCGAGGCCGCCGGGTTCGACCACCGCAGGCTGCGCGACGAAGCGCCCTGGGACCTGGTCTTTGCCAATATTCTGAAAGGGCCACTGGTCGAACTGGCACCGATCATGTCGAAAATGACAAAGCCGGGATCGAAGGTGATTCTTTCCGGCCTGCTGGTCGTTCAGGCGGAAAGCATCATTGAAAGTTACATGGCTTCCCAGTTTTGTTTGCAAGACAGAAACGATCTGGGTGAATGGTCGGCATTGATCATGGAACGTGTGTAAGCACCTGAAAATGCAAATAAAAACTGCATTGATTTGACGGTATTCGGGGCGATTGCCCCAATTCCACCATATTTAAACCGCATGAATTCCTTATGGCGGGGGCTATGGGAGTAGTTGGTCATGACTTTGACTGACCCGAATTACAAAACGTTCTCCGGGCGTCTGCGCCGGATCGAAAAGGCCCATAGCAAGGGCTATGGTTTCGAGGCCAAAGGCACGATGGGCCGGTCGTCGACCTGGCGGCGGGAGCGTTCATTTGGCAAGACGATCCGCGCAATACTGGTCCTGCTTATGATCGGCTGGATCATGAAGGGCGCCATCTATTTTTACGTTGGCGACGAGGTTTATGAGCAACGCGTGGCCGGTCTGGCGACCGGCAGCGATTTCGACCCGATCGCCGCGAGAATCATGTCCGCCGATCCGGTAACAAAGCTGGTGGCCTCTTTCCTGGGCGAGGTTTTCCCGGAAAAGCGCCAGTAACCCGGACCTCGCGGCGGCGCGGCCAGGGTCTGCGCGGGCTGGTCGCTGTCGTCTGATCCTGCGCATACTGTTCAGCGCGAAACCGCCCCGGCCGATGCCGCGTGGCGGTTTTCTCATTCGGGGCTCAGGCGGGCGCAACAGCTATGGGCATAAGGGGCTGGCATGCGACTGGCGTACTGGCATCAGGCTGGCGTGGAGACAGAAAATCGAAGCCCTGAGATCATCAAAGCCCTGAAAAGCAGAAGGACCGCCTGCGACTTCTGTCGCGAGACGGTCCCTTACTTGTCCTGTGACCCGTTCGGTCAGGGAGACTGAGGCGTTACCTCAGCGACCCAGCATCTCGATGTCACCGCGGCACAGGCCGATATCGTCAAGCTCGCGATCCGAGAGCTTCGACAGGGCCTTCCGGGTGACGCGTGCGTCGTTCCAGGCTTTGAAGGCAGCAAAAATGCCGCCAAAGCCGTTAACGGCGCGATACGTCGTGATGGCGCCGAACGGCGCAGGGCGGCTCGTTTCGATGGCGGCCATGGGACTGTTTCCTTATCTTTTTAAACTGACTGTTTTCCGGGCGATCAACGCCTCGTGCAGCCAGATAAACGTGCTGCAGGTGCAAAGCAAGTCATGCGCCAGCAAGCCTGCAATGCAGTTCTTGCATGCCTCAGGTCACAAATTTGCCTTGATCCGCCCTGGTCTGATGCTGCAGGTGCAGCATCCTGTCGGCGAGATGGCGCCGGGTGTCGCTTTCAGCCCCGAAGCCGGATCTGTGCCAGGGAATGCAGGCGGAAAGAACGCGATTGGCGGATGTTCACTTTTCGTGCTAGTACGGTTCAAAAGCAAAAAGAGGGCAGTCATGCGCGTAATCGGCATTGATCCGGGGCTCCGGAACCTTGGCTGGGGGGTGATTGATGTCGCGGGATCGCGTCTGACCCATGTCGCGAATGGCATCTGCCATTCAGATGCAACGACCGGAGACCTCGCCCGCCGCCTCGCCTCGCTGCATTTCCAGCTGACCCGGGTGTTTCAGGACTGGCAGCCGGAAACGGCGGCGGTCGAACATACTTTCGTCAACAAGGATGCGGTGGCGACGCTGAAGCTTGGCCAGGCGCGGGGGATCGCATTGCTGGTTCCGGCGCAATTCGGGCTGGAGGTCGGGGAATATGCGCCAAATGCGGTGAAAAAAACAGTGGTCGGCGTGGGCCATGCCGCTAAACAACAGGTGGATCATATGGTGCGGCTGCATTTGCCGGGCGCGCAGGTGGCGGGGCCGGATGCGGCGGATGCGCTTGCGATCGCGATCTGCCACGCCCATCACACGCAAAGCGCGGGCCGGTTGCAGGCCGCCGTGAAAAGGGCCGCCGGTTGAAAGGATTTGGGGGATGATCGGAAAAATTTCGGGGCGGCTGGACTGGAAGGGGCTCGATACGGTGCTGATCGACTGCCGGGGCGTCGGCTATATTGTCCATGTCTCGGACCGCACGCTGGCGGGTCTGCCGCCCGAGGGCGAGATGGTGGCGCTTTATACCGACCTGCTGGTGCGCGAGGATCTTTTGCAGCTCTTCGGCTTTCCGACCATGATGGAAAAGGAATGGCATAAGCTTTTGATGACGGTGCAGGGGGTGGGCGCCAAGGCCTCGATGGCGATCCTCGGTGCGCTCGGGGCCGAGGGGGCCGCGCGGGCGATCACGCTGGGGGATGCGCGGGCGGTGCAGGCGGCGCCCGGCGTTGGTCCGAAACTGGCGCAGCGCGTGATCCTCGAACTGAAATCGAAAGCGCCATCTCTCATGGCGCGTGGCGCCGGCCTCGCTCATGGCGATGCACCGGTTCTGGAAGAACCCGAAGCCGCGCCTGCGCCTGCGCCGCGCAAAGCCGCAAAGCCGAAACCCCCGTCCGAAGGGGCGATCCGCGCCGCTTATACCGCCGATGCGCTCTCGGCGCTGGCCAATCTCGGCTATGGGACGTCGGATGCGGCCGAGGCCGTGGCGCGGGTCTCGGGCGAAAACCCCGAAGCAGATACGGCGGCGCTGATCCGGCTGGCCCTGAAACTTCTCGCGCCGCGCTGATATTCTCTCCGATCTTGCGGGCGATCTTGCGACCGGCCGCTTCTTCTCCATATCTTTGACAGAGAAGGAGACCGTATACAGATGGGAAATATCCGCACTTTCGCCCTGATGGCGGTGCTGACGGCGCTGTTTATGGGGCTGGGCGCGTTGCTCGGAGGCGCGACCGGCGCCGTTGTCGCGCTTTTGATCGCGGCGGCGATGAACCTTTATACATATTGGAATTCCGACAAATCGGTCTTGCGGATGACCGGCGCCCGGTCCGTAGATGAGCGCTCCGCCCCGGATCTCGTGGGCATGGTGAACCAGCTGGCGGATGCCGCCGGAATGCCGCGCCCGAAGGTCTATATTATGGAGACCGCGCAACCCAATGCCTTTGCCACCGGGCGCAACCCCGAGAATGCCGCAGTGGCGGCGACGACGGGCCTGTTGAACAGCCTTTCACGCGAAGAGATCGCGGCGGTGATGGCGCATGAGCTGGCACATATCAAAAACCGTGACACGCTGACGATGACAGTGACCGCGACTTTCGCCGGCGCCATCGCGATGCTGGCGAATTTCGGCATGTTCTTCGGAAATTCCGACCGCGAGCGCCCCGGTGGTATGATCGGGACCATCGCGCTGATGATCCTCGCCCCGATGGCGGCAGGGATCGTGCAAATGGCCATCTCGCGCAGCCGGGAATATGAGGCGGACCGGCTTGGCGCCGAAATCTGCGGCCGTCCGGACTGGCTCGCCTCTGCGCTGCGCAAGATCGACGGGCTGGCGCGGGGACGGATGAATGTCCAGGCCGAGAAGGATCCGGCGCTGGCCCATATGTTCATCATCAACCCGCTGAACGGGCGCGGCGCCGATAACCTCTTTTCCACGCATCCCGCGACGGAAAACCGGATCGCGGCCCTGATGGAGCTGCGCCCGACCCGTCAGGAGAGCAATATCGGCCGCAGTTCCGTTCCGAAATCCGGGCGCAAGATCCGCCAGGACCCATGGGGCTGAGAGCGCGTCTCCTTCCGGCTTCAGATGAGTAACTGGATCAGGGAGAAATGAACGCCTCCTGACTTTAATACCCCTGCCAGAGGCGCCGCGCCGCAAGGCGGGACAACCTGCCCGGATTTGCCTCTTCCGGCGGCTTGCAAAGCGCGCGCCGTTCGGGGATTGTTCCGGCCATGACCCAGCCCGACCCCTCGCTTCGCCCTGACCGCCTGCCAGAAGACAGTGACCGCGCGCTGCGCCCTCAGGCATTGGAGGATTTTACCGGCCAGGCCGAGGCCCGCGCCAATCTGCGCGTCTTTATCGAAAGCGCGAAGATGCGCGGCGAGGCGATGGATCACACTTTGTTCCATGGCCCGCCTGGCCTTGGCAAGACCACCCTGGCGCAGATCATGGCGCGCGAACTTGGCGTGGGCTTTCGCATGACCTCGGGCCCTGTGCTGGCGCGTCCCGGCGACCTTGCCGCCATCCTCACCAATCTTGAGCCGCGCGATGTGCTTTTCATCGACGAGATCCACCGGCTGTCTCCGGTGGTCGAAGAGGTGCTTTACCCGGCGATGGAGGATTTCGCGCTGGATCTGGTGATCGGCGAGGGGCCGGCGGCGCGCACGGTCCGGATTGATCTGCAACCCTTCACCCTGGTCGGCGCCACCACGCGCCTTGGCCTCCTGACCACGCCGCTGCGCGACCGGTTCGGCATTCCGACCCGGCTGCAATTCTACACCGAGGATGAGTTGTTTCGCATCGTCTCGCGGGGCGCGGGCCTCCTTGGCATCGAGGCTGACGAGCCGGGCTGCCGCGAGATCGCGCGGCGCGCGCGCGGCACGCCCCGTATCGCCGGCCGTCTTCTGCGCCGGGTGGTCGATTTCGCACTGGTCGAGGCCGGTGGCCGCATCAGCCGCGAGCTTGCCGACCGCGCGCTGACCCGGCTTGGCGTGGATACGATCGGGCTTGATGGGGCCGACCGCCGCTATCTCTCGCTGCTTGCCGAGAATTATGGTGGTGGCCCGGTCGGCGTGGAGACCATTGCCGCCGCGCTTTCAGAGCCACGCGACGCGCTGGAAGAGGTGATCGAGCCCTATCTGTTGCAACAGGGGCTGATTCAGCGCACCCCGCGCGGGCGGATGCTTGCCGCCAAAGCCTGGCGCCATCTCGGGCTCGTGGCGCCGCGCCCGCCTCTGGGGCAGAGTGATTTCTTCCAGGATTGATCTCATTCACCCTGGGCATGACCATCAGACCCGAGGCTCCGGGCCTTCGCTGCAGCGACGGGGCTTCTTGCACCCGGCTGGGCCATATGGGTATTATAGGCGCAGAGCCGTTAAGCCCCCAAGGATGCCCGCTATGACCCTGCCAGCCCCTGACACCAAGATCGTCACCACCTGGAAAGTGGCCTGCGACGGCGGCGAGGGCGCTCTGGGTCACCCGCGCGTCTGGCTTGCCATCCCGCAGGACAGCGGCTTTGTCGAATGTGGCTATTGCGACCGCCGGTTCGAGATCGACCGTGCCCATGCGCATGATGATCACTGAAAAAGCCCGGTAACCCCGACCTTTATTTCGCAAATCAGCGATGCAGTTTTCGTTCCGACACCGAGTCGGAGAGGTCTGCCTGCGCTGATCGGCTTTTATACCTTTGGCCGCAGGCCATTTCGTGCAGCGATCCTCAAGGGAGATCTCGCTGCAACAGAGGTGTTTCGCAGACCTGATCCCCGCGCAGCGCGCTTTGCGCCATGCAACGCGGGGAACAGGGGGCTCAATGCGCCTCGGCCCAGTTGCGGCCGGTGCCCGCTTCGACAACGAGGCGCACATCCAGCTTTACCGCCGGGTCAGAGGCGGTTTCCATCACCTCTTTCGCAACCGCAATCAGACGGTCTGCCTGGTCTTCCGCCACCTCGAACAAAAGCTCGTCATGCACCTGGAGGAGCATCCGCGCGTCGATGCCCGCAATCGCGGCCGGCATCCGGATCATGGCGCGGCGGATCACATCGGCAGCTGTGCCCTGGATCGGCGCGTTGATCGCGGCGCGTTTGGCGAAACCGGCGCCGGGGCCTTTCGCATTGATCTGCGGTGTGTTGATGCGGCGCCCGAACAGGGTCTGCACGAATTCATGCTTTTTCGCGAAGTCGATGGTCTCGTCCATATACGCGCGGATACCGGGGAAGCGTTCGAAATAGCGGTCAATAAAGCCCTGGGCCTCGGCGCGGGGAATGCGGAGGTTGCGCGCCAGGCCAAAGCCCGAAATCCCGTAGATCACCCCGAAATTGATCGCTTTCGCCTGGCGGCGGATCATCGGATCCATGCCTTCAACCGGCACGCCGAACATTTCGGAGGCGGTCATCGCATGGATGTCCAGCCCGTCTTTGAACGCCTGTTTCAGCGCCGGGATATTGGCGATATGGGCGAGGATCCGCAATTCGATCTGGGAATAGTCGAGCGAGACCAGCACCCGGCCTTCCGGCGCCACAAAGGCCTCGCGGATGCGGCGGCCTTCCTCGGTGCGGACGGGGATATTCTGCAGGTTCGGATCGGTCGAGGCGAGGCGCCCGGTATTGGCGCCGGCAATCGAATAAGAGGTATGAACGCGACCGGTTTCCGGATTGATCGCCTGTTGCAGCGCATCGGTATAGGTCGATTTCAGCTTTGCGATCTGGCGCCAGTCAAGGATCTTGGCCGCCAGCTTCGCGCCCTGCGGATGGCTGTCTTCCAGGGTGGTGATGTCTTCGAGAATATCGGCGCCGGTGCCATAGGCGCCGGTCTTGCCCTTTTCGCCCCCCGGCACGCCGAGCCGGTCAAAAAGCACCTCGCCAAGCTGTTTCGGAGAGCCGGGATTGAATTTTTCTCCCGCAATCTCAACGATCTCATCTTCATATTGTGCGAGCTTTTGCGCGAAGGCATTCGACATGCGCGACAGCGTGTCGCGGTCGACCTTCACCCCCGCCATTTCCATCTCGGCCAGCACCGTGACCAGCGGGCGTTCCAGCGTCTCATAGACGGTGGTGACTTTCTCACGGTGCAGGCGCGGCTTAAACTGCTGCCAGAAGCGCAGGGTCACATCGGCATCTTCCGCCGCATAGGCCGATGCAGCCGCGATCTCGACCTTGTCGAAGGTCACCTGCGATTTGCCGGTGCCGATCAGATCCTTGATCGGTTTGGTATGATGGCCGAGATATTTCTCGGAAAGCTCGTCCATGCCGTGATTGTTGAGGCCGGCAAACATGGCATAGCTCATCAGCATCGTATCGTCGAAGGGCGCGATCCGGATTGACGGATGCTGGCGCGCGAAAATCTTCCAGTCATATTTGATATTCTGGCCGATTTTCAGGATCGACGGATCTTCCAGCACCGGTTTCAGCTTTGCCAGCACCTCGGCCGGATCCAGCTGGCCCGCAACCCGTTCGGCCGCACCGAAGAGATCATCGCCGCCCTTCACATGCGCCAGCGGGATATAGGCCGCGATGCCGGTATCGACCGAAAGCGAGATCCCGACCAGATCGGCCTGCATCTCGTCAAGCGAGGTGGTCTCGGTATCGACGGCAACATGGCCGATCTCGCGAATTCGGGCGATCCAGGCATCCAGCGTGGCATGATCGGTGATGGTGACGTAGCCGGCCTCGCTGATCGCGGTCACCTCCACCTCGGTCGCGACGGCGGCGGGTTTCGCTGCCTCGATCACCGGCACCTCGACCTTCAGCTTTTCGGCCACCCGGCGCGACAGACCGCGGAATTCCATATGGGTCAGAAAGCCCAGCAGCTTTTCAGCGTCAGGCTTCAGTACTTCCAGCTGATCCAGCGTCACCTCCAGCGGCACATCAGCATCCAGCGAGACGAGTTGTTTCGAGGTCAGGATCTGGTCGCGATTGTCGATCAGCGTCTCGCGCCGCTTGGGCTGTTTGATCTCGCCCGCGCGCTCCAGCAGCTCTTCGAGCGAGCCATATTCATTGATCAGCAAAGCGGCCGTCTTCAGCCCGATCCCCGGCGCGCCCGGCACATTATCGACCGCATCCCCGGCCAGCGCCTGGACATCGATCACCCGGTCCGGCCCGACGCCGAATTTTTCGAATACCTCATCCGGGCCGATCTGGCGGTTCTTCATCGGCTCGAGAATATCGACGCCGGGGCGCACCAGCTGCATCAGATCCTTGTCGGATGAAATGATCGTGGCCGATCCCCCGGCCTCAACGGCAAGCCGCGCCAGCGTTGCAATGATGTCATCGGCCTCATAGCCCGGCTGTTCGATACAGGCGACGTTGAAGGCCCGCGTCGCCTCGCGCGTCAGCGGGAATTGCGGGCGCAGATCCTTGGGCGGCGGCGGACGGTTTGCCTTGTAATCGGGGTAGATATCGTTGCGGAAAGTTTTGGACGAATGGTCGAACACCACCGCGATATGGGTGGCCGCGCCCGAAGAGCGCTCTTTCGTGATTTCGCCCCAGAGGATATTCGAGAACCCCTGCACCGCACCAACCGGCGTGCCATCGGATTTCGTCAGGGGCGGCAGCGCATGATAGGCCCGGAAAATATAGGCCGAGCCGTCGATCAGATGCAGGTGATGGCCTTTGCCGAACGTCATGTCATGCTCCCCGTTCTGTCAGGCGGCAGATATGGCAGAGACGGGCGGCGCGGTCCAGCCGGGCGGCATTCCGGGCCTTTTCCCGGATGCGTACCGGGGCTAGTCTGGGCATATGACAAATCCCTCGCCCGACGCTATCGCCCCTTCGCTTGACCTGATCGAAAGCCTCGCCCGCGAGGCGGTCGCGACCCTGCCGGAACCCTGGCGGCTGCCCGCGACCCATGTCGTGCTGAGGGTCGAGGATTTCGCGCCTGAAGAGATGCTCGAGGCGATGGATCTCAATGATCCGTTCGAGCTGACCGGCCTTTACGAGGGCATTCCCCTGACCGAGAAATCGGTTTCGGACCAGGCGCTGCATCCGGATATGGTCTGGCTCTTCCGCCGCCCGATCCTTGATGAATGGGCCGAGCGCGGCAATGTCTCGCTCCAGGAGCTGGTCAGCCATGTGGTGATCCATGAACTGGCGCATCATTTCGGCTGGTCGGATGCGGAAATCTCCGAGGTCGACCGCTGGTGGGAATGATCCCGCCTACAGTCCTTCGCCTGACGGGACTGTGATGTGCCTCTGTCACATGGGGCGGCTATCTTCTGCGAGCCGCCCGCCCGACGCGCTTCTCTGAATACCTGCGCATCGGCCGGGGCCGCCATCCGCCGATCCGCCCAGAGGAAATCCGAATGTCAGGACTGACCCGCCGCCACGCGCTTTTTGCCACTGCCTCCCTGCCTTTTGCCGCCGCCGCAACCCTGGGCCTGCCGCAAAAAGCCAGCGCCCAGGCCGAGTTGCAGGGCGCCGGAGGCGGTCTCTTCCGCCGCTTCCGCCATGGCGCATTCGAGGTGACGACGCTCCTTGCCGGCACGGGCGAGAATTCCAATCCGAAAGGCACTTTCGGGCTGAATGTCAGCGACGCGGATTTCGCCGCCTCGTCGCAGGCGGCGTTTATCCCTGTCGACCGCGCCGTGAATTTCTTCACGCCGGTCCTCGTCAATACCGGCAAAGAACTCATCCTCTTTGACACCGGGCTCGCGGCCGAAGGCGTGCTGGCGGCGCTCGGCCAGGCGGGGATCTCACCGCAACAGGTGGATGCGGTTGTGCTGACGCATATGCATGCCGACCATATCGGCGGGCTGACCATGTCGGATGGCGCCACGCCGGTTTTCCCGCGTGCACGCTACATCACCTCGCAGATCGAATATGACTACTGGGCCGGCCAGGAGAATGAAGGCTTTGAGAAAAAGGTCCGCCCGTTGCGCGATCTGACGAAATTCGTCACCGATGGCGGCGAGGCCGCTCCCGGCATCACCGCGCTTGCCGCCTACGGCCATACGCCAGGCCATATGGCCTGGATGATCGAGAGCGAGGGCAAGCTGCTCGTTCTCACCGCCGATACCGCAAATCACTATGTCTGGTCTTTGGAAAACCCCGACTGGGAGGTCCGGTTCGATCTCGACAAGACCGAGGCCGCCGCCACCCGTAAGCGCATCTTCGGCATGATCGCCGCCGACCGCCTGCCCTTCATCGGCTATCATATGCCGTTCCCGGGCCTTGGCTATGCCGAGCCAAAAGGGGCGGGCTTCCGCTTCGTCCCCCACAGCTATCAGCTGGCTTTTGATGCTTAAGCCGCTTTCATCTGTCTGAAAATATCCCGGGGGTGAGCCCGGAACGGGCGAGGGGGCTGGCCCCCTCCCTGTTTTTGCCCCGCGCAAAACTGGACAAAACCGGGCGCCTGTGACAGAGGAAAGCCTTTGCAGGCCCCCATCTGTCCTGCCCGAGGATCCGCCCATGTCGAAACCCGTGTCGAAACCTGTCGTCACCCGCTTTGCCCCGTCGCCCACCGGCTATATCCATGTCGGCAATCTGCGCACCGCACTGATGAATTACCTGATCGCCCGCAAGGCCGGTGGTACCTTCATCCTGCGGCTCGACGATACCGACCAGGAGCGCTCGAAACAGGAATATATCGACGGGCTTAAACAGGATCTCGACTGGCTCGGCCTGCATTGGGACCGGATCGAGCGCCAGTCCGCGCGCTATGACCGCTATCACGAGGCCGCCGAAAAGCTGCGCGAAAACGGACGTTTCTACGAGGCGTTCGAGAGCCCGACCGAGCTTGACCTCAAGCGCAAGAAACAGCTGAATATGGGCCGCCCGCCGGTCTATGACCGCGCATCTTTCGGGCTCACTGAAGAGCAGAAGGCCGCGTTCCGCGCCGAAGGCAAGGCCGGCTACTGGCGCTTCCTGCTGAACCAGAACCGCATCGAATGGCATGACGGGATCATCGGCGATATCTCGATCGACGCGGCCTCGGTCTCGGATCCGGTGCTGATCCGCGCCGATGGCCAGGTGCTTTATACCTTCGCCTCCTCGGTCGATGACGTGGAAATGGGCGTGACCCATATCGTGCGCGGCGCCGACCATGTGACCAATACCGCGACCCAGATCCAGATCATGGAAGCGATGGGCGGCACCCCGCCCGAATTTGCCCACCACTCGCTGCTTTCGGGCCCGAAAGGCGAAGAGCTGTCCAAGCGCCTTGGCGCACTTTCGCTGCGCGATCTGCGCGCGCAGGGCGTCGAGCCCATGGCGCTTTTGTCGCTGATGGCGCGGCTGGGGTCTTCGAAACCGGTCGAGCCGGTTTCCTCGATCGACGAACTGGCCGAGGGGTTCGACATCGAAAGCTTCGGCGCGGCGCCGACGAAATTCGACCCGGCCGATCTTTTCCCGCTGACCCGGCATTACGTCCAGGCCTGGCCCTTTGATCAGGTGCGTGAGCGCATTCTGGCACTTGGCGTCCCGGAAGATCAGGCCGCGCAGTTCTGGACCGTGGCCAAGGACAATATCACCGTGCCGGCGGATCTCGAGGGCTGGTGGAAGCTCTTCTCGGAAGGGGCGGAGCCGGTCATTGACGAGGCCGACCGCGACTTCCTGCGCGAGGCTCTCGCGCTTTTGCCACCGCGGCCCTGGACAAAAGAGACCTGGGGGCAATGGACGGGCGCCGTGAAAACCGCCACCGGGCGCAAGGGCAAAGACCTGTTCATGCCGTTGCGAAAAGCCCTGACGGGCCAGGCGCATGGGCCGGATATGTCGGATGTCCTGCCGCTTTTGCAAAAACTGCCGGTGTTCTGAGGCCGGGAAAGCGGGGGCTGCCTGTCGCCCCCGCGTCGCGGGCAAAGCCCGCGCCTCACCCGGGAGTATTTTCATCAGGACAGGGGCGCGGCCCTTAATCTTGGGGGTGAGGGATGGCTGAGGCGAAATTCGTTCAGGGAAATCTCTTCCGCCACATCGTGGTGATGTCGCTGACCTCCTCCATCGGGCTGATGGCGGTGTTTGTCGTCGATCTGATTAATATGGCCTATATTTCCTGGCTCGGCAGGTCCGAGCTGGCGGCGGCTGTTGGCTATGCCGGGGCGGTGTTGTTTTTCACCACCTCCTTCGGGATCGGGCTGTCGATTGCGGTTTCGGCTCTGGTGAGCCGGGCCATCGGGCAGCGGGATCTGCGGCTTGCGCGCGAGAAGGCGACGACCGGGATGCTGCTCGGGCTGCTGTTCGGGGTGCCGTTTGCGGGGCTGGTCTGGCTCTTGCTGTCGCCGATGGTGCGGCTTTTGGGCGCTGAGGGCGAGACCCATGATCTGGCGGTACATTACCTGCAGATTGTGACCCTCGGGCAGCCAATGCTGATGCTGGGAATGATCGGTTCCGCCGTTTTGCGCGCCCATGGCGATGCCCGGGCCGCGATGATGGCAACGGTCTGGGGTGCGGTGGTGACGGCGGCACTGGATCCGGTGCTGATCTTCGGCTTCGGCCTTGATCTGACCGGTGCGGCGCTGGCCGGGCTGGTGAGCCGCGCGGTGATCCTTTTCATGGCGGTGCGACCGATTGTGACGCGCTATGGCGGGTTTGACCGGCCTTCGCTGCGGCAGGTCTGGCATGATATGGCACCGGTCTGGGCGATTGGCATTCCCGCGATCCTGACCCAGGTGGCGACGCCGGTGGGGCAGGCATTCGTGACCCGCACGGCCTCGGGCTTTGGTGAGGCGGCGGTGGCGGGGATGGCGATTGCCGGGCGGCTGACGCCGGTCGCCTTCGGGGTGATTTTCGCACTGGCGGGCGCCATCGGGCCGATCATCGGCCAGAATATCGGCGCGGGGCGGATGGACCGTGTCAGGCAGGCCTTTCGCGATGCGGTGATCTTTACCGGGCTGGTGATCCTTGTGGTCTCGGGGCTTTTGTTCCTGCTGCGCGCGCCGATTGCCGATCTGTTCAATGCGCAGGGCCTAACGCGCGAGATCGTCTATCTGTTCTGCGGCCCCCTGGCGCTGATGTGGTTCTTCAATGGGCTGATCTTTGCGGGGAATGCCGTCTGCAACAATCTTGGCCGGCCGTTCTGGTCGACCGTGGTGAATTGGGGGCGCCATACCCTGGGCACGATACCCTTCGCGATCTGGTTCGGCCAGATCTGGGGCGCCCAGGGGGTGCTGATCGGGCAGGCGGTGGGCGGCGTTGCCTTTGGCCTTCTGGCGGTGATCTTTGCGCGCCTCGCGATTGCGCATCCGAATCTGCCGACGGGGCGCGGTGCGCCGGCCCCGGTCGCGGTCAGCCAGCCCGAGGCGGAAGCCGCCGCGCCGGGCGAGCGGCGGGCCTGATCTGAGCCACAGTTTCGCCGGCCCCTGCCGCATCACGCATGTCGTCTTGCGGGGGAATACCGTCGTATACGGATTTTCACTTGCCTGATGGGGGAGCCTCGGGTTAGTCAGAACGGGCAGGATCGGGAGAATCCGGGCAGCCCCTGACAGGGCGGGTCCGGTGCCGAAGGAGCAACCGCCCCGGTAAACTCTCAGGCGCAAGGGACCGTTTCTGCATTTGAAGACTCTGGAGAGTGGCGCGTGAGGCGCCCGCCGAAGGGATAACGATCTCAGGCGCCCCAATTGCGGGCAAGGACAGAGGGGGCACCGGGCGGCAGGGGAACTGCCGTGTGCGGTGCCGGATATTTTCGGCCGACAGACAGGGGAGAGGCGGTTTGACCGACCTTTTGCGCCTTCCGTTGCACGGGCTCCATCTGGAGCTTGGCGGGAAAATGGTGCCCTTCGCGGGCTATGAGATGCCGGTGCAGTATCCGGCCGGGGTGATGGCGGAACATCTGCATGTCAGGGCGGCAGCAGGGCTGTTCGATGTGAGCCATATGGGCCAGGTTGTCCTGCGCCCGAAAGGCTCGATGGAGAGCCTCGGGCTGGCGCTGGAGCGGCTGATGCCGGTCGATGTGCTGGGTGTTGCCCCGGGCCGCCAGCGCTATGGCATTTTCACCAGCGAGACCGGCGGCATTCTTGATGATCTGATGTTTGCCAATCGCGGGACGGATTACCTTCTGGTGGTGAATGCGGCGCGCAAGGAGCATGATTTCGCGCATCTCACCCGGCATCTCGCCGATGTGGCCGAAATCGACATCCAGACCGGGCGCGGACTTCTGGCGCTTCAGGGGCCGGGTGCCGAGGCCGCGCTGGCGGTGCTGGTGCCGGAAGTGACGGCGATGCAGTTCATGGATGTGGTTTCGCTCGACACGGTGTTCGGTGATCTCTGGATCTCGCGCTCGGGCTATACGGGAGAGGACGGGTTCGAGATTTCTGTCCCCGGGGCTGCGGCACTGGATCTGGCGCGGGCGCTGCTGGCGCTGGACGGCGTGGCGCCGATCGGCCTTGGGGCGCGCGACAGTCTGCGGCTTGAGGCAGGGCTTTGCCTTTACGGCCATGATATTGACGAGACCACCAGCCCGGTTGAGGCGGGCCTGACCTGGGCAATCCAGAAGGCACGTCGCACCGGTGGCGCGCGGGCGGGCGGCTTCCCCGGCGAGACGCGGATCCTTGCTGAGCTGGCGGATGGCCCCTCGCGCAAACGCGTGGGGCTGCGGCCCGAGGGCCGTGCGCCGATGCGTGAAGGCGTGGAACTCTTTGCGACGGACGGCACGCCGCTTGGCGCGATCACCTCGGGTGGTTTTGGCCCCTCGGTCCAGGCACCGGTTGCCATGGGCTATGTTGCGAGCGCCTTTGCGGCCCCTGGCACCGCCATCGAGGCGGAGCTGCGCGGCAAGAAGCTTCCGGTTGTGGTTGCGGCCACGCCTTTCCATCCAACCCATTACAAACGTTAAGTCCCAGGGGATCGAAAAGATGAAATTCACCAAGGAACATGAATGGCTGCGCGTCGAGGGTGACCTGATCGTGGTCGGGATCACCGAGCATGCGGCCGAAGCGCTTGGCGATGTTGTATTCGTGGAACTGCCCGAAACGGGGGTCCAGGTGGCAGCCGGAGATGAGGTCTCGGTGATCGAGAGCGTTAAGGCGGCGTCGGATATTCTGGCGCCGGTCGAGGGCGAGATCGTCGCGGTGAATGAGGCCCTGTCGGATAATCCGGGGCTGGTGAACGAGGATCCGCTGGGTGGTGCCTGGTTCTTCAAGCTGAAGGTCGATGATCTCTCGGTGGTCGATCAGTTCATGGATGAGGATGAGTATAAGGACTTCATCGGCTGAGGCCGGTGAGGGTTAGCTGAGCGCCGGGGGGCAGCCCCCCGGACCTGCCTGAACGCCGGGGGACCAGTCCCCCGGACCCCCTGGGATATTTAAGGACAGATGAAGTGGGGCGCGGTGCGTCGCCCGACTGTCCGGAGGTGCGAGATGAGTTTCACTCCGACCGATTATAACCCCTATGACTTCGCCAATCGTCGCCATATCGGACCATCTCCGGCTGAGATGGAGGAGATGCTGAAGGCGGTGGGCGCGGCCTCGCTGGACGCGCTGATCGCCGAGACGGTGCCGCAGTCGATCCGCCAGGAAAAGCCGCTGTCCTGGGCACCCCTGGCCGAACATGAGCTGCTGGCGAAGATGAAAGAGGTGGCGGGGAAGAACCGCGTCATGACCTCGCTGATCGGGCAGGGCTATTATGGCACAGTGACGCCGCCGGCCATTCAGCGCAATATCCTCGAGAACCCGGCCTGGTATACCGCCTATACACCGTACCAGCCCGAGATCGCGCAGGGGCGGCTTGAAGCCCTCCTGAATTACCAGACCATGGTCTGTGATCTGACGGGGCTTGATGTTGCCAATGCGTCGCTTCTGGATGAGGCCACGGCGGCGGCGGAAGCCATGGCGATGGCGGAGCGTTCGGCGAAATCCAAAGCCAAAGCGTTCTTTGTCGACCGTTTCTGTCATCCGCAGACGATTGCGGTGATCCGCACCCGGGCGGAGCCACTGGGGATCGAGATCATCGAGGGCGATGTCGGCCTGCTGGAGCCGGAAAAGGTATTCGGCGCGATCTTCCAATATCCGGGATCTTACGGCCATGTGACGGATTTCACAGCGAAAATTGCGCATCTGCATGAGGCGAAGGCGCTGGCGATTGTCGCGACCGATCTACTGGCACTTTGCATGCTGAAAGAGCCGGGCGCGATGGGGGCGGATATTGCCATCGGCTCGTCGCAGCGCTTTGGCGTGCCGATGGGATATGGCGGCCCGCATGCGGCTTTCATGGCGTGTCGCGATGATCTGAAGCGCAACATGCCGGGGCGGATTGTCGGCGTGTCGGTCGACAGCCACGGGACGCGGGCATATCGGCTGTCGCTGCAGACCCGTGAGCAGCATATCCGGCGCGAGAAGGCGACGTCGAATGTCTGCACGGCGCAGGCGCTTCTGGCGGTGATGGCCTCGATGTATGCGGTGTTTCACGGGCCGAACGGGCTCAGGGCGATTGCCGAACGGGTGCATTTCCTGACCCAGCGGCTGGCGCGCGCGCTGATGGCCGCGGGGGCCAGGGTCTCGCCGAAGGCCTTTTTCGACACGATCACGGTTGAGGTCGGCGTGGGTCAGGCCGGCATTCTTGCTGCGGCACGGGCCGAAGGGCTGAATTTCCGCAGGATCGGCAATGACCGGATCGGGATCAGCCTTGATGAGACCACCTCGGAAGAGGTGCTGAGCCGGGTGTTGCGGGCCTTCGGGATCGAGGGCGTACCGCCGCATCGCGGAGGCCTCGGGTTCCCAGAGACGATGCTGCGGCAAAGCGCCTATCTCACCCATCCGGTGTTCCAGATGAACCGGGCCGAGAGCGAGATGATGCGCTATATGCGCCGGCTTTCCGACCGCGATCTGGCGCTTGACCGGGCGATGATCCCGCTCGGATCCTGCACGATGAAGCTCAATGCCGCCGCCGAGATGATGCCGATCACCTGGCCGGAATTTGGCTCGCTGCACCCGTTTGTGCCGCGCGATCAGGCGGCGGGATATGGCGAGGCGATTGCGGATCTGACCGCGAAGCTTTGCGAGATCACCGGCTATGATGCGTTTTCCATGCAGCCGAATTCCGGCGCCCAGGGGGAATATGCCGGGCTTCTGACCATCCTCGCCTATCACAAGGCGCGTGGTGATCATGACCGCCGGATCTGCCTGATCCCGATTTCGGCGCATGGCACCAACCCGGCTTCGGCGCAGATGGCCGGAATGGAGGTTGTGGTGGTGAAATCCTCGCCGAACGGGGATGTCGATCTGGATGATTTCCGCGACAAGGCGGCAAAGGCCGGTGACCGGCTGGCAGCCTGCATGATCACCTATCCGTCCACGCATGGCGTGTTCGAGGAGACCGTGCGCGAGGTCTGCAAGATCACCCATGACCATGGCGGCCAGGTCTATATCGACGGCGCCAATATGAATGCGATGGTGGGCCTCGTGAAGCCGGGCGAGATCGGCGGCGATGTGAGCCACCTGAACCTTCATAAGACATTTGCCATTCCGCATGGCGGCGGCGGTCCGGGAATGGGGCCGATCGGCGTCCGCGCGCATCTCGCGCCGCATCTGCCGGGCGATCCGCAAGGCGTAAGTGAGGACGAGGCGGGCCCGGTCTCGGCGGCGCCTTATGGTTCGGCCTCGATCCTGCTGATCTCCTGGGCCTATTGCCTGATGATGGGCGGGGCGGGGCTGACCCAGGCGACGCGGGTGGCGATCCTGAACGCCAACTATATCGCGGCGCGGCTGAAAGGGGCGTATGAGGTTCTGTACATGGGGAACCGGGGCCGTGTGGCGCATGAATGTATTCTCGATACACGCCCCTTTGCCGATCATGGCGTGACGGTGGATGACATTGCCAAGCGGCTGATCGATAACGGCTTCCACGCGCCGACCATGTCCTGGCCGGTTTCCGGCACGCTGATGGTGGAGCCGACAGAATCCGAGACCAAGGCCGAGATCGACCGGTTCATCACCGCGCTGCTGGCGATCCGCGAGGAGATCCGGGCGGTAGAGGCGGGCGAGATTTCGGCCGAGGAAAGCCCGCTCCGGTTCGCGCCTCATACGGTGCAGGATCTGGTTGCCGAATGGGACCGGAAATATTCGCGCGAACAGGGATGTTTCCCGCCGGCCGCATTCCGGGTCGATAAATACTGGCCGCCGGTCGGTCGGATCGACAACGTTTATGGCGACCGGAACCTCGTCTGCACCTGCCCGCCGCTGGAGAGCTATCTCGACGCGGCGGAGTGATGTGACCCGGGCACGGGGGGCTGTCTGCCCCCCGGGAAGCGGCTTTGGCCGCTTCCTCCCCCCGAGGATATTTTCAGACAGATGAAAGACCGGGTGGGGGTTTTGACATTGGTGTTATGGCGGGGTAGCGCTGCTGCATCATGAGTGACAAACCAGCCTCGTTTCGCGGTGGCCTTCTGGCCGCTTTGCCCATCGTGATGGGTTACTTCCCGATTGCGTTTTCTTTTGGCGTCGCGGCCACCCGAGGCGGGCTGAGCCAGGCCGAGGCGGTGATGCTGTCGCTGGTGGTCTATGCAGGGGCCTCGCAATTCCTTGCGCTGACATTGTTTGCCAGTGGCGCGCCGGTGCTGGTGGCGGCCTTTACCCTGATCGCGATGAATGTGCGTCATGTGCTTTACGGGCCGGCGCTGATGAAGGAGGCGGGGGCGGACGGGTCGCGCCGCTTTGCCTGGGCCTGGGCCTGGGGGCTGACCGATGAGGTTTTTGGTCAGGCGCTGGGGGCGCTGGCGCGGGGGCAGCGGTTTTCCGAGGCCTATATGTTCGGGCTGGGGCTCGCGGCCTATGCGTCCTGGGTGCTGGGAACGGCGGTCGGCGCATTCGCCGGCGGTGGCGCGCTGGACGGGTGGCCGGCGGTGAGTGCGGGCCTTGATTTCATGCTTTCGGCATTGTTCCTGGCGCTTTTGCTGTCGATCCTGTCGCGGCTTGCGATGCCGGCGATCGTGGTTGCGGTGATCGCGACATGCCTTGGCACCGTGTTCTGGTCGGCGACGGCCGGGATCCTTGCAGGGATGATCTGCGGCGCGCTGGCCGGAATGGCCGGCGGGCTGGTCAGGAGGCGCGGATGAACCCGGATCTGGTGTTGATGGCGGTGCTTGCGGGGCTGGCGAACTGGGCCTTCCGGGCGCTGCCGGTCCTGTTGATGCGGGGCGAGGCAAAGCCGGGCGGGCTGATGGCGGGGTTTCTGGCTTCGACCGGGCCGGCGGCGATTGCGACGCTGTTCGTGGCCTCGGTCCTGCCGCGTCTCTGGCCGCAGCAGACGGATCTCGTGCCACTGGCGGTTGGCGTGGTGGTCACGGTGCTGGCCTTCCTGCCGAAACGCTCGGTCGTGGTGGCGACGCTCGCGGGGTCACTGGCTTACGGCATCGCTTTTGCGCTGATGCATCCGGCGCTTGCACCCTGAAGGGGAAAGCGGGATCATGGCGGCAGGAGGTGTCCCATGATCGAAATCTCTCCCAGCAAAGTGGTGCAGGTGATTTTCCTGTCGCGCGAGGGGCCGGCAGGCCAGGCGCAGCTATACGCCTTTATCGACGGGCTGAATGACGAGGAAAAGGCGCATCTGACCGCCATTGCCTGGGTCGGGCGCGGGGCGTTCGAGACCGAGGATTATGCCGAGGCGCTGCGCACCGCCTATACCGAAGCGACCACCCCCACTGCGGATTACCTGATGGGGATGCCGCATCTTCCGGAAAATCTCGAAGCGGGGCTGGAGGCGCTTGGCGTCGATGTTACGGGTGAGGAAGAGGATCTGCTGTAAAGCCGGACCTTACCCCGCCAGAGCGGGGTAGAGGCTGCGATAGCGCGAATAAGCCTCATCAAAGGCCGCGATGAGGCCCGCGTCCGGCAAGATGCTGGCTTTGGTGGCGGGGGCGGTACAGATGCTTTCCGGGCTTGCGCCGGTGGCCGCCATCAGGCCGAGCCGCGCCGCGCCGAAGGCTGCGCCGAAATCGCCGCCGACCGGCAGATCGACCGGGATGCCGAGCGTGGTCGCAATCACCTTCAGCCAGTAGCCCGAGTTTGAACCGCCACCGACTGCGGTGACGCGCCCGATCCGGGCCCCGGCCTGGCGCAGTGCGTTCAGATTGTCTTTCAGCGCGAAGGCGACGCCTTCCATCACCGCGCGGGTCAGCGCCTTGCGGTCGGATTCGTGGCCGAGGCCGGTAAAGGCGCCGCGGATCTTCGCATCATTATGCGGCGTGCGCTCGCCCGAGAGATAGGGCAGGAAACTGGCCGAACCCGGCGCGACCAGATCGTCGCCGAGTTCGCGCGCGAGATCGGCGGCGGCGGTGCCGGTGATGCCGGCATACCAGTTCAGCGCATCGGTGGCAGACAGGATCACGCCCATCTGGTGCCAGCGGTCCGGCAGCGCATGGCAAAAGGCGTGAACTGCACTTTCGGGCAGCGGGCGGAAAGCGTCATTGGCGGCGAAGATCACACCTGAAGTGCCGAGCGAGACAAAGGCCTGGCCTTCGCGAATGGTGCCCATGCCGATGGCCGAGGCGGCATTGTCCCCCGCACCGCCGGCGACGATCACCGGGCCGGTGAGGCCCCAGTCTGCCAGAAGGTCCGCGCGCAGCTGGCCACCGGGGGCCGAGCCTTCGACCAGAGCCGGTATCTGTGCACGCGAGAGGCCGGTCGCGGCCAGGAGGTCATCTGACCAGTCGCGCGCCGCGCAATCAAGCCAGCTGGTGCCGGCGGCATCCGACATCTCGGAAATATGCTCGCCCGTCAGCCAGAGGCGCAGCGCGTCTTTCGGCAAAAGTACCATGGCGGTCTGGTCAAAGAGGGCGGGCTCGTGCTTTGCCACCCAGGCCAGTTTCGGGGCGGTAAAGCCCGGGAAGACGATATTGCCGGTCAGCTGGCGAAAGCGCGGATCGGCATCCATCGCGGCGGCCTCTAGGCTCGCGCGGGTATCATTCCACAGGATCGAGGGGCGCAGCGCGCGGTCGCTGCGGTCAAACAGCGTGGCGCCATGCATATGGCCCGACAGGCCGATGCCGCGAACAGCGGCGAATTCAACGGGATGGGAGGCACGCAAAGCCGCCACGGCCTCTTTGCAGGCGCCGGTCCAGTCATCGGGATCCTGTTCGGACCAGCCGGGATGGGGGCGTGACACCGGGGTCGCGGCGCTGGCCGAGCCGATGATCCTTTGTTCCGGATCCATCAGCAATGCGCGGATGCCAGAGGTGCCGAGATCGAGACCGAGATACATATTCACCTCATGGAATTGCCCCGGCCGGCGCGAACCGGCCGGGGTAGTAATGCCTCAGAACGGGCTGTCGGGGTAGTAATAGGTGGCCGCATTGTCCGGCGTGACCAGAACCGAGCCGATGATGAAATCGCCCGAGACCGGCGCCGGCGAGACGAGGCCGACCGCAGTGATTTCGATCGCGGTGGCGATCATCGACGGCGGGTAGGTCACGTTGGCCGGGATCATCGCATCGCCGTCCATGGTGCGTTTGATCATCTCTTTCATACCGGCGCCGCCGAGCACGAATTTGATGTCTTTGCGGCCGGCGGCTTCGATCGCTGCCAGTGCGCCAAGCGCCATATCGTCATCCGAGGCCCAGA
The DNA here is from genome assembly GCF_023371075.1 of Pseudomonas sp. GX19020. Lineage (NCBI taxonomy): Bacteria > Pseudomonadati > Pseudomonadota > Gammaproteobacteria > Pseudomonadales > Pseudomonadaceae > Pseudomonas > Pseudomonas sp. GX19020. Next base: position 325,378 of record NZ_JAMCCR010000003.1, read on the forward strand.
CCGCGTCGATCTCCGGATATTTCGACAGGAAATCCTGCATCACGGTAAAGCTCTTGTCGCGGTTCCAGTCGCCATGTTCGGCGGCAAGAACTTCGATCCCCGACCCTTCAATGGCGCCCTGGAAGCCTTCGAGGCGCTCATTGTCGATGGTGGTCGGGATGCCGCGCAGCACCACAATCTTGCCGCCATCGGGCATGTTGGATTTCATGAATTCGCCCGCGACGCGGCCAAAGCCGGGGTTGTCGCCCGCGACATAGAGATCTTCGATGCCGTCAACCGCCAGACCACGGTCGACCACGGTGACCCAGGCGCCCGAGGCTTTCACATTCTGCACCGGGCCGGTCAGCGGCTCGGATTCAAAAGGCAGCACGACGAGCGCGCTGATCTTGCGGGTGGCCAGCATGTCTTCGATGTCATTGACCTGCTTGGCCGGGTCCGAGGCGGTCGCCAGCACGAAATCCAGCTCGGGATAGGTGGCTTCCAGCCGCTCAACCGTGGTTTTGGCGAAATAGTTCATGCCGCCCGCCCAGCCATGGGTCGCCGCCGGGATCGACACGCCGATCACTTTGGTGTCCTGAGCCAGGGCAGGCCCGCCAAGCGCAACCGCAAGCGCCAATGCCGATACGAAATGTTTCATAGTTTCTCCTCCCTTGAGTAATTCGGGGCCAGGGTCACTGGCCCGCTTTGCTTCCGCGCTGCAAAACGACAGCGAGAACGATGATCGCGCCCTGGATTGCTCCGTTCAGATAGGGCGAGACGTAATCCGTCAGGTTCAGCAGGTTGCCGATCAGCACGAGGATCAGCACCCCCACAACCGTGCCCCAGACGCGGCCGAAACCGCCCTTGAGGGCCGTGCCACCGATGATGACGGCGGCAATCGCCTCCAGCTCCCACAGGAGGCCGGTGGCGGACGAGGCCGAGCCAAGGCGCGGCACATACATGATGACGGCCAGCCCGACGAGGGCACCAAGCATCACATAGGTCAGAAGCCGCACGCGGCCGACGCGGACGGATGAATATTTCGCCACCTGGTCATTCGATCCGATGGCTGCGCAATGGCGGCCAAAGGCGGTGGAGCGCATCAGCAATTCGCCGAGGATCACCACCACGGCAAAGACGATGATCGGCCAGGTGACGCCGAAGATGCCGCCGTAATAGACCGGCTGGTAGAAGGTGCGCAGGCCGAAATCGAGGCTCAGCGTGCCGCCATCTGCAAGCCAGGTGACGAGGCTGCGATAGATCCCCATCGAGCCGAGCGTGACGATGAAGGCCTCGATCCCCAGTCGCGTGATCAGAAGACCGTTGATCAGCCCCGCGATGATCCCGGCGCCAAGCGCGACCAGCATCCCCACAACGACAATCGGCACGCCCACGCCCATCGAGGGCAGCATCTTGTTCATCACAAGGATCATCAGCCCGGCGATAAACGCCGCCATCGAGCCGACCGAGAGGTCAAGCCCGCCTGCCGTGATCACGAAGGTCATCCCCACCGCGATGATGCCGATAAAGGCCGACCGCGCCAGAACATTGGTGATATTGTCGAGGCCGAGGAAATTCGGGTTCATCATCGCGCCCATGATCACGAGGATCACCAGCGCGAGGATCGGGCCGATCACGCTCATCTGCACCCGGCGCGCCGGAGCTGCCGCAACACTCATTCCTGTAACTCCTTTGCGAGAGGGGCGGTCTGGCCGACCCCCATGGCGAGGCGCACGATGGCGTCCTCAGTGATGGTATCGCCGGTCACCTCGCCCCGGATCCGGCCCTGGCGCATTACCAGAACGCGGTCGGCAAGGCCGATGACTTCCTGCATTTCAGAAGAAATCACCACGATGGCGCGGCCCTCGCGGGCAAGGCGACGGATGAATTCGTACATCTGTTGTTTGGTGCCGATGTCGATGCCGCGGGTCGGTTCGTCGATCACGATGATCTGCGGGTCCGAGAGCATGGTTTTCGCGAAGAGGAGCTTTTGCTGATTGCCGCCGGAAAGATGTCCGACATTGATCCCGCGTGCGCCACGGATGTCGAAATCGCGGATTGCCTGATCAAGGGCCGCCTCTTCGGCGCGCTGATCCAGAAGCCCATGCGAGAACCGGTGCAGGGCCTGGAGGGTGAGGTTCTCACGCATCCCCTTTTGCAACAGCAGCCCGCGCGTCTTGCGGTCTTCGGTCAGGTAGCACAGGCCAAGCTCCAGCGCCTCCCAGTTGTGGCGGATAGTGACCGCGCGACCTTTGACTTTGACCGCGCCGGTGGCCGGTCGCAGCCCCGCAAGGCCCTCGAATGTCTCGGTCCGCCCCGAACCGATCAGCCCGGCAATGCCGAGGATCTCGCCCGCACGCAGGCTGAAGCTGACATCTTCGGCAAAGCCGGGCACTGTCAGGCGCGCAACCTCAAGCACGATCTCGCCGGGGGTGCCGTCTTTGGCCGGGTAAAGCTGCGACATCTCGCGCCCGACCATCGCTTCGGCCATGCCATGTTCGTCCATCGCATCGGCGGGGCCGGAATAGACCACTGCGCCATCGCGCATGATGGTCAGGTCGTCTGCGATCTCTTTCACCTCGTCGAGCTTATGCGAGGTGAAGAGAATGGCCGTGCCGGCCGCCCTGAGCGCCCTGACCTGGTCCATCAGGATCCTGGTTTCCGCCTTTGTCAGCACCGCGGTCGGCTCGTCCATGATCAGGACGCGGGTCTCGCGCGACAGGGCTTTCGCGATCTCGACCATCTGCTTGTCGGAGTTCGACAGGCTCGAGATCGGGCGATCCGTCGCGACCCGGCATTGCAGCCGGTCCAGAAGCGTCCGGGCCTCGGCGCGCATCGCGGCTTTGTTGAGGAAAAGGCCGCGCTTCAGTTCGCGGCCAAGGAAGATGTTTTCCTCGACGGTCAGCTGCTCGGCCAGGTTGAATTCCTGATGGATCATCGAGATCCCCGCCGCCTCGGCCTCACCCATGGTGGCGAAGGCGACCGCGCGACCGTCCAGCTGTACTTCGCCCGACGATGGCGGCTGATAGCCCGCCAGGATCTTCATCGTGGTGGATTTCCCCGCGCCATTCTCGCCGATCAGCGCATGGACGCGGCCCGGGGCGAGCGCGATCGAGATGCCATGCAGCACCTCGATCGGGCCGAAACTGCGGCTGACGCCGTTCAGGGCGAGAACGGGTGTGGTCACAGCGCCACCCATGCCGCATCGGCCCGGGACGAGCGGATCGCGGCGTCGATAAAGCGCATCCCGTCCATCCCGGCCGCAATCCCCGGCAGAAGGCCGGTATCCGGGATCTGGCCGCTGTCTGCCGCGCGAATGGCGCGGGCGGCCTCGGTATAGAGATTGGCGAACCCTTCGAGATAGCCCTCGGGATGGCCGCCCGGGGTGCGGCTGACGGCATTCGCCGCCGCATTCGCCCCGGCGCCGCGCCGGGTCACGAGGCGCTTTGCCTCGCCAAAGGGGGTGTGCCAGAGGTAATTCGGATCCTCCTGGCTCCATTCCAGCCCGCCTTTTTCGCCAAAGACGCGCAGCCGCAGCCCGTTTTCGCAGCCCGGCGCCACCTGGCTGCACCAGAGCACGCCGCGCGCGCCGCCCTGCATCCTGAGAAGGATATTCGCGTTGTCATCGACCCGGCGCCCGGGGACAAAGCTTTGCAGATCGGCGGCGAGGCTTTCGACCGCCAGCCCGGTCACGAAACAGGCGAGGTTATGGGCATGGGTGCCGATATCGCCGATCGCGCCGCCTGCGCCCGAGCGCGCGGGGTCGGTGCGCCAGTCTGCCTGTTTGTTGCTGTCATCTGCGGCTTCGGTCAGCCAGTCCTGGGCATATTCAACCTGAACGACGCGAATCTTGCCCAGCTCGCCCGAGGCCACAATGTCCCGCGCCTGGCGGATCATCGGATAGCCGGTATAATTATGGGTCAGGATGAACAGCGCTTTTGACGCTTTGACCGCAGCCTCCAGGTCGCGCGCCTGGTCCATTGTGGCGGTCAGCGGCTTGTCGCAGATCACATGGATGCCGTGCTTCAGAAAGGCCATCGCGGGGCCGGCATGCATATGGTTCGGCGTCACGATGGATACGGCGCGGATACCATCCTCGCGCGCAGCCTCGCGTTCGGCCATCTCTTCATAACTGCCATAGGACCGATCCGCCGCCAGCCCGAGCGCCAGCCCGCTTTCCAGCGCCCGTTCCGGCGTCGAAGACAGCGCGCCGGCGACAAGGTCATATTCGCCATCGATGCGGGCCGCGATCCGGTGGACGCCGCCGATAAAGGCATCCTTGCCGCCGCCGACCATCCCCAGTCTGATCTTTGTCATGCTGTCAGATCCCCCCTCATAGCCCGAGCATACGGCGGTTCGCGGCCTCATCAGTGCCACCATCCGCGAAATCGTCAAACGCTTTGTCGGTGACGCGGATGATGTGATGTTTCACGAATTCGGCCCCTTCGCGCGCGCCGTCTTCGGGATGCTTGATCGCACATTCCCATTCCACGACCGCCCAGCCGTCGAAATCATTCGCCGCCATTTTCGAGAACACTGCGCCGAAATCGACCTGGCCATCGCCCAGACTGCGGAACCGCCCGGCCCGGTTCACCCATGACTGGAAGCCGCCATAGACCCCCTGGCGGCCGGTTGGGTTGAACTCGGCATCCTTGACATGGAACATCCGGATACGGTCGCGATAAATGTCGATATTGTCCAGATAATCCAGGCATTGCAGCACATAATGCGAGGGATCGTAGAGCATGCAGGCCCGGGGATGGTTGCCGGTGCGTTCCAAGAACATCTCATAGGTGATGCCGTCATGCAGGTCTTCGCCGGGATGGATCTCGTAGCAGATGTCGACACCGCAATCGTCGGCATGGTCGAGGATCGGCTTCCAGCGGCGGGCGAGTTCGTCGAACGCCGTTTCCACCAGGCCCGCCGGGCGCTGCGGCCAGGGGTAGATATAGGGCCAGGCCAGTGCGCCGGAAAATGACGCCTGGGCCGTCAGCCCCATATGTTTGCTGGCGGTCAGCGCGTTTTTCACCTGGGTCACGGCCCATTCCTGGCGTGCCTTCGGATTGCCGCGCACATGCGGCGCGGCAAAGCCGTCGAAGCCCTCGTCATAAGCCGGATGCACCGCGACCAGCTGGCCCTGGAGATGGGTCGAAAGCTCGGTCACCACCACGCCATTCGCCTCGGCCACGCCCTTGAATTCGTCGCAGTAATCCTTGCTGGATGCGGCGCGGTCGAGGTCGATCAGCCGCCCGTCCCAGCTGGGCACCTGGACGCCTTGATAGCCGATATCGGCGGCCCATTTCGTGATGCTGTCCCAGGAATTGAACGGCGCCGCATCGCTTGCGAATTGCGCGAGAAACAGTCCCGGCCCTTTGATCGTCTTCATGGTCTTTCCTCCCCAGGGCTGGTGCTCAGACGTATCGGTTAACCAGATTTTCCAGAATTTCCTGCCGCCCCGAAACCGGCTGCGGGTCGAGCCCGGAGGCCTCTGCCGCATCGGCAATCGAGGCGAGGGTGGCGGTCTTGCCCAGCATCGCCTGGGCATCAGCGCTCTGCCAGCCTTTGTACCTTGCCGTACGGGCGGCCTCGAGCCGGCCCTCTTCCAGCATTTTCGCCGCCGCTTTCAGGCCGCGCGCGCAGACATCCATCGCGCCGACATGGGCCGCGACAAGGTCTTCTGCATCCAGCGACTGGCGGCGGACTTTCGCGTCGAAGTTGGTGCCGCCGGTGGTGAAGCCGCCCGCTTTCAGCACTTCATAATAGGCCAGAGCGGTTTCGGGCACATTGTTCGGGAACTGATCGGTATCCCAGCCGGACTGGTAATCGTTGCGGTTCATGTCGATGGAGCCGAGGATCCCCAAAGTCGCCGCCATCGCCAGCTCATGTTCGAACGAATGACCGGCAAGGATCGCGTGACCCTGTTCGATGTTCAGTTTTACTTCGTTTTCAAGGCCGTAGCGCTTGAGGAAGCCGTAGCAGGTGGCGACGTCATAGTCGTATTGGTGCTTGGTCGGCTCCTGCGGTTTCGGCTCCAGCAGGATGGTGCCTTTGAAGCCGATCTTGTGCTTATGCTCGACAACGAGGTTCAGGAAGCGACCCATATGGTCAAGCTCCTGGCCGAGATCGGTGTTCAGAAGCGTCTCATAGCCTTCGCGCCCGCCCCAGAGGACGTAGTTTTCACCGCCCAGACGATGGGTCACTTCCATCGCGCCGCGTACGACGGATGCCGAATAGGCGAAGACATCCGGGTCGGGGTTCGAAGCCGCGCCCGACATATACCGGCGATTGGTAAAGAGGTTCGCAGTGCCCCAGAGGAGTTTCGGCCCGCCTGCCTCCATCTTCGCCTGGAAGTAATCGGCGATTTCTTCAAGCCGGGCGCGGCTTTCGCGCAGAGTTGCACCTTCGGGGCGGACATCATGGTCGTGGAAACAGTAATAGGGCACGCCGAGGATGCGGAAGAGGTCGAAGGCCTCATCTGCCCGCTGCTTTGCCAGCGCCATCGTATCGGCGGGGAACCAGGGGCGGTCAAAGGTGCGGCCGCCAAAGGGGTCGCCGCCATCCCAGGCAAAGGAATGCCAGTAGGCGACGGCGAAACGAAGGTGATCCTCCATCCGTTTGCCCAGCACGATTTCATCGGGATTGTAGTGATGATAGGCGAGCCCCCCGGATTCATGGGCAGTTTCGGGGGCGAATTTCACCGGGGCGATGGAGTCGAAATAACCGCTCAACGGGGGTCTCCTGTGGGCAAAAGGGCAGGCTGAAGTTCGGTCGGGGGCGAGGGCAATGCCGCCGGCAGGTTGTCTTTCAGAAAGATGGTCGGCGTGATGTCGCGCGTCGGGTCGGGAAGCTCGCGCCCATCCGAGAGCGCCTTCATCACATCGACCGACAGCGCGACCTCCTGCGCCGGTTTCTGGTCGATCACCGCATCGACAAGGCCGGCTTCAAGACCGCCGCGCGTTGTGGGCGTCAGATCATGCATGATGGTGAAGGGGCGCGCATCTGGCCTGTGCGCGAGGATCTCGATCAGCCCGCGATTGCCGGCGCCGATGGAATAGATGCCGGTGATGCGGGGTTCCTGTTCCAGCGCCTCTGAAACGCGCAGGCGCATCAGGTCGGGGCGGTCATCCACCACAACAGGGGCCATAAGCTGCGGCCCGCCTTCAAGCACAAGGCGCGCACCTTCATGCCGGTCGCGGTGGTCGCGCGCGCTCAGCGCGCCGATCACCGGCAGGATCAGCCCGGGCGCAGAGGCCGGACGCGCAATATGCGCCATTCGGATAAGGCGCCCGGCGGTGCGCCCGGCCATCTGGTTGTCGATGCCGACATAGGCCGCGCGCAGATCTGGCGCTGCATCGCCCACCAGCGTCACCACCGGAATGCGCGCTTCGCGCAGCGCGCCGATGGCCTCGGCGATCCTCGGCGATTCGGTGGCTACAACCGCCACGGCATCGCAATCGCGCGGCAGTTGTTCCAGCGCGCGTGCCAGCGCGTCGGAATCAAGCGTCGGCACTTCGGTCAGGGTGAAACGAACGCGGTCGGTGCGTCGGGCAGAGGCTTCGGCGTCAACCGCCTGGCGCAGGGCGCGAAAGAAGCTGTGATCGCCGCCCGGCAGCAGGAAACGGAAATGATAGATGCGCCCGCGCGACAGATTCGCGGCATGGAGATCGCGCTCATATCCGAGCGTTTCGATGGCGTGCAGGACCCGGCGCGTGGATTTTTCGGCGACATTTCCGCGCTCATTGAGAACCCGGTCCGCAGTCGCGTAACTCACGCCCGCAGCCCGCGCCACATCCTGCAGCGTCGGCTTGCGCATTTGATTCTCCTCCCGCCCGCAGAAGAGATGAGGAAATGACATACGTCAATCATTTTTTGATATACGTCTGTCATTCTGCCATGCTTCCGGGATCCGTTACCCCGCTGACAGAATTTTGTGACATGTCCGAAATGAAAGGGTCGCTGTCTGAAACAAGAGGGGTGGGGCCGGTGAAAATCCTGACACTGAGGTGAAGTTTCGGCGCGGGGATATGATGCGGTATTCAGGCTTCAAAGTGATCAAAGAGGCCCTGACGGGCCATAAAGGCTGGACGCCCGCCTGGCGCGACCCAGAGCCAAAGAAACACTATGATATCATTATCATAGGTGGCGGTGGCCATGGGCTTGCGACCGCCTATTACCTGGCGAAGATCTTCGGCAAGGCCAATGTCGCCGTGCTGGAAAAGGGCTGGATCGGCGGCGGCAATGTGGGCCGCAACACGACGATCATCCGCTCGAACTATCTGCTTGATGGCAATGAGCCGTTCTATGAGTTTTCCATGAAGCTGTGGGAAAACCTCGAGCAGGATTTCAACTATAACGCCATGGTCAGCCAGCGCGGCGTGCTGAATCTCTGCCATACCGATGCGCAGCGCGATGCCTTCCGCCGTCGCGGCAATGGCATGCGCCTGAACGGGGTCGATGCCGAACTGCTTGACCAGGAAGGTGTACGCAAGATCGCGCCCTTCCTGAACTTCGACAATGCGCGCTTCCCGATCAAAGGCGGCCTGTTGCAGCCGCGTGGTGGCACCGTGCGCCATGATGCGGTCGCCTGGGGCTATGCGCGCGGCGCCGATCAGCGCGGCGTCGACATTATCCAGAATTGCGAAGTCACCGGGTTTAAGATCGAGAACGGCAAGGTGCTGGGCGTCGAGACCACCCGCGGGTTCATCGGCGCGAACAAGATCGGCTGTGCGGTGGCGGGCTCGTCGGGCAAGGTCATGGCGCAGGCCGGGATCGAGCGTCTGCCGATCGAGAGCCATGTGCTGCAGGCCTTCGTCTCGGAAGGGCTGAAGCCGGTGCTGCCGGGCGTGATCACCTATGGCGCGGGCCATTTCTATGTCAGCCAGTCCGACAAGGGTGGCCTCGTCTTCGGCGGCGATATCGACGGCTATAATACCTATGCGCAGCGCGGCAATCTTCCGGTCGTGGAAGATGTCTGTGAGGGCGGGATGTCGATCATGCCGATGATCGGGCGGGCGCGCCTGCTGCGGATCTGGGGCGGCGTCATGGATATGTCGATGGACGGCTCGCCCATCATCGACAAGACCGATATCGACGGGCTCTATTTCAACGGCGGCTGGTGCTATGGCGGCTTTAAGGCAACGCCGGCCAGCGGCTGGTGCTTTGCGCATCTGCTCGCCAATGACCAACCGCATTCCGTGGCGACCGCCTATCGGTTCGACCGGTTCCGCAAGGGGCTGATGATCGACGAAAAGGGCATGGGCGCCCAACCGAACCTGCATTGAGGACCTGAGCGATGATTATCAATCACCCCCTGCTGGGGCCGCGAGATTCGCAGGAATTCGTCTATCTTGGCGATGCGAACCTGATCGACCGGCCAGACTGGGCCGCCGAAGGCGCCGTCGATACCTTTCACGACTACCTCTATCAGCGCAAAAACCCGGCGGGGCTTCACCAGGAGCTGTGGTTCCACGAACAGGGCGACCGGTCCTGGCTTGTGGTGACCCGCAACACGCTGACCCATGAAATCACCAAAGTCGAGCTGGCCCGAGATGTGGCCCGCGCCCGGGGAAGGTCGAAATGAGCCAGAAGAACCGTCTGTCCGGTGGCCAGCTGAACCGCTCGAAACCGCTGAATTTCACCTTCGATGGGGCCACCTATCAGGGTTATGAGGGCGATACGCTCGCCTCGGCTTTGCTCGCGAATGGCGTGCGGCTGATGGGCCGGTCGTTCAAATATCACCGCCCGCGCGGCCCGATCTCTTCGGGTTCGGAAGAGCCGAACGCGATTGTAGAACTGCGCCAGGGCGCACGGCAGGAGCCGAACACCCGCGCGACCATTGCGGAACTGTTCGAGGGCCTCAGCGCGAAAAGCCAGAACCATGTCGGATCGCTGAAGTTCGACTTCCTCGCGATCAATGACCGGCTGTCGTCCTTCTTCGCGGCGGGGTTCTATTACAAGACCTTCATGTGGCCGAAGGCGTTCTGGGAAAAGCTTTACGAGCCGATGATCCGCCGCGCGGCGGGGCTTGGCAGCCTCTCGATGCAGGACGACCCGGATGCCTATGACAAGGGCTTCCTGCATTGCGATCTGCTGGTGATCGGGGCAGGGCCTTCGGGTCTGGCGGCGGCGCTGACGGCGGCGCGGTCTGGTGCGCGGGTGATCCTCGCAGATGAGGATTTCACCCCGGGCGGGCGGCTGAATGCCGAGACCTTTACGCTTGGCGATGCCTCGGGTGCTGACTGGGCGAAATCTGCGATTGCAGAGCTTTCGAGCCTGCCGAATGTCCGCATCCTGACGCGGACGGTGGTGATCGGTGCCTTTGACCACGGTATCTATGGCGCGCTGGAGCGGGTGTCGGACCACATCGCGACCCCGGCCTCAGGCAAGCCGCGCCAGATCCTGTGGCGGATCTATTCACAGCGTGCCGTGCTGGCCGCAGGCGCGACCGAACGCCCGATTGCGTTCAAAAACAACGACCGTCCGGGTGTGATGCTGGCCGGTGCCATGCGCGCCTATGCCAATCGCTGGGCTGCGACGCCGGGCCAGACGGTCGCGGTCTTCACCAATAATGACGATGGCTTGCGCACGGCGTCGGATCTGCTTGCTAAGGGCGTCAAGGTTGCCGCCGTGATCGACAGTCGCGCCGATGGCCCCGCCTTCCAGGGGGCTGAGCATCTGCGTGGCGCCGTGGTGACCGATGCGCATGGCCGCCTTGGCCTGTCCTCGATCAGGGTGAAACTTGCGAATGGCGAGACCCGCCAGATTTCCACAGAGGCGCTTGGCGTCTCGGGTGGCTGGAACCCGAATGTGCATCTGACCTGTCATCAGCGCGGCCTCCCGGTCTGGAATGCAGACCTTGCTGCCTTCGTCCCCGGCACCCTGCCGGTGGGCATGGTAGTGGCGGGCGCAGCGAATGGCCGGCTTTCAACCGCCGGCGCGCTGGCCTCTGGTGCTGAGGCTGCAGCCGGGGCGCTGGAAGGCCTTGGTCTGACGGTGAAATCCGCTGATCTGCCCCAGGCCGAGGATGCGCCGGTGCGCGTCACGCCGCTCTGGTATGTGCCGCATAAGGGCCGCGCCTGGCTTGATCAGCAGAACGACGTCACCGTCAAAGACGTCAAACTTGCGCATCAGGAAGGCTTCCGCTCGGTCGAGCATCTGAAGCGCTATACCACGATGGGTATGGCGACGGATCAGGGCAAGACCTCGAACATTTCGGGCCTTGCCGTGATGGCCGAAATGACCGGCAAGTCGATCCCGGAAACCGGTACCACCATCTATCGCCCGCCCTATACGCCGGTGCCGATTGCGGCCTTCGCGGGCCGGTCTGCGGGGGCTGACTTCCGCCCCAAACGCCTGACGCCTTCGCATAAATGGGCGGCAGAACAGGGCGCGGTCTTTGTCGAGGTCGGCATGTGGCTGCGCGCGCAGTGGTTCCCGAAAGCGGGCGAGACCACCTGGCGGCAATCCGTGGACCGCGAAGTGCTGGCGACCCGTGGTTCGGTCGGCATCTGTGACGTGACCACGCTGGGCAAGATCGACGTTCAGGGGCCGGATGCGGCAGAGTTCCTCAACCGCATCTATTGCAACCCCTTTGCCAAACTCGGTATCGGCAAGGTCCGCTATGGTCTGATGCTGCGCGAAGACGGTATCGCGATGGATGACGGCACCACGGCGCGTCTGGCCGAGGATCACTTCGTCACCACCACCACCACTGCGAATGCGGTCGGCGTCTACCGCCATATGGAATTCGCGCGGCAGTGCCTCTGGCCTGATCTTGATGTGCAGATCATCTCGACCACCGAGGCCTGGGCGCAGTTTTCGGTCGCCGGACCCAATGCCCGGAAGCTCCTGCAAAAAATCGTCGATCCGGAATTCGACATCTCGAACGAGGCCTTCCCCTATATGGGCTGCGGCGAGATCACGGTTTGTGGCGGCCTCAGGGCGCGGCTGTTCCGGATCTCCTTCTCGGGAGAACTGGCCTATGAAATCGCGGTGCCAACCCGTTACGGCGACGGGCTTGTCCGCGCCATGATGGAGGCCGGGCGCGAGTTCAATGCCCTTGTCTATGGCACCGAGGCGCTCGGCGTCATGCGGATCGAGAAAGGCCATGCGGCGGGGAATGAGCTGAACGGCACCACCTCGGCGCTGAACCTCGGCATGGCCGGCATGGTCAACAAGAAGAAGGACTCGATCGGCTCGACCTTGTCGGAACGTGAGGGGATGAACCGCGAGGGCGCCTATAATCTTGTGGGCTTCCAGCCGGTTGATGCGACGAAACCCCTGCTTGGTGGGATGCATTTCATCAACCAGGGCGCGCCGGCCGATGCGAAAAACGACCAGGGCTATATGACCTCGGTCGCGTTTTCGCCCTCGCTCGGGCATTCCATCGGCCTTGGCTATCTGAAAGACGGTGCGGCCCGCAAAGGCGATACGCTGCGCGCCGTGAACCCGCTGGCGGGAGAGGAGACGCTGGTCAAAGTCGTTTCCGCCCATTTTGTCGACCCGGAAGGAGAACGTCTCCGTGGCTGATCATCGTCTCAAACCGATCACCCAGCTGGGGGGTGACGCGCCCCGCAAGGACAGCTTCCCCGGCCTGACCATTACCGAGCGGACCGACACCGCGCTGGCCTCGCTTTCGGCGCGGCAGGGGAAACTGGCAGAGTTCCATGCGGCGGCCAGTGCTTTCTTCGGCTTCGATCTGCCCGCACCGGCGCGCAGTGCCACGGGCGGCGTCTTTACCGCGATCTGGACCGGGCCGGAGCAATGGTTCATCGAGGCGCCTTTCGCCACGCATGAAGACATCGCGCCGATCCTGAGAAAGGGCTTCGGAGATACGGCTTCGATCACTGAACAGACCGATGGCTGGGGCGGGTTCGATCTGGAGGGCGAGGGCGTTCTTTCCGTTTTCGAACTTCTTTCGAACCTCGATCTGGGGAAACTGCCCTCTGGTGGCGCCAGCCGTACAGTTATCGAACATCTGGGCTGTATCCTGGTCTGTCGTGCCGCGGGGAAAAGCTACACGGTCTATGGCGGGCGTTCCTCGGCGGCCTCGCTGCATCATGCGCTGCTGACGGCGGCTAAATCGGCGCTCTGATGCGCGGCGCAGCAAAAGGTTGAAACTGTGGCGAGGGGGCCTGTCCCCTCGCCGCCCGGAATATCCAGAGGCAGAAACCAGCGCGGTCTCTCCGATATTGTTGTCTGTCTCCTGAATATCCCCGCCGCCCGCTTCTGCAGCCTGGCAGAAGCGGGCGGCCCTCATCGCAACGGGTCAGATTGCGGGGAGCGGCGCGTTTTCTTTCACACGGAACTGGTTGGCCTGTTTGCGATCCTCTTGTGGGGTGACGCCGAAGGCCTGACTGTAATGGCGCACGAGCGGGGTGGTGCTGGCATAACCCACCGCCAGCGCGATTTCCGTGATCGTGTCGTTGGAATAAAGCGCCATCTGACGCGCTTTTTTCAGCCGGAGCAGCCGGTAATATTTCAGTGGGCTCTGGCCGGTTGACCGTTTGAACGAGCGGTCGAGCTGGCGTGAGGACAGGTCCACGGCCTCGGCGACTTCGGCGATCTGGATCGGGTCTTCGATATGTTCGGCGAAAAGCCGGATCGCGCGGGCGACGGGCGGCGGCAGCATATCCTCGGTACGGTCCGAGCGGAGCGTCGGGGTCTTTTGTTCGACTTCCTCGCCGCGCATGAAAGGGTGCTGGAACCAGCAGGCCACTTCCGTCATCGCCTCGGGGCCAAGCTGTTCCTCGATCAGCCGCAGCATCAGATCAAACACGGCGGTGGCGCCGGCGGCGGTCAGGCGGCCGCGGTCGATGGTGATCACCTTTTCCGACGCAATCACGCCGGGGAATTCGGTTTTGAATGCGGCCTCATAGCACCAGTGGACCGAGGTTTTATGTCCGTCGAGCAGGCCGGAGCGGGCCAGCGGAAAGATTCCGCCCGAGAAGGCGCCGATCCCGGTGCCATGGCGCGCGAGCCGGCGCAGCACCGCGTTTGAGCTGCGGGCATTGGTGAACTTTCCCGCCGGGCCCGACAGGATGTAAAGCTGGTCGCAATCCGTGAGATCTGCCAGCGCCAGATCGGGATCGAAACCGACCTCGGCAGACGAGACCACGCGGCTCGCGGTTTCGCCCACGACACTCCAGCGGAACGCGCGTTTGCCGATGATCTCATTGGCTGCGCGCAGGGGCTCGATGGCCGAGGTCAGGCAGGCCATCGGAAAGCCCGGAAAGATCAGAAAGCCCAGATGCAGGCCGCTTTCATCCTGGTTCATGTTTCTTATTCTCTCAGGAAACATTTATCGCTAGCATAGTCATATTTTACGGCCATGATACAAGCTCCGTCAGTGGACCGGCAGGTCCGGGCCGGCAAGGCCTGACGGCAAACTGTGGGAAACAGAGGGATTTGATGAGCAGCAGACCGAAGAAAGCAGAGCCCGCCAAGCCACTTCGCTCCCTCTCCCAGGATCCGCACCGGGTCTCTGAACCACGCGAGAAAGTGCTCGAGGTGGCCATCGGACGCGCCGTCCGCAGCTTTCGTCGCCAGAAGGGGATGACGGTCGCCGATCTCTCAAAGCAGACCGGTCTCTCGATCGGCATGGTCTCGAAGATCGAAAACGGCATCACCTCGCCCTCGCTCACGACGCTGCAGGTGCTGGCCCATGCGCTTTCCGTGCCGCTGACCTCGTTCTTCCGTCGCTATGAGGAAAATCGCCAGGTCATGCATGTGAAGTCGGGCGAAGCGGTGATCACTGAACGCGCCGGCACGCGGGCGGGCCATCAATACAGCCTTCTTGGCCATATCGGCGAGAATGCCAGCGGCGTGATCGTCGAACCCTATCTGATCACGCTCAACGAGCAATCCGATATCTTCCCGACCTTCCAGCATGACGGGATCGAGCTTCTCTATATGCTGGAAGGCGAGGTGGTCTACCGCCATGGCGAGCAGACCTTCCTGATGCAGCCCGGCGACAGCCTGTTCTTTGACGCCGATGCACCGCATGGGCCGGAAAAGCTGAACACGCTGCCGGCGCGCTATCTTTCGGTGATCTCCTATCCGCAGGCGAACTGAGGCTGACAGATGCGGGAGGGGGGTGCAGGGGTGAAGTCTATGGATATTGGCGCAATGGCCGGGGCGATCCTCGCCTGTGACCGGCGGGCGCTCGCGCGGGGGATCACGCTGATCGAAAGCGCGCGCCCTGATCACCGCGAACAGGCGGTGGAGCTGATTTCCGCGCTGCGCGCTTCCGGGCGTCAGGCGTTGCGGCTGGGGCTTTCGGGCACGCCAGGGGTGGGGAAATCCACCTTTATCGAGGCTTTCGGCATGAACCTGGCCGAGACCGGCAAGAAGATCGCGGTCCTTGCCGTGGACCCGTCTTCGGCGCGGTCGGGGGGCTCGATTCTCGGTGACAAGACCCGGATGGAGCAGCTTTCGCGACATCCCAACGCCTATATCCGCCCCTCGCCCAGCCAGGCCCATATGGGCGGTGTGGCGCGGCGCACCCGTGAGGCGGTGGCGCTGTGCGAGGCGGCGGGGTTTGACCTTGTGCTGATCGAAACGGTGGGGGTCGGCCAGTCCGAGACCATGGTGGCCGAGATCTGCGATGTCTTCCTGCTTCTCATGGCGCCGGCGGGTGGCGATGAGCTGCAAGGGGTCAAGCGCGGCATCATGGAAATGGCCGATATGATTCTGGTCAACAAGGCGGATGGCGACCTGCTGGCAACCGCGACCCGGACGGTGGCCGATTATGCCGGCGCGCTGCGGCTGTTGCGCAAACGCGCGCAGGACCCGGAAGGTTTCCCCAAAGCGATGCCGGTTTCCGCCTATAGCGGCGCAGGCCTCGACAAGGCCTGGGACGAGATGACCCGGCTTGCAACCTGGCGCAAGGATCAGGGCCATTGGGCGCGCAGGCGGTCTGAACAGGCGGCGCATTGGTTCGGGGAAGAGGTGCGCCACGGGCTTTTGTCGGTGCTGGAGCGGGAACCGGCAAAGGGTATCCTCGCCCGGCTCGGAGCTCAGGTCGCAGCCGGAGAAGCCACGCCCGAGGCCGCCGCGCGGCAGATGATGCAGGCGCTTGGGCGCCCGGCATGAAAGCTGCCTGACAGCCGCGTTTCCCGGCGGCTTCTCGCGGTGAATCGCTTGACGCCGGAGCGGATTCCCCGTATTTGCCCCAGGATCGAATTCGGACAGCGGGGGGATTCCCTTGGGTTTGTCCTTTGAACACAGCGCAAGCTGACCCAATACAGCGAAAGCTGAACAGACCTGAAGGATACCGCAATGTCGCGCGTTTGCGAACTGACGGGCAAAGGCCCGATGACCGGCAACACGGTCAGCCATGCGAATAACAAGAACCGTCGTCGTTTCCTGCCGAACCTGAATGAGGTTTCGCTGGCATCCGACGTGCTCGGCAAAACCTACACCCTGCGCATCTCGGCAGCCGCTCTGCGGACCGTGGATCACCGCGGTGGTCTGGACGCGTTCCTCGCGCGTGCCAAGGATGCAGAGCTCTCCTCGGATGCGCTGAAAATCAAGCGCGATATCGAGAAAGCACAAGCCGCCGCCTGAGGCGTGCCGGGCTTTACGCTGCAGCGTGGCCCTGGTGATATTTAAACCCCGTCCGGTATGCCCGGGCGGGGTTTTCTTCTGTCGGATCCGGGCGATGCGCTGGCTGAAACGGGGTGGACGTCAGGGCGGCGTCAGAGAAGATTGCGCGAACAGCCATAGCCTGGAGCCAGCATGTCCGACCATAAGCCGCCCTCGACCCTGACCCGTGCCCGCCGTCAGCATGGGATGGCCAGCTATGACCCTGAGGTGATCCGCGATTTGCTGGACCGCATTCCGCTGGCCCATATCGGCCATCTGATTGACGGCCAGCCGGTGGTGACCGCGACGCTGCAATGGCGGATCGGTGACCGGATTTACTGGCACGGATCTTCGGCCAGCCGGATGATCAAGGCGGCATCGGGCGCGAAGGTCTGTGTCACGGTGACGGCGGTCGATGGGATGGTTCTGGCGCGGTCAGGGCTGGAACATTCAACGCAATATCGCTCGATGATGGTCTTTGGCGAGGCGGTCCTGCTGCGCGACCCGGCCGACAAAGAGGCTGCGCTGAAGGCGATGATGGAGCAGCTTTTCCCCGGCCGCTGGGACGCTTTGCGCCCGATGACGGTGCAGGAACTGAAGGCGACGGCGGTCTTGTCGCTGCCGATTTCGGAGGCTTCGGCGAAGATCAGCGCCGGTGATCCGACCGACCCGCCGGAAGATGCCGGCTGGCCGGTCTGGGCCGGGGTCCTGCCGATGCAGATGGTGACGGGGGCGCCGCGCCCGGCCCCAGACCTGGCGCCCGGGCTTGCCGCAGAGCCGCCCTCTTATCTGCGCGATTTCACCTTCGGTTGAACGGTAAGTCGCTCGACGCTTATTGACCTTTCCGCTCCCGAGTCCCCCTATCGCGTTGAGGGGGGGCGGTCATGGATCCGGCCCCGGCCAGCAGATCGGGGCGGGAGCCGGGCCTTGGGGAAATCCCGGCCAGGGGCACAGACCGCCCGAAGCAAGGGAGGAATGTGTCATGTCAGGTCCGGTTACGAGCCGCGCGCCATCATTGGAATTTTCGGCGGGTGCGCATGTTGATGCTGCGGGCTACGCGCGTCTTTATGGCGAATCGGTTGCGTCTCCTGATGCGTTCTGGGGGCGTGAGGGGCTTCGTCTGGACTGGATCCAGCCCTATAGCACGGTGAAAGAGACC
>NZ_JAMCCR010000030.1:0-13649 GCF_023371075.1 Pseudomonas sp. GX19020
AGTCTCTTTCACCGTGCTATAGGGCTGAATCCAGTCCAGACGAAGCCCCTCGCGCCCCCAGAACGCATCAGGAGACGCAACCGATTCGCCATAAAGACGCGCGTAACCCGCAGCATCAACATGCGCACCCGCCGAAAATTCCAATGATGGCGCGCGGCCCCCGCGCGGATCGGGCTGGTCTTTCATGGCATCCTCTCCCCCTGGTCTTCTGGCAAACACGGCCGCAACCATCTGCATCACCACATCACGGGACCCGCCCGGCTCACGGTGAACCTCTCCCGATCGCAGCTTAACGTGAGGTGAATTTTTACGTAACCCCTGTTAGCACAATCATTTTTCTGTAAATTTTTTCACCATAATCATGTCAATAATGTAAATTCACACAGACGCCGCCACAAGTTTGACATTTTCTTTCAACACCCTGGCCGTTCACAGCTTTGCGAGCGGGCGTGAAGAACCGGCCTTCTCCGGCTGAAAAATCGCGAAACAACCCGCCGCCCGGAAAGATCCTTTCCGGATTCAACATTGGCCACGCAAGAAAATGATTCGCACACCTGGCCTGCCAATCACCCGCCACGGCGCCCCGCCGCGCATGACAAAAGGGCGGCCCAAAGGCCGCCCTTTCCCGGCAGCAAAGCCCGCGCTCAGGTCGGCAGATCCATCCGCATCGTCACCACGGCACGGCCCTTCACGGCTTCGCCCCAGCGCAGCTGCACCTGATTGCCCCCCGGCCCCTGCCCCGGCACGGCGATGGGCGAAATATAGCGCTGCACATTCGCGGCATTGGAGACGGAAGTCTCGGGCTGCGCCGCCTCGACCATACGGATACGGCCGCCAAAGGGGATAAAGGCCGAGGCATCCACCGTCCAGGTATCGGCATTGGTGTTCTGCACATGCTGCACCACCACCGGGTTCGAGATCGACTGCGCCACCTGGTTATAGGTATTGGCCGAGACCCGCACATCGCGCGAGCGGGTGAAATCCAGCGTGGAATGCGTGGTATCGACCCGGTCCACCCGGTCAATCGTGGCATTGAACACCCGGAACATATTGTTTTCCATACAGAACCCGTTCAGGAAATGCCCGGGCCCATAGGGTTTCACCACCACCCAGCGAAAGGCCGAAGAGACATCCGAGGCAATGAAGATATTGCCGACGATGTTCAGCCCGCCGAATGAGAACTCATTGTTGAATTCGGGAGCCGCATCATGCTCATTGCCCCATTCGATAAAGCAGTTGTCGATGTAATTGCCGGTCACCACTGTCGCCACATTGGTCTGGGTAAAGACGATCCCGGCCAGCCTTACCCCCGCCGCCATGTCATCCCCCTGAAAGAAATGGTTCGACTGTATCATATGCGACGTGCCGTTCATCACCGCGAAATGGCGGAAACGGACGACGCGGTTGTTCCTCAGCTTGACGTCATTGGCGTTGACGTTCATCGCGATGGTGGTGCGGTTTTGCGCCGGAAGCGATTGCTCGTCTGACAGGAACTGGCAGTAATCGACATGCATACCCTGGCAACCGGTCCCGGACGAGGAAATGCCGCGATCTTTCGGGCGGTTGAAAGTGCAATTCTCGAACCGGTTGACCGAACCTGCCGCCGGCATCATCACACCCGAGGCAATCCCAAGGCAGTTGAATTCGATATCATGGATCTCGAAGCGATTCAGCAGCGAAAATCCCCCGAAATCAAGCATATACTTGAATCTCCGGAAGGAATAGGTGCGGGTCCCGGCAGCCGCGAATAACGGCTCAGACAGTTCGATCCAGCCCGCGCCCACGTTTTTCGAGCGCACATAGACCTCACGCCCGACGCCCGCCCCCTCGACCAGCGCGCCGATCGGGATATTGGCGACATTGGTCACCGAGGTCAGCCGGGTGTGGTGTGTCGAAGGTGTATAGGTGCCAACCGAGGTGAAACTCTCGCTATTCCAGGCGGTGGAGCTTACCGCATTCAGCGATCCGTTCCTGAGCACCCGGCGATTGGCAAAGCTGGTCTGGCCTGACAAAAGCGAGACATCGACCGGCGCCGCCAGATCGACCCGGCGCCCGGACATATCAAAGGTGACATGGTCATTATAGTAAAACAGCGCCTGCAAGGCGCGACGGAAGCCTTCGGTATCGTCACCAAAGGCGCGCGAATAGCTCTCCAGATCGAAATTCCGGGTCAATACCAGCCGGTTCGCCGCCGGCACCCTCACCGTGCCGACAAAGCGGATCGGAGAGCTGACCGTCAGATTGCCCTGGATAGGATAAACCCCGGTCGGAACCAGAATAGTACGGCCGCCCGCCGCCGCATCGGCGCGCTGAAACGCCGCCATGTCATTGGCAACGCCATCGCCCAGCGCGCCGTGATCCCTCACATCGACCACATCTGTCAGATCCCGCAGCCAGAACGAGGTGACATCCTCAATCACGATATCGTCGATCCGCACCGTGCCGCCATTCGGGCCGGTCAGATCGAGACCGAAATGCGCAAAGACCGGCAGATGCCCCCAGACAAGATCCACCCCGGGCCGGTTCCCCGCGCCGATAATCGCCTGGACCGTGACCACTTCACCATAAGAAGACAGACCCACCGCCGTGGCGGTCTGGGCCACCGATCCCACATTCGCCCCTGCGGCAGTTCCGGCCCAGGCCGCGATCCTGACCGCCGGCAGGTTCCCCGAGACCGCCTTGATCCGCACAGTCACCCGCAAATACATATCCGGGCGCAGGGGCGTCTGCGCGAAAGCCCGGATCCGCTGCGTGGCCGTGGTCTTCATCAATTCGAAACAGCCGCCGAAATCCTGGTCATTGCCAACCAGTGCCGCGCCAGCCACCCCGGTATAAGACGCATCCCCCGGCCGCCCGTTCGCTGATGACCAGTTCGCCAGCCCCGCAGCAAATGGCAGTGGCATCAAAACCAGCCCCTCGGTAATCGCCTTGTTCATTGTCGCACCCCGCCTGGATCATCACCGGCGCCGGACCAGTCCCGCGCCAGACCCCGAGTGAGTTACTAAGGAAGCGTTAACTCCGGCTCATACCGCCGCGCGCCGCGTCACCAGCCGCCGCAACAACAACTAGGCCAAAGCCTCCCTCTTCCTCTTGTCTTGGCAGGGTGCTGATTTAGCGCCTGCGCGGCGCGCGTCTTTTCTCAGATGCGGGATCTGTTTGTTCATCTGTTCTGGCTGAGGGCCCCGGACGGTTTCCGGCATCTTTTTCTGAATATGCCCGGAATCAGCTTTGGCAGTCTGGTGGGATTTCTGGCTGCCAGCGCCAGAATGACGCGGGCGCGTGCGCGTTCACTGCCGCGACAGGCATGGCTGGCTGGTCATCAGCGTGACGTCAGAGGCGGGCGCTCACTCTTTGGCCGAAAGCTTTTCATCCACACCCAGGCTTTCACGAGTGTGGCATCTGCCGGGAAGAGGTCGTCCTACAAAAGCGGCCTCACCTCGCGATGGGCCGGAATGGCAGCCATGACCTTGCGCGACATCCCTGTGCTCAGAAGCCGCCAGCGGTTCATGGAGCAAACAGCCCGCCCGGTCAGGGACATCAGCCCCGAGGGCCAGGAACCATCGAAACAGCAGGTTATACTGCAACGAGCGACGCGCAGACGCCCGTTCCTTCAGAAGAGCATCGCTGAACAGCGAACCGCGCGTCTCGTCCGTGCCCTGCATCGCCACCCCCGCCATCGACTTGCGAGGGTGACACATGTTCCAGATGCCGCGGCGAGACCCGACGAAATCAGCACCCTGACAAATACTGCCGCCGGTGGCGCAGATCAGCCAACCAGCTCTCCGGCCAGCGCCCGGTCGATCAGCGCAATTGATTCCGACACCCCGTAAAGCGCGACAAAGCCGCCAAAACGCGGGCCCTCGGATGCGCCCAGCAGCACCTCGTAAAGCGCCCGGAACCAGTCGCGCAGCGGATCAAAGCCGTGATCCTTGCCGACCGCGTATACGATGGTCTGCAGCGCCTCATCCTCGGCCTGACCGTCTTCCGGCCCGGCAAAAGCCGCCAGCCGTCCGCGCAGATCAAGGATCGCGGCGCGCTCCGTGTCAGATGGCAGGCGGAACACCCGGTTCGGCGCGATCTTGTCCTGGAAGTAGCGCAGCGCAAACCCCGCCGCCGCATCCAGATCCGGGTTGGCCTCAGGCGAGGCCTCGGGCGCATAGCGGCGGATAAAGCCCCAAAGCCCGGCCGCATCCTTGGCCCCTGCGACGGAGGCAAGGTTCAGAAGCATGGCAAACGGCACCACCATCGTCGAATTCGGCGGCTTGCCGTTATGGATATGCCAGACCGGATTATTGACCTGCTGCTCAACCGTCTGATCCGGGAAAGCTTTCAGCTGCTGGTGATATTCGTCAACAGCCTTGGGGATCACATCCCACCACAGCCGCTTGGCCGTTTTGGGCTTTTGATACATGAAGTAAGACAGGCTCTCGGCCGAGGCATAGGTCAGCCATTCGTCAATCGTCAGCCCGTTGCCCTTGGACTTCGAGATCTTCTGACCTTCGAAATCAAGGAACAGCTCATAGGTGAAATGGTTGGGCTTTTTGCCCCCCAGCACCTCACAGATGCCGTCATAGATCGGCGTATTGGTCGAATGATCTTTGCCATACATCTCGAAATCGACGTCAAGCTCGGCCCAACGCGCGCCGAAATCCGGCTTCCATTGCAGCTTCACATTGCCACCGGTCACCGGCAGCGTCCATTCGCGCCCGTCTTCATCGTCGAAGGTGATCGTATGGTTCACCTTGTCGATGGATTTCATCGGCACATACAGCACCCGACCGGTTTCCGGATGGATCGGCAGGAAGCAGCTATAGGTCTGCTGCCGCTCTTCGCGCAAAGAGGCCAGCATGATCGCCATGATCTCGTCATAGCGCTCGACACAAAGCTTCAGCGTCGCGTCGAACAGCCCCGCCCCGTAGAATTCCGTCGAGGAGATGAATTCATATTCGAACCCGAACGTGTCGAGAAACCGGCGCAGCATGGCGTTGTTATGCGCGCCAAAGCTCTCATATTCGCCAAACGGGTCCGGAACGCTCGTCAGCGGCTTCTGGATATTGGCCTTCAGCAGATCCTGCTGCGGCACATTTTCCGGCACTTTGCGCATCCCGTCGAGATCATCGGAGAAACAGATCAGCCGCGTCGGGATGTCCGAGATCGCTTCAAAGGCGCGGCGGATCATCGTGGTGCGCGCCACCTCGCCGAAGGTGCCGATATGGGGCAGGCCCGACGGCCCGTAGCCGGTCTCGAACAGCACATAGCCCTTTTCCGGCGCCTTCTTCTCATAACGTTTGAGCAGCGCGCGGGCCTCTTCGAAAGGCCAGGCTTTCGACTTCATCGCCGCATCGCGGAGCTCAGACATGAGAATTTCCTTATCTGTGACCATCGGCGCCAGTGCCGACGGGAAGCCCCGCTCTATTGCCGCAGGCAGTTTTCGTCAATGTACCGGGCGGCACTGCGCGCATCTTTGCCCCGATATAAGGTGGCACCGCGACGCCTTTCCCCTGCAATCCCTGTCAGCTCAATCCCCGTCACCCGCGCGCGGCGCTTTGACCGGCAGCATGATCGCAGACCTGGATCTCCCATTCCTCTCTCGTGACGCGCCCCCTGAAGCCTTCAGGCTTGTCATTATCCAGGGCGATTTCAGATATGGTCCAGGCGGCGACCAGGTCAAAGTAGAAATAGCCAGGCTTGTGGCGCAGATCCTCAGACATCGGGCTGACGCCCCTGATCAGCTGCCTTCAGCGAATCTGAGTTTACCGGCCTGAACCGGGGTCGAAGTCCGGACAGTGCAGGCCGCCAGATCGGCACGGGCATCGGCCAGCGCATCGAGGACCCAATCAGGGCCGCATGTAACAGCAGCACCCGGATCTTTCCAGAAAGCCCCCAATCCCGACACATCATGACTGTCCTTCCAGACCACTGAATGAGTCTGATTTGCGGAACGGTTTTCTTTAAACAGGGTTCGATGTGGCCAGGTATGCGAGGAAGCATGTAGATGGCAGCACGGCGTTTGGCCTGGCAATCCGCCGGGGTCAGCTCCGCTTGGGCCTGAACCTCGGGGATCGCGCTCACCGCCGCCCCGGTCCCGACAAAGGTGCCGACCCGCCAGCTTGTCCAGCGCGGCCAAAGCGCCAGCGCGCCAATGCCTGGCACAAGAGCCAGAATACCAGGCGGCTTGCGCAGATCAGCCGCGCGAGGCGTGTCATGTCGGCGAGATTCCGTAGCGATCCCAGGCGAATGAGGGGAGAGGCCCAGGCCGGCGTATCCCCCGGCGGCGCTGAGCCTGACTGAGACGTTGGACTTGCCGCGAAAGGCGGCAACGATTAGCTTCGCCGTTGAAAAAACTGACCTTGCGCAAATACCTGCGCAGACTTCGGAGTGAGTGACTTGCCGCAGACCGCCCCCCCTTCGTTGTCGGCCCAGGACGCCCTCGTCGCCGTGATGATCGCCTGTTCGGCCTCGGACCAGAACATGCGCACGGCCGAGCTGGTGGCAATTCAGAGCATGGTCAACCTGATGCCGGTTTTCTCGGGCTATGATACCGACCGGATGCGGCGCGTCTCGCAGACGGTCTTTGACCTTTTCGAGGAAGAAGACGGGCTTGATGCGTTTTTCGGCCTGATCCGCGATGCCCTGCCCGAACGGCTGCATGAGACAGCCTATGCGCTGGCCTGTGATGTGGTCACCGCCGACGGACGCCACAGCCAGGAAGAACTCCGGATGCTCGAAGAGCTGCGCGAGGAACTCCGGATCGACCGCCTCCATGCCGCCGCGATCGAATGGGCGGCGCGGGTGCGGCATTTGCGGGCCTGAACAGGCGGAATCGACCGGGTGCCCTCCGGGCGATCTCAGCCCCCGAACGGATCCGTCGGATAGCCAACTCCGGTCAGATAGAGCCCCTCGGGCGGGCAGACCGGGCCACAGGCGGCGCGGTCCTTCGCCTCCAGGGCCTCTTTCACGCGGGCGGGCGGCCAGCCTCCTGCCCCCACCCGCTCCAGCGTGCCAACCACCGAGCGGACCTGATTGTGCAGGAAGCTGCGGGCGCGCAGGTAAAAGCGGAATTCCTGCCCCCCCGCGCAGGGGACTTCCTTGATCGAGATCTCATCGATCGTCTTCACCGGGCTTTGCGCCTGGCACATGGTCGACCGGAAGGTGGTGAAGTCATGGAGCCCGATCAGATACGCAGCCCCGGCCCGCATCGCCTCGAGATCCAGCGCTCCCCGCACCTGCCACACAAGCCCCGCCTCCAGCACCACCGGCGCGCGCCGGGCCATCAGGCGAAACATATAGCGCCGTTCCAGCGCCGAAAACCGCGCATGGAAATCGGGTTCCACCCGCGCGCAGGCGGTGATCGCCACTGGCTGTGGTCTCAGATGCCAGTTGAGCGCCTCGCACAGGCGAAACGGCTCCCAGTCTTTTGCAAGATCTGCATGGGCCACCTGCCCCGTCGCATGAACGCCCGCATCGGTACGGCCGGCGGCGGCGATGCGATGCTCGCCCGGTTCCAGCTTTGCCAGGGCCTCTTCAATCGCCTGCTGCACCGAAGGCTGCCCCCCCGCCTGGCGCTGCCAGCCGTTGAACGGAGCCCCGTTATACTCGATCCTGAATGCAAAGCGCGCCATTCCCGCCGCTTAGCCCAGATGCACCCCTTCGTCCACCTTCCCAAGCAGCAAGGCGCGCCCTATCTTCCGTCCGACAGAACAGGGGGCGGGTTTGGCACTTTTCGGCATCACCGACGGCATCGCACGCGGGATCGATCAGACCCAGGCGGGGATCTCCGGCCTCTTGTTCGAACCCGTGCTGCGGCTGGGCGTCACCGGCCTGTCACGCGCCGGGAAGACCGTCTTCATCACCTCGCTGATCGCCAATCTTCTGCACCGGGGCCGGATGCTGCAACTGAGCGCCGCGCGCGACGGGCGGATCGAGACCGTCCATCTGCAACCGCAACCCGACCTGACGCTGCCGCGCTTCGATTATGAGACACATCTTGCGGCGCTGACCGGCGATGACCCACGCTGGCCGGCCTCGACCCGCTCGATCTCCGAGCTGCGCCTGTCGTTTCGCACCCGTCCCTCGGGATGGTTCGCGGGGTTTCGGGGGCCTCAGATCCTGCATCTGGATATTGTGGATTATCCCGGCGAATGGCTGCTGGATCTGGCACTGATGGAAAAAACCTTCGCCACCTGGTCCGAGGATACCCTTGCACTGGTGGCGAAACGGGCGCCCCGCCTGCCCGAGGCGCGCGATTTTCTGGCGCTCGCCCGGGCCGAAGATGGCGCGCTGGCGCTGGACGAGGCCCGGTTGCAACTTCTGGCGGCAGGATTCACGCGCTATCTGACCGCCGCCCGTGCCGCCGGCTGGTCGGATTGCACTCCGGGCCGGTTTTTGCTGCCCGGGGATCTCGCCGGCTCGCCCGTCCTGACCTTCGCCCCGATCCCCGAGCCGTCAGAAGCCGGGCGCGGATCGCTCTGGCGCGAGATGGTGCGACGGTTCGAGGGCTATAAGGCGAAGGTGGTGACGCCGTTCTTCCGCGACCATTTTTCCCGTGTTGATCGTCAGATCGTGCTGATGGATGTGCTGGGCGCGCTCCATCAGGGGCCGCAGGCGGTGGAGGATCTGCGGAAGGTCATGGCCGAGGTGCTGACCGCCTTTCGCGTCGGGCGCGCCTCCTGGCTGTCTTCGCTGATCGGGGCCAGGCGGGTGGCCAAAATCCTTTTCGCAGCGACCCGCGCCGACCATCTGCATCATGAACAGCACCCTGCCCTGACCGCCATCACCGAGGCGCTGGTCGCCGATGCGAAAGGGCGCGCCGAATTTGCCGGGGCCGAGGTGGCGGCTTTGTCGCTCGCAAGCCTGCGCGCCACGGTTGAAGAGACCGTGGAACGTGGCGGCGTCCCGCTGCCCGCCGTGCGCGGGCGGCTTCTGACCAGCGGAAAACAGGCGGTTATGTATCCCGGCGCGCTGCCCGCAGATCCGGCGCGGATCCTGTCTCCTGCGCGCGAGGGTGCGGCGGACTGGCTCGATGCGGAATTCGGCATGATGGAATTCGCGCCAGCGCGGCTTTCGCTGAAACCGGGCGACGGACCGCCGCATATCCGCCTCGACCGCGCTGTCGAATTTCTGATCGGAGACCGGCTGTGACCCAATCCCCCCACCGCCCCTTTGTCGAGGAAATCCATGCGGATGACATCCCCGAGGCCGATCCTGGTGCAGCGCCTCCGATCAGTGATCTGCCCGGGGCGGATCTCATGCTGGAGCAGCTGGCGCGCGCTGCCGGGGCGCGTCGTTCGCGCCTGACGCGCGCCGCGATCTGGGTGTTTTCAACGCTTTTCACCTTTGTTCTCGGCGTGGCGGCCTGGGATTTCACCGCCTCGCTTTTCACGCGCAATGCGGTTCTGGGCTGGATCGCCTTTGTGCTGATCGCGCTGGCGGTCCTGATCGCGCTGATCATGGCCGCGCGCGAGGCAATGGGTTTTGCCCGGATCGCGCGGCTTGACCATCTGCGCGCCCGCGCCGTTTCCGCGCATGTGAATGCCGATCTGAAGGCCGCGCGCAGCGTGACCGGGAGCATCACCGACCTTTATGGCGCGCGCGCCGAGACCGCCTGGGGGCTGAAACGGTTTGAGGAACATCAGGCCGAGGTGCTGGATGCCGATGCGGTGCTGGCCCTGGCCGAGACCGAGATCCTCGCGCCGCTCGACGCCGCCGCGCGGGCCGAAATCGAGGCCGCTGCGCGGCGCGTCGCGCTGGTGACCGCGCTTGTGCCGCTGGCTTTGGCGGATGTCGCGGCGGTTCTTTATTCCAATCTCGCGATGATCCGGCGGATCGCGATGATCTATGGTGGCCGGTCGGGCACTCTGGGCAGCTGGAGCCTTTTGCGCCGGGTGTTTTCCTCGCTGCTGGCGGCGGGGGCGGTCTCGCTTGCGGATGATCTGATGGGATCGGTGGCAGGCGGCGGGATGCTGTCAAAACTGTCGCGCCGCTTTGGCGAGGGGGTGGTCAATGGCGCGCTGACGGCCCGGATCGGGGTGGCCGCAATGGAGCAATGCCGGCCATTGCCGTTTCGTGCCCTGGCCCGGCCCGGGGTTTCGGGGCTGGTGTCGCGGGCGCTTGCAGGGCTGATCCCGCGCGGGGGGTGACTGTTGCGCGCATGGGGGCGCTGCCCCCGTCTGCCTTTGGCAGACTCCCCCGGGATATTTAAGGACAGATGAAAGACGCAGAAAAAGGCCCCGGAAGACATTTCCGGGGCCTTTTGTTTCGTATCAGGCTTTCAGGTCGAAACGGTCGCCGTTCATCACCCTGACCCAGGCTTTGACGAAGTCCTGGACCAGCTTTTCCTTATTGTCGTCCTGGGCATAAACTTCGGCAATCGCGCGCAGGATCGAGTTCGAGCCGAAGACGAGGTCAACGCGGGTGGCCGAGTAAACCTTCGCACCGGTCTTGCGGTCCTGGATCTCATAGGTCGATTTCGACACCGGCACCCATTTGAACGCCATATCGGTCAGCGTGGCGAAGAAGTCGTTCGTGAGCGCGCCCGGGGTCTGCGTGAAGACACCATGCGCAGAACCAGCATGGTTCGCGCCGATCACCCGCAGCCCGCCCAGAAGGACGGTCATTTCCGGCGCGCTCAGACCCATCAGCTGGGCCCGGTCAAGCAGGAGCTCCTCGGGAGAGACGGTGTAATCGGCTTTGACCCAGTTGCGGAAGCCGTCATGGATCGGCTCCAGCGGCTCGAAGCTTTCCGCATCGGTCTGGGCGTCGGTTGCATCACCACGGCCCGGCGCGAAAGGGACCTCGACAGTAAAACCAGCCGCTTTCGCGGCCTGTTCCACGCCGACACCGCCCGCCAGCACGATCACATCGGCGAGGCTCGCGCCTGCGGCCTGCGCAATCGGGTCAAGCACCGAGAGGACGCGCGCAAGACGGGCGGGCTCGTTGCCTTCCCAGTCTTTTTGCGGCGCGAGCCGGATGCGGGCCCCGTTCGCACCGCCGCGATTGTCGGAATGGCGGAAGGTACGCGCGGAATCCCAGGCGGTGGCCACCAGATCCTGGACCGAAAGGCCGGAGGCAGCGATTTTGGCCTTCAGCCCGGCCACGTCATAGCCGGTCGCCCCTGCCGGGACCGGGTCCTGCCAGATCAGGTCTTCCGCCGGCACATCCGGGCCGACATAGCGCGATTTAGGGCCGAGATCGCGATGGGTCAGCTTGAACCAGGCGCGGGCGAAGACTTCGGAGAAATAGGCCTGGTCTTCTTTGAACCGGAGCGAGATCTCGCGGTAGCCCGGATCGACCCGCAGCGCCATATCGGCATCCGTCATCATCGGCATGACACGGATCGACGGGTCTTCCACATCGACCGGCTTGTCTTCTTCAAGGATCGAGACCGGCTCCCACTGATGCGCACCGGCGGGCGTCGTCACGATATGCCATTCATGTTTGAAGAGCATCTCGAAGAAACCGTTGTCCCACTGCGTCGGATGGGTGGTCCAGGCGCCTTCCAGCCCCGACACGACCGTGTCGCGCCCCACGCCGCGCCCATTGGTATTGATCCAGCCAAGGCCCTGGAATTCCGGGCCGGCCGCTTCCGGATCGGGTGAAAGATTTGCCGCCGAGCCATTCCCATGGCATTTGCCGATCGTATGGCCGCCCGCGGTCAGCGCAACGGTTTCCTCGTCATTCATCGCCATGCGCGAGAAGGTCTCGCGCATCTGCGCCGCCGTCTTCAGCGGGTCCGAAACGCCGTTGACCCCTTCCGGGTTCACATAGATCAGGCCCATCTGCACCGCCGCCAGCGGGTTTTCCAGCGTGGCCGGGGTGGCGACATCGCCATAGCGGCCATCCGAGGGCGCAAGCCACTCTTTTTCAGACCCCCAATAGGTGTCTTTCTCGGGATGCCAGATGTCTTCCCGGCCAAAGGCGAAGCCGAAGGTCTTCAGACCGGCAACCTCATAGGCAATCGTGCCGGCCAGCAGGATCAGGTCAGCCCAGGAAACAGCATTGCCGTATTTCTTTTTAATCGGCCACAGCAGACGCCGGCCCTTGTCGGTATTGACGTTGTCGGGCCAGGAGTTCAGCGGCGCAAACCGCTGGTTGCCGGTATTGCCGCCGCCGCGCCCGTCGGTCACACGGTAAGACCCCGCCATATGCCAGGCGGTGCGGGCGAACATGCCGACATAGGAGCCGTAATCTGCCGGCCACCAGTCCTGGCTGTCATTCATCAGGGCGCGCAGATCGGCCTTCAGGGCTTCGACATCAAGGGTTTTCAGGGCCTCGCGATAGCTGAAACTCTGCCCCAGCGGATTGGTTTTGGTATCCTGCTGGCTGAGAATGTCGAGGTTCAGCGCATTCGGCCACCAGGCCATCACGCTTTGGCCCAGCTCGGTATTCGCCCCATGGATCACCGGGCATTTGCCACCCGACTTCACATCATTTCCGTCCATTTTTCCTCCGACTGGCTGCGGTTTCTCGCGTAGCGCGCATGTCCTGGAAGGGCGCGGACCGGCCTGATGCCGAATCCCCCCACCTGCCTGGCTGCCCTCAGGTCTAGCCCGGCTCTGGAATAATTCAAAATTGCAAAAACTTACCCATGCGATAAGATGTTCTTATGAATGCTCTGTCGATGAAACATCTGCGCTATTTCGAAGCGCTCTCGCGGATCGGCCATTTCGGGCGTGCCGCCGAGGCCTGTGCGATCTCACAGCCGGCGCTGTCGATGCAGATCCGCGAGCTGGAGGCGCTGATCGGCGCGCCGCTCGTGGAACGCGCCGCGCGCCGGGTCCGTCTGACCGCTCTGGGCGAGGAATTTGCCAGCCGTGCCCGTGATATACTGCGCCGCGTCGACCAGCTTGGCGATCTGGTGCGGGCTGCGGGCGACGAGCCGGGCGGCATTCTGCGGATCGGAGTCATTCCGACAGTCGCGCCCTATCTCCTTCCCGGTCTGATCCAGCATCTGACCCGGCGCTGGCCCGCGCTTGATCTGCGCCCGCGCGAGGCGGTGACGCGCACGCTTTTGACCGATCTGACCGCCGGGCGGCTTGATCTGGCCATCCTCGCCTTGCCCGTCTCGGAACCCGCGCTTGAAGAAGTGCCGCTGATCGAGGAAGAATTTTTGCTGGTCCGCCCCCGCTCGGATGCCGGACGCCCGGTGCCGGATGCGGCGCGGCTGGCCGAGATGAAGCTTCTCCTGCTGGAAGAGGGCCATTGCTTCCGCGATCAGGCCCTGTCCTTTTGCAAGATCCCTGCCTCGCGCGCGCCGCGCGATCTGATGGAGGGCAGTTCGCTTTCAACGCTGGTGCAGATGGTCGGTGCGGGAATCGGGGTGACGCTGATTCCCGAAATGGCGCTGCCGATCGAGACGAAATCGGCCCGGGTTGCGGTCGACCGGCTTGCCGCACCGCATCCGAAACGGGTGATCGGCATGGTCTGGCGGCGGTCAAACCCGCTTGGGCCCCAACTCATGCGGATTGCTGCGCTGCTGAACCAGAGCTTGCCCGCCATGCTGCCAGAGCAAAACCTGCCGCATGGCGGCCCGCATCAGCCCTGATTTTACGCGCCTTTCCTGCGCTTGCCGCCGGCAACTGCCGTGCTGCTTTGCAGCGGCTGCACGGAAATCCGGCAGCCGCCGGAAAATGCGCCAACAGCTTTCCTTC
>NZ_JAMCCR010000031.1:0-10842 GCF_023371075.1 Pseudomonas sp. GX19020
CTGATAACGACAAACCCGTAGCATCCGCTGCGGGTTTTGTTGTTTTGGAAGCCTTTCCAATGGCTTGCCGCTCCGTCCAATTGAGGATCGTGCCTAATTCGCCGTGCAGCGTTGCGTAGATCTCGCCGCGTTCCGGGCCCGGTGTCAGCGAAATCTTCTCGATCAGGCCACGCAAAGTCTCTGCCGCTTCCTGCCGCTCCTCCTTGCGATTGAGCGCCTTGGTCAGGGCAGAAACTTTCTTCGCATAGATCGCCGAGGCGCTCGGCAGGATGTCGGGCGTGTCCTCTGGCGCATCGGCAAGAAGCTCGGTCAGCTCGACCTTACGAGCCTCCAGCGTGTCCATCTCAGCCTTCATGCTCTCATGGAACATGCCAGCCTTGATCGCCTCGATGATGCCGCGGATCTGCTTCTCGACCTTCACCAGTTCTGCTTTCCAGGCATCGCCGCTGGAGCGGCGTTCCCGGTTCAGCCGGTTGGTCTCCTCCGCATAAGCGCGCATCGCCTCCTCAACGATCTCAGGTGCCATCATCCGGTCCTTCAGGCCGGAGAGCACACGCCGCTCTAGTCTTCGCGCAGGATGGTGCCAATGCCGCCGCCCGTGTCGAACCGCGCCGCGAGGGTTATTACAACGCCATCCAGATTTATCCGTGGTCGGAAGGCGCTCTCTATCAGGTCTATGCGGCTCCGGGACAGATCACCAATATCGCGCTGGAGCCGGGCGAGAGCCTGACCGGCGCGGGACCGATCGCGGCAGGCGATACGGCGCGCTGGATCATCGGCGATACCGAAAGCGGCAGCGGTGTGAACCGCCGTGTCCATATACCGGCCCCGTCCTGGGACCAGCTTTGCCGGGAGACCTCGGCGGCCCGATCCTCGACGCCCAGAACAGGGTGCAGCCCGTTACTCCGCCCGCTATGGCAACACCAGCTCGTGATCCTGCCGAGGAGCGCCGTCTCGCCGAGGAAGAAGCTGCACGTCTCAGCACCGTGTTCTTCCAGTCGGGCCAAAGGACGGCGACCGCACCTGGCTCCACGATTCCGGGCCTTACGGGTCTTGACCTTGACGGTCAGCCTGCCACGCAGGACCGGCACACGGTATTTCTGAATGGTCCGGTAGATCGCCAGACCGTCGCCACCGACCGGATCATGGTGCCAGCCTCGCCCTATATCCTTCAGGCAGGGGCCGTGATTCCCGCTGCGATGATTACCGGCATCCGTTCCGATCTGCCCGGACAGATCACCGCGCAGGTCACGGAAAATGTCTATGACAGCCCGACCGGCTGCCTGCTCCTGATCCCGCAGGGAACGCGCATCATCGGTCAATATGATGCCGGTGTGACCTTCGGCCAGCGCCGCGTGCTGCTGGTCTGGAACCGCCTGATCCTCTCCAATGGCCGCTCCATCGTGCTGGAGCGCCAGCCAGGTGCTGACGCTTCCGGCTATGCCGGTCTGGAGGATGGCGTCGATTACCACTGGTGGGATCTGATGAAGGCAGCCGGCCTGTCCACGCTGCTCGGCATCGGCACGGAACTGGCGACCGACGACGAAGACCGTCTGATCCGTGCCATCCGCGACGGGGCGCAGGACACCATCAATCAGGCCGGACAGCATATCGTCCAGCGCCAGTTGCAGGTCGCGCCAACGCTGACCGTCCGGCTTGGCTATCCCGTCAGGGTCATTGTCACCCGCGATCTCGTACTCGAACCTTACAGGAACTGACCATGACAAAGCTGAAACTTGGACCGCTTGTTGAGGACAAACCCGTCAAAGTGACGGTGGAGCTGCCGGGCGCGCTCCACCGCGATCTTATCGCCTATGCCGAGGTGCTGGCCCGCGAAAGCGGCCAGCCCGCTGCCGATGCCGTCCGGCTCATCGTGCCGATGCTTGAGCGATTCATCGCCACGGATCGTGGTTTCGCCAAGGCGAGGCGAGCTACTTGAGGGGCGGCTTGATTAAATGGGGTCGTATATGGCCCGTTATATGCTGTATTGCTATTTAATGGGTCGAATATGACCCCTAGTTGGCTTCCTGTTGAAAAGTACAATTATGGGCCATATAATGCACTCTAACTAGATTATTCTGGATGAGGTGCTAGATATGGCCCCAATTTTGGCACAGGGCTTCACAACGGTAGAGCGAGAATTGCGCGACTTGGGTACGCGGATTGCCCGTATTCGCCTCAGCCGGAACCTAACTCAGGCGAGCCTTGCGCACGAGACCGGCGCATCAGTCCGAAGCATCAAGCGGCTTGAGGCTGGCGAGAATGTCTCTCTCGACACGCTGATACGTGTGCTGGCGGCGCTCAACCTCGGTGATCGGCTGGCAGCAGCCTTGCCAGATCCCGATGTCAGGCCGGTTGAGCGCATCAGACATGAGGGGCATGAGCGCCAACGCGCTCGCGAGCGCAACGCCGTCCGGAAAGCAACTGACTGGGCGTGGGGAGAAGATGAAGAATGACGGACGCAACCGTTCGCCTTTGGGGCAAAGACATTGGCGCTGTGAGCTGGATCGAAGAGCGTGGCGTGGGTGTATTCCAGTATATGCCCGAGTTCGTTCCCAGCGACATTCAACTGGCGCCGATCATGATGCGGCTTGGGCCGAATCCTTATGAGTTCCCGGCCTTACCGCGGGATGCCTTCAAAGGTCTTCCGGGTCTTCTTGCCGACTCCTTGCCTGACAAGTTCGGTAATGCCCTGATCGACACATGGCTTGCGGCGCAGGGAAGATCGGCCGGGAGTTTCAATCCGGTCGAACGCCTTTGCTACATTGGAACGCGTGGCATGGGCGCACTGGAGTTTCATCCGACCATCCTCAAGACTACCAGAAAATCCCGTGTCCTTGAGATTGACGCTCTGACGCAACTCGCCAACGATGTCCTGAATAACCGTGAGAAGCTGACAGGCGTTTTGCAGGGTGACGATGATCGGGAAATGCTTGAAGAAATCCTCCGGGTTGGAACGTCCGCCGGTGGCGCTCGCGCGAAGGCGATCCTAGCTTGGAACGAGGAGACCGGAGAGTTCCGTTCAGGTCAGGTCAAGGCCGGTGAGGGTTTCAGCTACTGGCTCATGAAGTTCGACGGTATCTCGAACAACAAGGACAAGGAACTGGCAGACCCGCAAGGGTTCGGGATGATCGAATACGGCTTCTATCTCCTCGCGCTCGCCGCAGGCATCGACATGAGTGAATGCCGTATTCACACTGAGGGCGGTCGTTCGCATTTCATGACACGTCGCTTCGATCGCAGTGCCAGCGGTCAGAAGCTGCACATGCAATCGCTTGCGGCGCTTCGCCATTACGACTTCAACGCGGCCGGCGCCTATTCCTACGAGCAGGCTGTCGAAACGATCCGATTGCTCGATCTTCCCGCTTACGACATTGAACAGCAGTTCCGCCGGGCTGTGTTCAATATCCTGATCCGAAACCAGGACGATCATGTCAAGAACATCGCATTCCTCATGAACAGGAAAGGCGAATGGCGATTGTCGCCCGCATTTGACGTGAGCTACGCCTATAATCCTGACGGTAGCTGGACGCACCAGCACCAGATGAGCCTCAATGGCAAACGTGATGGTTTCGAGCTGTCTGATCTTATTCAGTTTGGCGCCTTTTGTGGGATGAAACCAAAAAAGGCTGAGAGCATCGTCCAAGACATGCGTGCCCATGTCGAAAACTGGATAGAATATGCTGATAAAGCAGGCGTTACCGAGAGCGTGGCAACTTCAATCCATAGAATGATGCGCAGGAACATAGCCGATCAAACTTGATTTGCGTCAATACTGGTAAGAATTCTATCTGGGTTCCATGGAACGTTTTTAGAAAATCTGGAGGGGTGTCGCTTGTCTATTGAAATTACCCGCGAAAATGGTCGTTTCCATTTTTCGTATAGAAGGCATTTGCTTGTATTGGTTGCAATGGCCTTTATAGGTGCGGGCCTCTCGGGTTTATTGGGGCCGTGGTGGCTGCCTATTCTACTTTTCACCTACATTTCTACATTTAATTTTCCGAAATTATGGAGTTGGGGGGAAGTAAATGGAATCAAGGAAGCTAACGACGACGCACTTGGTGCAAAAGGCGAAGCTCGGTTCAAAGAGCTTTGTGAAGATGCTGGCTTGATCGCGAATAAAGCTGGACGCGGCATGATGGGGTGGGACTATATCGTTGAGCACCCGTTGGAAGAAGATGACGATCTCCCGCTAGTTCGCCGAGTCCAGGGATGCGTATGCCGAATCCAGATTAAGACAATTTGGGAGCGTGACGCGGGAAGAGTTTCGTTGTCACTCTCCGCCTGCGAAGTGCTTGCAAAAACGGCCGATCCCGCCTTGATCTGCACATTCGTCGTAAATGATGAACTGGAATTTACGTCTGCGAGTCTCATTCATATCTTCGATGATAAACTCGCACGTGTGTTGAAGCGCCTGAGAGTTGCTTCTACAGAAGTGGATGGAAAAGGTCTAAACGAACGCGAAATAACGTTTGGTGCCGCGGACGCTGGGGAGGTTTTCAAGCTGACGGGGAAGGCGTTGAAAGCGCGCCTTGCCGAGATTTGCGGTGCTGATCCGAAAGAATACCGCCAGAAAAAAGAAAAGCAGCTCACTGATCTCGGCTACGAAGAACGAGCACGCTACGAGCTCAAGACAAAGTTCCAAGTTTCAAGCCATGAAGAAATCGTCGATTTTCTCCTTGGGAAGAAGCCTATCGAATTGCTTGAAGCGCAGTCGATCGACAACAGATTTGGAGTTCCAATTCCCACAAGCCAAATTTCAGTCAAAGCGGGGACCCGAGCGACGCTCACCTTGCGTCCGGCGAGCACTGTAGAATGCCGCATCCGAGTGCGTCCGGCAGGGGGCAAAGGCACCCCGGCGACGTTTAGGGGGGCGTTGAAACCGCGCCTTTTCGTCAGATCCCTGTCGAGCATCAGAAGATCATTTTTCGAACAAGCCTATTTCATATTGAAATGGGTAACAAACAGATTGCCTTCTCCACTGATGGTAATGCGATCAACGCCAGCATCCTCAATTTGGATGAGTGGGGCCATGTGTTTCGGCTTATACGATACATCGGACAAGGAACACTGCTGGTGGAGATTGTAGGTGAAGCTCCGAATTCGCCCAAACAAGAGCTGACGGTGAATACTCCGCTGAACCAGGAACTCGGAGATTACGGCACATACCTTGAAAACGTCGCCTCCATGGCTTCTTGGCTATGTAGTGAAGCGGGTGTGCTTGATTTAAAATTGAGCAAAGAGCAGATCGAAGATGCTGCCGACACCGTTGAGATGGCATATTTTCAGATGTCGGGAGAAATCGACGAGAAGCTGTCTTTTACTTCCGGAGTTTCCGATGAGGGTACGATGCCTCCGCGGCTAGCCATGCTGCTCCTAGGGCAGTTGGCAATTGGTCAAGCGCATCGTTGCTTTGCAAAGTTGATCGATTTTACACCTTCGGAACGGGGCAGCGAGGTGACTTGGACGGAAACCGGAAATACCCCAGTCCGTCTTGCGGAGTTTGATGGCACAGATGCCGGATTTTCGGAATTCGGCGAAAAAATGGTGGCTGAGACAGGTGCTGACGGAACGATGCTGATATCTAACCATCACGCTCACAGCGATAGTCAACGGCCATAAGCATTCCCGGCTTGTGGGCCCTGCCGTGAAATCACTCGGCAGGTGATAGTGCTCAAAAGCTTCAGTTCGGCCTAAAGGGTTTTCCAGAAAACGGTCTCATATGCCGGCGCTGTTTTGAAACTCATCTTACACCGGTACTTGAAGAGAATGTCGGTATCGGTAGTTGCGTGCCCCCGCAACCAAAAATTCCGGCGATAGCAGATTGTCCAAGGCCTCGGCTTCCGCGAGGAAGTCCGGGTTCTTCTTGCCAGCAACAAAGCGCAGGATCGCACCGAGATCGCCGCGCAGCACAATCGCCAACTCACCGTTGTCCGGCATCAGCGTGATCTGATCCACCAGCGACCGGAAGGTCTCGGCCGCCTGGGTGCGGCCGTCTTCGTCCTGCAGGTGCTGATAGACCTGCCCGATCCGCTGCGCATAGAGCCCGGCCATATTGGGATGCGTCAGGGGAGGGGGCTCGTCGGCATTGGCAAGCTTCTCCTCCAGTTCAGCCTGGCGGGCTTCAAGTCCTGTCATCTTTTCCTTCATCGACGGGTGGTACATGCCGTCGGTGATCGCATCGATGATTTGAGAAATCTGCTTGCCGATCTTGACCAGTTCCTTCTTCCACCCTTCCAGATCGGCACCGCGCTCGATGCGGAGGCGGTTTACCTCCCTGGTGAACTCGGCGCAGAATTCCTTGAACAGTTCTGGCTCCATGAGGTGCTTGCGCAATCCGTTCAGGATCGAGGCCTCCAGCGCATCGCGGCGGATGTTCAGCCGGTTGTCGCAGGTGCCTTTATTGCGCGCTGTCGAGCAACCGAGCAGGTCCTTCGAGATCATCGAATAACCGCCACCACAGCAGCCACATTTGATCAGCCCCGCGAAAAGATGCTTCGGGCGCCGTCGATCGTTCAGGAAGTTGTTGCTGGTCTCTTTGGCGGGTTCATAGGCAAGGCGGTTCTGCCGTTCCTAGACCGCATCCCAAACTTCCTGATCCACGAGGCGCTGTTCCGGGACGTCCTGTATGACCCACTCGCTTTCCGGGTTCAGACGTGACACCCGTCGACCGGTGTCCGGGTCTTTGATGTAGCGGAGCCGATTCCAGACCAGCTTGCCGATATAGAGCTCATTGTTCAGGATGCCCGTCCCGCGCTTCGGGTTGCCGTGAATGGTGGATGGCCCCCATTCGCTGCCTTGCGGGCCGGCGATACCTTCGCGGTTCAGTTCCATGGCGATGGTCCGGGAGGATTTGCCTTCGAGGTAATCCGCGAAAATACGGCGCACGACGGCGGCCTCGGTCTCGTTGATAGTGCGATCACCGCGGACCGCTTCACCCCGATCATCGAACTTCTTCACCACATCATAGCCGTAGCAGAGGCCGCCGCCGGATTTGCCGTCCTCGACCCGGCCGCGCAGGCCGCGACGGGTCTTGTCCGCCGCGTCGGTGATTCCTTCGGAAGCCGCCCGCAACTACCGCTACGGCTTGCAGATCGAGGGCAGCAGCCCGCCCTGACGGCCGGTTTCGGTCTTCGATGATGGCCGCCAGGTCTATGTCGTATTCCCGCGCGGCATCGTCCAGGGCGAGATGCCACCCATCTTCGTGCTCGGCCCGGATGGCAAGCCGCAGATCACCAATAGCCGCGTCCATCGCGATATCCTGATCGTCGACCGGCTCTTCGGGGCGGCCGAACTGCGCCTCGGCAGCGGCAGGCGCCAGCAGGTGGTGCGGATCCTACGCGTCGAGCCGAAGGAGGCGGCGGTGACACCAGCAGACACCGTGCCGAAGACAGCAGCCAGCGGGAAAGTACCGTCATGAGCGGCGGCAAACAGGCATCCAACACCGCCTCGCCGATGCGGCTCCGCGCCGAGCCGCCCGCGTCACCCGGCTGTCCCGGCGCATGCTGGCGGGGACCGCTGCCATTGCGCTGGTCATGATCGGGGGCGCGCTGATCTATGCGCTCCAGACTCGTCAGACAGCGAATGGCGGCGAAGAGCTTTACTCCATCGACAACCGCGCAACCGCCGATGGGCTGGCTTCCCTGCCGCGCGACTATACCGGCCCGATCCTTGGCCCGCCGCTGCCCGGCGATCTGGGTGGGCCGATCCTCGATGCGCAAAACCGGGGCCTGCCTGTGGTTCCGCCGATGATCGCGGCACTTGCTGCGGCCGATCCCGATGAGGAGCGCCGCCTTGCTGAGGAAGAGGCCGCAAGGTTGAGCCGGGTGTTTTTCCCGGCCACACCGGGGGCTGGAGGCGCGGCAGGTACGGGGTCTCCCGGATTTGCAGGGCTCGATCTCTCTGGCGCGGCAGGAGCACAGGATCCGCAGACGGCCTTCCTGAATGGGCCGGTGGATCGCCAGACCGTGGCGATCCACCGCATCGCCGCACCGGCTTCGCCCTGGATCCTGCGGGCCGGATCGGTGATCCCGGTCGCGCTTATCACCGGCATCCGCTCCGATCTGCCGGGGCAGATCACCGCCCAGGTCACCGAACCCGTCTATGACAGCCCGACCGGCTCCCTGCTGCTGATCCCGCAGGGCACACGCATCATCGGAGAATACGATTCCGACGTCGGCACCGGCCAGCGCCGGGTGCTGCTGGTCTGGAACCGGCTGATCTTCCCCGATGGCTCTTCGCTGGTGCTGGAACGCCTGCCGGGTGCCGATGCTGCCGGCTATGCCGGGCTGGAGGATGGCGTCGACTATCACTGGGGCGATGTCCTCAGGGCCGCAGGGCTGGCGACCCTGCTGGCGATCGGCTCTGAACTCGCTGCCTATGACGAGGACCGGCTGGTTCGCGCCATCCGTGATGGTGCTCAGGACACGATCAGCGAGGTCGGCCAGCAGATCGTTCAGCTTCAGATGCAGGTGGCGCCGACGCTGACCGTCCGGCCGGGCTTCCCGGTCAGGATCATCGTCACGCGGGATCTGGTGTTCCGCAAGCAGGGAGAGTGACCATGGTCAAGCCGAAACTCGCGCCGCCAGCCGACGACAAGCCGGTGAAGGTGACGGTGGAACTGCCCGCAGGGCTGCATCGGGATCTTGTTCTCTTTGGCGAAATCCTCGGCCGTGCGGGAGGGCAGGGGGCGGTCGAGCCCGTCCGCCTGATCGTGCCCATCCTCGAGCGTTTCCTCGCGACGGATCGGGGATTTGCAAAGGCGCGGAAGGGCGATGGAAAGTGAGCGCGTTTCCCTGATGGATGCAAGTGGACCACCCGGCGAGGTTGTCCGAAAAATGTATGCATATTTCGGACCATAAAATTGCAGCATGTCCGAAATTATGCTACATATTTCGGACATGACAGAGTCAGCATCATATCTGAAGAGCGCCGTTCTGGCGCGGATTGGGGCAGGGGCTTCCAGCACGGTCTGGACGCCTCGGGATTTTCTTGACCTTGGAGCGCGGGATGCGGTGGACAAGACGCTGCAACGCCTGACCACCGCAGGAACCCTGCGGCGGATTGATCGCGGCCTCTATGACAGGCCATCCTTCAACAAACTGACGCAGAAGGCCAATCCCCCGGATCCGCGCAGCGTGATCGACGCCATCTCGCGGCGTGATCAGATCCGTGTGCTGGTTGATGGCATGACAGCCGCCAATGATCTCGGCTTCACCAATGCGGTGCCCGCGAAAGTGGTCGTGCACGCCGATACGCGGCTGAAACCGATCTCGCTCGGTCGGTTGCAAATCGTCTTCAAGCCGACTGCGGCGAGCAAACTTCACTGGGCAGGTCGTCCGGCCATGCGCGTCGTTCAGGCACTTCATTGGCTGCGCGATACTTTGGGGAAGGGCGACGGTGACGAACTTCTCGCCCGACGTCTGGGCATGATCCTTCATGACCCGAAGGACGGTCCGGCACTGCGGCAGGATCTGTCCGCGGGTCTGGCGTCGCTTCCCGCCTGGATGCAGAACCTTCTGCGACCGATGCTGAAAGAACAGGCCGCCTCATGATGAATCCCGCATACGATCAGATTCTTGCGGCCGACGCACAAACGAGGGCGGGCGTCTTCACAACCACGGCCCAGCGTCTCGGAACCACGCTGCAGAATGTCGAGAAGGACTTCTGGGTTTGCTGGACGCTGGATGCGCTGTTCAACGGTCTGACAGACCGGCCACGCCTGTTGTTCAAGGGGGGCACGTCGCTGTCCAAAGGCTTTGGCCTGATCCGGCGCTTTTCGGAGGACATCGACGTCACGGTGTTTCGGGACGATCTCGGGGAATCGGCCTCCATCGAGGAGTTGCAGGCGCTCAGCGGCAAGAAGCGTGGCGAGGCTCTGGATGCCATCAAGGCCGCGTGTGAAGCCTATATCAACGGGCCATGCCTGACGGGTCTGTCCGGGATCGTCGAAGAAGCTGCGCAGAGGAACGGATTGAGTTCCGGGCATTTCCGGGTCGAAGCTGATCCACATGACAGCCAGGCACTCTACCTGCGCTATCCATCGGCGACACCAGAGGACGACTATATTGCAAAGGCAGTCAAAATCGAATCCGGGGCGAAATCTGCCCTCGATCCCAATTCGGCGCGCATCATTCGGCCCTATATCGAG
Organism: Pseudomonas sp. GX19020; assembly: GCF_023371075.1. NCBI lineage: Bacteria > Pseudomonadati > Pseudomonadota > Gammaproteobacteria > Pseudomonadales > Pseudomonadaceae > Pseudomonas > Pseudomonas sp. GX19020. Next base: position 10,151 of record NZ_JAMCCR010000031.1, read on the forward strand.
GCTGACGTTCCTGGCGTTGACCTCGGTGTTGCCGACGTCACGACGGTCGATGTGGAGAGGACGTTGTGGGACAAGATAGTCATACTGCACGGGCTCAGGCGCTGGTTCGACAACCGGGGTGAACTCAGAGGCGACGGGCAGCGTGTGTCCCGACATTATTACGATGTCTGCCAACTTCTGATTTCGGACGCCGGGAAGAACGCGCTGAAAGACCGCGATCTGGCCGAAGATTGCGTCGCGCATGCCAGAATGTTCTTCAATCGTCCGGCATTTGACCTGGCGACCGCCGCGCCGCCGACATTCTCTATTCGTCCCGAGGGGAAGATGCTTGATGATCTCCGGCGCGACTACCGCGCCATGGCAGGCATGATCTTTGGCGAGGCGCCTGCCTTTGAAGCGATCATAGAGAGTATTTCAGGGCTCGAAGTGGCGCTGAACTCTGTAAAACAGGAAACGGAATTGGGTGGCGAAAGCGGAGATGCCTGAGAAAACGGAGGAAATAGGTGATAGGTTCCACACATGACCTAGGCTCCAGACTCATTAACTTTAGAGCCAGAAGAGGACGGTTGCGGCGAGGGCTATGGCTGAGAGGAAGACAATGGGACACCTGTCGTATCGGGTTGCAACTCGTCGCCAATCCTTGAGCCTTCCGAACATGATCTCGATGCGGTTGCGGCGTTTGTAGCGGCGCT
>NZ_JAMCCR010000032.1:0-7479 GCF_023371075.1 Pseudomonas sp. GX19020
GCCAGACCCGCCAGACCCGCCAGACCCGCCAGACCCGCCAGACCCGCCAGACCCGCCGAAGGGGCGCCATGCTCTTCGACCGGCGTCAAGCCTTTGCGACCATCATTTATCCGGAGGCTTAACCATGATTGTCATCGCCGCCTACAGCCACAAAGGGGGCACGGGCAAATCGACCGCGCTTATGGCGCTTGCCAGTGCTATTGACGCGCGGGGTCAATCCGCGCTGCTGATCGACTGCGACCCACAGCGCAACTTCAACATGTATCGGGTGCAGGGTGAGGAGATCGGCTGCTGGTCCGAGCGGATGGAGGTCCGCTATCTTGATTTTGAGGCCACAGGGGTTGCCGATCTCGAATCCACCTTGATGGCGGCCGAAGATTCCGGACAGTTCGATTATGCTCTCCTGAACCTTGCCGGGGTGGATCATCCGTTTAACCGCATGGCCTTGCGTTATGCGGAACTCACGCTGCTTCCCTTCAAGCCAGCAGCCACCGAACTGGCGGAACTGGGCCCCGCCCTCGCTGTTATCCGCGATCTGGAAGATGAGGGCGAGATCGGTGCGGCGCGTGTTGTGTTCACCATGATGCGACCAAAGCTGACCAGCGCAGCCACTGCCTATCGGGACGCGGCGCTGGATGGGTTTCCGGTCCTGGATAGTCATATGCCCGATACCGCTGTTTTCGCGGATATCGTGATGCGGGGCCTGCTTGGTCGCACACTAGCCATGATGGAGGCACAGGCTGTTGGCCTTGAGAAAATGCAGGCCAAACGACTGCGAGCTGCCCTGACAGATTGCAACGCATTACTGCAGGAAATCGACAAAACGCTTTCCCATCACGGATCTGCGGCATGAAGAATCGCGGCGTATTCAACAGCGGCTCGCGTTTGCCGGGCATGGGCCATAAGACAGAGGGCCGGCCTGAAATGCTGCCTGGTCAGATATCGGCACCTTTGGTTGGCGACCGGCCTTCGGATGCGAAACAGATTGCATCGCGTCCTGCCGAGAAACGGCTGCCAGTTTCTGCCCGTTCGACGATGCCGCTGTCCTCCGCAGCAAGCCAGGTTAATCCCAAGGCATCGTCACCGAAGCGCAAGTATTCTTTGTCGCTGCGGATCGATACAGATATCGCCGATGGGTTCGAGCGTCTTCTGGCCAGCTATCCTGCCGCATCAGGCCCTTCGATCCGGCGGGATCTCGCGGCGCAGGTTCAGGACCACCTGACCCGCGATCTGCCACGCACCCTGCCGCTGGAAAATGCGCGATGCCAAACCCTGCGGCTGGATCTGCGCCTGAGCACAACGACTGTCGATCTTCTGCGGCATCATCACGATCCCCATGCCGTGATGCCGGTGACGACAATGTTGGCCCGCGCTGTCGAGCCGATCTACTCCACGCTTCTGCGCAATCTTCTTTGCCGCACTGGCAAACTGCCCTCCGGATGAAGCACCATGGAACCTGTCCGCCAGGTGAAACGCCGCGCCTGCGGCCCCCGCGCGGGTAGCGCCGGACCTGTCGCGCCGTGGCCCTTGTGGCTGCGGCGCGACAGGTCATCTTTTGTACCTTCGGCGCAGACCCGCCCTGCCCCGACTTGCGGTCTGCGAGGGCAGTTTATTCAACAGGATCATGCAACGGGCGGCCCCTTACCGGAGCCGCCCTGTCTCGTCAGTATTCCTCAGGCAGGCACAGGGTCAAGACGCGGATGGTCTGGCTCGGATCGCTCTCCACCGCCGGCCCCATGACTTCGTCATTATCGTAAAGGTCGATTTTCCAATAAATGCGGAAGGTGTCGCCGTCATGGGCAATCTCGGGCATTCCAAAGCTGCGCGACCCGTAGCGGCAATGATCGTCCACAAAATTTTCATCCTTGCGGGTCGTCTCAAGTGCGGTTTGCACAAATTCCGGCCCCATTTCACGAATGCCCCGCGTCACCAAAACCCGCCCGCGCAGGTTCTGATCATCCAGGATGACCGGGCCGAGGGCTTTGCGGAACGCGTCATTCTGTGCCCCGATGATCCGCGCTTCGCTGCGGGTCGCCTCGTAGCGGTCCAGATCAAACACCGGGCCACCGCAGCAGGAACACGCGTTCGGGCAGGCAAGCGCCGCGACTGCAACGGTTTCGCAGGAGATACATTGATATTGTGCCATGAAAGAAACCCTTTTCTGATCTGGTGATCCCTCCCGGCTTGGCCCTTCTGCAAAATCAGGGCTGTCCGGGAAGGTGAGCCGCGCTTGCGCGTCTCTCCTTCTCGGATTGCCCCTCGGCGAGAGCAGGAGGGGGGCCCGGCAATTGGAAAATCAAGGCACAAGTGCCGGGGGCCCCGTCTGCACAAGCCGACGCAGGAGGTGCGGAAGATGGGGGTGGCGCTTGGGGCGCAGTATTTTCCGGTTGACGGGGGAACCGGCGGTTCCCTTTCTTCTGTTTCTTTTGCCAGCACCTGCAGCCCGGGATGCCGCTCGCCCTGCAGGGGGCGTTCGGGCAAGGCCCGAATCCCCCCTGCACATCCCGTCCCTTACAGCTGTCGGCTTCACGGCAACTGGTGTTCCGTCAGATCGATGCGGCAGAGGGCTGCCACATCGAACGATCATGATGACAGTGGTTCAGCGGCGAGGCAGTTCCCAGGGATCGATTTCGCTCAGCACACAGACCTCATCGCCTTCGATATCTTCGGCAGGCAGGGCCGTGACGGAGCCATCCCCGGCCCTGATCACAACAATCGAGACCATCAAAGTGGCGGCGAGGCTGGCGGCAAAGGCGGTGGCATCCATGTAGGACATCGGTTGGCTCCTGTCTGACGGACGCAGAGGCCAATCCCCCGCGTGACAGGCGCCCCACAGGCCCGGGGAAAGCCGCACGCACCGGGCGCGTTCGGCTTGTCCGAATCCGCCCGGCGGCATGCCCTTGGGCATAGCCGACCCCTCGTGGGTTGCGTGTCGAGGATTTCAACCGGGCCAGGGACTGCGACAAATCGCGTGGGATGGATCTTTGCACCTCAGACTGGGGCCCTGGCTCGCCATGGATCACTGCAATTGAGCGGCAAATGTGGCAAGTGCCTGGGCCCGCAGTGCTACAGGGCGTGAAGCAGCGACGACAATCCCTGCCCTACGGGATGATGATCCGGTGTGGTCACCTGGCGCTGAAGCGCACCGTCTCCAGCAGCGTCCGCCACATTCCGGGCTGGATCCGCGCGCGCGTGCTCGCGCATCTTTGCTGTTCGCCGCGCAACCTTCCGTCTTTCCCGGAGCCCGCTCTTGAAATGCAGGGCGCCAAGTGGCACCTTGTTAGCGACACATGACGAAGGATGCCGAGATGACCCAGATAGCAGCGGCCGACCACGACATTGCCCGCACCTTTGCGCTGCTCGGCGGCAGAGCAACGATCCATCGGCCCGTGCGCAACAGCCTCGAGGCTCACGATGCGCTTATGGAAGGTCTGCCATCGCTCGCTCTTCTGCATCTGACACGAGAGGTCAGCTTCCTTGCAGCAGGGGGAGCCCTCGACAAAGCGATCGGCATCAGCCTGCGAACGCTACAGCGCCGCAAGAAAGACGGCGCACAGACGGTGTTGAGCGCAGAGCAAAGCAACCGTACCTGGAAATTCGCGGAAGTTCTTGGGCGTGCAACTGAGATTTTCGGATCACGGGACGAAGCTGAAGCCTGGATGAACCGGCCGGCCATTGGCCTGGATCAGCGGTGCCCCATTGACCTCATGGCCACTCCGGTCGGCACCGAGGCTGTCGAAGACTATCTGACCCGGATTGAATATGGGGTCTATGCGTGAACCCCCTCCCCCCGCCGCTCGGAACCGGCGATCTCCGGTTCTGGCGGCTCGATGCCGCCCGCCACGCCCCGACATGGAACAGTGGTGAGGGAAGCTTTCAGGTTGGCGGTCGCTGGAATCCACCCGGCATGCGAACGATCTATGCCTCCCTTGACCCGGCAACAGCCTGTCTTGAGGTTGCGGTTCACAAGGGCTTTAGGCTGCTGGATACACAACCCCATATCCTGACTTCTGCCCGGATCGTTGATCCGGGTCTGGTGCATGTGGTGATGCCGCAGGATATTCCGAACCCGAATTGGCTGGTGCCTTGTCCCCCGAACAGCAACCAGCAGGCGTTCGGCAAAGAGTTGACGACACAACACCGCTTTGTTCTGATTCCAAGCGCGGTTTCCTCGCATAGCTGGAACCTGATATTCGATGCCACGCAATCAGCGGCGGATTTTGAAGATGTAAGACAAGATCGCTTTGCGCTTGATCCGAGACTTCAAGGCTGATGAAGCATCGGTTCTGAAGGCTCTGGATGCCAGAACACGGTCGCCCCGCCGAGTTTCCCAGGCGGGGCGCTGATCCAGTTGGATCAGTTCGCGTCACGGCGAACGGGGCGGGTCCAGACCAGACTGTGGGTCTCGCCACCCTCATCGTCAAAAAGGCTGGCATAGATCGGTGCGGTGAAGGACGGATCGTCAAGCTTCAGGCCCAGATAGGGACGGCCATCGTTCGAGACCTTGTCCCATGCGGCGCCAATTTCGGCCCGACCTACATAGACGCGGTGGCTGGGGGCGTTGTCGCCCGTGGCACGGGTTTCGGGGACAAGCCGGACGTTGCGGGTCTGCAGGCTCAGGGTAACGATCTCACCGGTATATTCGTTGCCGGATTTGCGGAAGGTGCCGATGTTGGCCATGGTGGTTCTCCTTGAGGACTGTTCCGGGCCGCCCCTTGCGGCCTCGATGGGGATCGTCCGGCCGAAGGCGAGCGCTGATGCACCCGGGCCAAAGCCCGGGCGTGACAGCAGAGGAGTTACTTTCTTGTCTTGCGCGAGGAATGGCGGCCGTCCGCGGCCGACAGGGGAAGAAAGTCGTGACGGCGCTGTTGCATCGAGGTGATCGAGGCGCGCCCCGTCGCGCGCCGTCCTTCGGCCAGATCAACCCATCACCGAGGCCGCTAAGGGGCGCCCGGGTCAGACGCATCGGCAGGAGAACATACCGGCCCCAAACATGGCCAACTCCCATTTCCGGCGAGAATTTCCCGACAGATTTTCCACTATGCTTCAGACGCTGCGGCTTTGGACCTCCCGCTGCCCGGATTGCGGACGAGCGCTGGTTACAAATATCGCGGTTGACCAACGCAGCTGACGCCCTGTGAACGGTCTCGATGGCCCTCACTGTCAGGTAGAAAGCCGGATCATCAAGCCGTTCACGGTCAATGCAAAACTCGCGCGATGGCATGGCAACCCTGAAGCGGTCCTTCTCGCGTCTCGGATCGGGTCGCGATAATGCCTCAGCCCGCAACACCCTGGATACCTGGGCCGGGCATTGACGCGCAAAATCCACCCCAGCCATCGGCTTTCTACGGAAAATGTACGAATGCTGCTCCGCGTCAGGGACCGTTGCCCGCATGGGGGGAGACAGTCTTCAGGCTGGCTCCCGTCCGCAGGACCAGGGCCCGAGCCCGGTAAAACCGGGCGGCGCCCGATTCCTGATGCGCGCGTACCGACCATCTCGCTCGAATAATCGAGCCCGCAAAACCTGTCCTTCTGAAGGAAGGCAAGATCATGTCATGGGCAAGTGAAACGAATGCATGGCTGGATAAGCAACGGCCAATCGATCTGATTGAAACTGATACCGGGGCCGCCAGAGTATCCGCTTTTATCGAGAGGTACGTCCGGTCCCGGCTGTAAGATAACGTTACGCTTTGATCGCAGGAGCTTTAGCAGCATTTTGCCCCGCCCGGTTTGCCGGGCGGGGCCGTGACCCTGGTCAGTTTGCGTCACGGCGCACGGGGCGGGACCAGATCAGGAGGTGGTTGTCACCTTCCTCGTCATCAAAGAGGCTGGCATAGATCGGTGCAGTGAAACTCGGATCGTCCAGCTTCAGGCCCAGATAGGCGCGGCCTTCGTTCGAGACTTTGTTCCAGGCGGCACCGATCTCGGCCCGGCCGACATAGACACGGTGGCTGGGAGCGTTTTCGCCGGTGGCGCGCGTTTCGGGGATAAGGCGGACGTTACGGGTCTGCAAGCTCAGGGTGACGATCTCGCCGGTGTATTCGTTGCCGGATTTGCGGAAGGTGCCGATGGTTGCCATGGTGGTTCTCCTTGAGGACTGTTCCGGGCCGCCCCTTGCGGCCTCGATGGGGATCGTCCGGCCGGAGGCGAGCGCTGATGCACCCGGGCCAAAGCCCGGGCGTGACAGCAGAGGAGTGACTTTCTTGTCTTGCGCGAGGAATGGCGGCGCAGCCGACAGGGGAAGAAAGTCGTGACGGCGCTGTTGCATCGAGGTGATCGAGGCGCGCCCTGCCGCGCGCCGTCCTTCGGCCAGATCAACCCATCACCGAGGCCGCTAAGGGGAGCCCGGGTCAGCCCGGACCTCAGGAGATGCCACCAACCCGATCATTACCGTCCGCCCATCCAGGCACAGGTTCAAACGCGTGATCATTACAGGACTGCCAACGATCAACGCTTATGTGTCCGTAGCGCATCCGTCGATACGGCCCTGCCTAAGGGAATACGGCCGTTTACGCGGTCGTCCAAAAGGGAAAGTGGGCGATGGCATGCACTTTCGGGTTTGAAACCGATCCACCCATTTGCTCTCGTCGTGACCAATTTTGGGGATGAGTGCAGCCAATTGATCAATCTGAGACCCCACGGGTGACGTCATCGAACCAACAGACAGCCCACGCCGACGGCAACTGCGGCGGGCACGTTACGTTTCATCCACACAACCCGGACAAAGCAGACGAACGCCCATTCCTTGCCCGCGCACGCGCCATGGGATCGTTGCCCGTGAGGGTGGAGACTGCTGCCAGCAGGCTCCAGTCTGAAAGACCAGAGCCCGGTCCCGATGAAATCGGGAGGCGCCGACTGACAGCCACTGGGCGAGGCTATGCGGTGGCAATGCCGCTGAAAAATTCAGTATAGGGGCACAGCAACGGGGGCGTTCAATAATGGCAAGTCCGGGAGAACGCGACAGCACTACCCCAGCAACCGGGCATCCGGCGCCACAGTGATGATGGCCGCGCCATCTTTGTAGCGGATTCCAAACCGGCGCCTCGGCTGAGGTGCAATAGCTCCCAATCGCTCAGTTGTCGCCGACACGCCCAAAGCCAGCAGGAGTTCGACAACTTCCAGCTCATAAGCGGGAGATGCCGCCAGAAATCGAACACGCGCCTGTCGGACGCCCCGCAACTGAGTACTGAGATAGCGGATGTCATCGTCATCCAGTTCAGGCTTCGAACTGTGATCCTGGGGCATTATTGTGCTCGTATGCTGAGAGGCCGTGCCCGATAGCACAGTTGGCAGACAACCGCATCCCTGCCCGGCACGGTTTGGTTCGACGCGGCCAGGTTACTGCACATTGCCGCATGTCTTCCGCAGCAAATGCTGCGCTGCCGCATGCCTGGAAGCCCACGCTCGTCCTGAACAGCGGCAAAGCGACGGTCAAGGTGGTTGCGTTGCAGGAGTACGCACTCAATCAACTTTCAGGTG
>NZ_JAMCCR010000033.1:2500-5742 GCF_023371075.1 Pseudomonas sp. GX19020
CCGGATCAGATCAAGCGCGAGAAGGGCGTTTGGTGGATGCCTAGGCAGTAAGAGGCGATGAAGGACGTGGTACCCTGCGTTAAGCCATGGGGAGCCGGGAACAGGCTTTGATCCATGGATATCCGAATGGGGAAACCCACCTGACAGTTTGTTGTAATTATCTCTGATAGCTTACAATGGGCTGAAACAGGTACTAATTACCTGAATACATAGGGTTTTTAGAGCGAACCCGGGGAACTGAAACATCTAAGTACCCGGAGGAAAGGACATCAACAGAGACTCCGTTAGTAGTGGCGAGCGAACGCGGATCAGCCGATGCATGAAGTGTGACAAGAATGGTCTGGAAAGGCCAACCATAGTGGGTGACAGTCCCGTATTGGAAGCACCATTGCACATATTAAGTAGGGCGGGACACGTGAAATCCTGTCTGAAGATCGGAGGACCACCTCCGAAGGCTAAGTACTCCTTACTGACCGATAGCGAACCAGTACCGTGAGGGAAAGGTGAAAAGCACCCCGACGAGGGGAGTGAAACAGTACCTGAAACCGGACGCCTACAAGCAGTCGGAGCCTCCTTGAGAGGTGACGGCGTACCTTTTGTATAATGGGTCAACGACTTGGTCTAACGAGCGAGCTTAAGCCGATAGGTGTAGGCGCAGCGAAAGCGAGTCTTAAATGGGCGACAGAGTTCGTTGGATCAGACCCGAAACCAGGTGATCTAGCCATGAGCAGGATGAAGGTAAGGTAACACTTACTGGAGGTCCGAACCAACACCCGTTGAAAAGGGTCTGGATGACTTGTGGCTAGGGGTGAAAGGCTAATCAAACCTGGAGATAGCTGGTTCTCCGCGAAAGCTATTTAGGTAGCGCCTCGGACGAATACCATCGGGGGTAGAGCACTGGATGGGCAATGGGGTCCCACAGACTTACTGAGCCTAACCAAACTCCGAATACCGATGAGTAATATCCGGGAGACACACGGCGGGTGCTAACGTCCGTCGTGAAGAGGGAAACAACCCTGACCTGCAGCTAAGGCCCCTAATTCATGGCTAAGTGGGAAAGCATGTGAGACGGCCAAAACAACCAGGAGGTTGGCTTAGAAGCAGCCATCCTTTAAAGATAGCGTAACAGCTCACTGGTCTAGATAAGCTGTCTTGCGGCGAAGATGTATCGGGGCTCAAGCCATGAGCCGAAGCTCGGGATGCACAGCGATGTGCGTGGTAGCGGAGCGTTCTGTGATATAGAACGCTGTCTCTTGTTGATCCTTAAGGGACCAACGCAGAGACACTGTTCTTTCTGTGAAGCCGGGCTGTAAGGCATCCGGTGGAGAGATCAGAAGTGAGAATGTTGACATGAGTAGCGACAAAGAGGGTGAGAGACCCTCTCGCCGAAAGTCCAAGGGTTCCTGCTTAAAGCTAATCTGAGCAGGGTAAGCCGGCCCCTAAGGCGAGGCCGAAAGGCGTAGTCGATGGGAACACGGTTAATATTCCGTGGCCAGGAGGATGTGACGGATCTCGAAGATTGTCTTCCCTTATCGGATTGGGAAGGCCGTTCAGAGGTTCCTGGAAATAGCCCTCCATCAGACCGTACCCTAAACCGACACAGGTGGACAGGTAGAGTATACCAAGGCGCTTGAGAGAACCACGTTTAAGGAACTCGGCAAAATGCTCCCGTAAGTTCGCGAGAAGGGAGCCCCGTCTGTACGCAAGTATGGGCGGGGGGCACAATCCAGGGGGTGGCGACTGTTTACTTAAAACACAGGGCTCTGCGAAGTCGTAAGACGACGTATAGGGTCTGACGCCTGCCCGGTGCCGGAAGGTTAAAAGGAGGGGTGCAAGCTCTGAATTGAAGCCCCGGTAAACGGCGGCCGTAACTATAACGGTCCTAAGGTAGCGAAATTCCTTGTCGGGTAAGTTCCGACCTGCACGAATGGCGTAACGATCTCCCCGCTGTCTCAAACGTGGACTCAGCGAAATTGAACTGTGTGTCAAGATGCACACTACCCGCGGTTAGACGGAAAGACCCCATGAACCTTTACTCTAGCTTTGCATTGGCATCAGGAATGTGATGTGCAGGATAGGTGGTAGGCATTGAAACTTGGACGCCAGTCTGAGTGGAGCCATCCTTGAGATACCACCCTTCGCCTTCTTGATGTCTAACCGCGGCCCGTTATCCGGGTCCGGGACCCTGCATGGTGGGGAGTTTGACTGGGGCGGTCGCCTCCCAAATCGTAACGGAGGCGCGCGAAGGTTGGCTCAGACCGGTCGGAAATCGGTCGTTGAGTGCAATGGCAGAAGCCAGCCTGACTGCGAGACTGACAAGTCGAGCAGAGACGAAAGTCGGCCATAGTGATCCGGTGGTCCCAAGTGGGAGGGCCATCGCTCAACGGATAAAAGGTACTCTGGGGATAACAGGCTGATGATGCCCAAGAGTCCATATCGACGGCATCGTTTGGCACCTCGATGTCGGCTCATCTCATCCTGGGGCCGGAGCAGGTCCCAAGGGTACGGCTGTTCGCCGTTTAAAGAGGTACGTGAGCTGGGTTTAGAACGTCGTGAGACAGTTCGGTCCCTATCTGCCGTGGGTGCAGGAGGCTTGAGAAGAGTTGACCCTAGTACGAGAGGACCGGGTTGAACGAACCACTGGTGGACCTGTTATCGTGCCAACGGTAGTGCAGGGTAGCTATGTTCGGACAGGATAAACGCTGAAGGCATCTAAGCGTGAAGCCCCCTTCAAAACTAGGCCTCCCTTGAGGGCCGTGGTAGACCACCACGTCGATAGGCCAGAGGTGTAAGTGCGGTAACGCATTCAGCTGACTGGTACTAATTGCCCGATTGGCTTGATTTGATCCGGTAAAAGCAAGGCAAAAACCTTAGCTCACCGACAGACAGCCATATACAAGCACCAAAGTCGCACAGACCTGAACAATACATCGATGTTCGCCAGTCAATACTGGCAAGTCTCTGTTCCGGTTTGGTGGTCATAGTGGTGGCTAAACACCCGATCCCATCCCGAACTCGGCCGTTAAGGGCCTCTACGCCAATGGTACTGCGTCTCAAGACGTGGGAGAGTAGGTAACCGCCAAACCTGATCAGAGACTTCTCTCTCCAATACGATGAAAAAATCCCCTCCAAATAACCCGGATGGGGCGCCAAAAAGGCAACGGACGCGGGGTGGAGCAGCCAGGTAGCTCGTCAGGCTCATAACCTGAAGGTCACAGGTTCAAATCCTGTCCCCGCAACCA
>NZ_JAMCCR010000034.1:0-4707 GCF_023371075.1 Pseudomonas sp. GX19020
GGCGCGCTCGACCCGTCAAAGCGCACCATCACCTATTGCGGCAGCGGCATCGCGGCCTCGGTCGAAGCGCTGGCGCTGGCCACGCTCGGGCGGGATGATGTGGCGGTCTATGACGGATCGCTGACCGAATGGACGGCGGATCCTGATCTGCCGCTTGAGACCGGCACATGGGCCCGGGCCTGACCACAGACAGGGGCCGGAGCACAGGCAGGGGCCAATCCCTGACGCCCCTTTCCAGACAACCCTCAAACCAAAGGTAAAATGATGACCAGAGTTTCTCGTCCCACTGTGCGTGGGCTCTCCAGACGTGCGCTGTTGCAGACGGGGGCCGCCGCGGCCCTGCTGCCGGCGCTTGGTGCCGGCGCGTTGCGCGCCCAGACGGTGCAGCGGATCGGGTTCACCCCTTTCAGCTATGCCGCAACGCTTTCGGTGCAGATCGCCGAGGCCTTCAACGCCGCCGCGAAACAGCTTGGCATCGAAGGCGAAAGCTTTGACGGCCAGTCTGATCCGTCGATCCAGGTCAATGGACTGAACCAGCAGATCGGGCGCGGCTTTGGCGGCATCGCGCTGGAGGCGGTCGATGGCGGCTCGATCCGGGGTCTTGCGCGGGTGGCGGAAGAAAACAAGGTCTGGCTGAGCCATGTCTGGGGCAATGCGCCCTGGTTCACGCCCTGGGATGCCAGCGAATATTACAGCCTGCATATCCAGCCGAACGAATATGAAGGTCTGGGCCAGGTGACCCGTGTCCTGATCGAGGCGCTTGGCGGCGAGGGCACCATCGTGCGGGTCGGCGGGTTGCTGAATGACAGTTCGGATGTGGTGCGCAGCGCCGGTGCCGATAAGGTCATCGCAGAATATCCCGGTATCACCTTTGCCGGTGAACTGCCCGGCGACTGGACACCGGAGCAATCGCAGAAGGCGGCGGCGGCGCTCCTGTCGCGCTTCCCCGATACCCGTGGCATCATCGCGCAGAATGACGATACCGCGACCGGCGTGATTGCGGCGATCCGGGCGATCGGCAAGGTTCCGGGCAAGGATATCCTGGTCGTCGGCACCAATGGCACGCTTGATGGGGCGCGCCGGATCAAAGAGGGCACGCAGCTGGCCTCGGCTGCGAATAATCCGTCCTTCATCGGCTATACGCTGGCCGCGAACCTCTATGACCGGCTGAACGGCTGGACGCCCGAGCCCCTGGAACGCGCTCTGACCTTCCGCGCCGAGATCCTGACCAAAGACAATATCGATGCCTATATCGAACGTTACATCGACGCGCCGGTCGAGACCCATTTCGATGCGACCAAAATCTCGCGGGTGAAAAGCCCCGAAGACTGGGATCCGCAATATGAACTGATCCCGAGCGATATCGACGAGCAATGGATCAATCAGCCGAAGCCGGAGGGCTATAGCTATCCCGAGGCCTATGTGAAGGGCCGCGAAGACGGCTCTTATGAGCGGATCGTCCAGCAGTTCAAAGATCACTACAAGATCAGACTGCTCGACAAATCCCCGCTGGCGGGCTGAGCCGATGGCCCCCGCATCCCCTTTGCTGGAGCTGACCGGCATCGCCAAAAGCTATGACGGCCACAGGGTGCTGACCAATGTGTCACTTTCCCTCAGGCGCGGTGAGATCATCGGCCTTCTCGGCGAGAATGGTGCGGGGAAAAGCACGCTTCTCAATATCCTCTCCGGCGTTGTGACCAAAGACGCCGGAGAGATCCGCAGGAATGGGAAACCCATCGTGCCGCGCAGCTATCGCGAGGCCAATCAGCGCGGCATCTTCCGTGTCTTCCAGGATCCGGCGCTGATCGGCACTCTGACGGTGGCGCAGAACCTCTGGTTCGGCTGGGAGAGCCTGTTTCGCAATGCGGCGGGCCTTCTTGACAGGCGCGCCATGGAAGAGGCCGCGCGCGAGGTGCTGGCCTCGGGCAATCTGGCCTCTGTCCCGGTGACGAAACGGGTGGGCGATCTGCCCCCCGGCCTGCGCCAGAGCCTCGATATCGCGCGGGCTGTGGCGCTGGCGGACCGGCTGGATATTCCCGATCCGGTGATTCTCTTCGATGAGCCGACCACCGCGCTTGACCAGAGCCATGAAGAGAATTTCCTGCATCTGCTGGACCGGCTGCGCGGCCGGGCAGGGGTGGTCTTCGTCTCACATCGTCTGGGCGAGGTTCTGCGCAGCTGCGACCGGGTCGTGGTGCTGAAAGACGGCGATCTGGTGACGGATCAGCCGGTTCAGGGCCTGACAGAGCCTGACCTGCACCGGCTGATGGTCGGGCGCGAGCGCGGCGCGAATTATTATCTCGGCGATCTGCAAAACGGCGGCCTTGCCCGGGCCGCCCGGCTGGAGGTGGATGGTCTGCGGCTGGCATCGGGGGTCGGGCCGCTTGGCTTCAGCATCAGGCCGGGGGAAGTCGTCGGCATCGCCGGGACGGACGGATCGGGGAAACGGCGGGTGGCCCAGGTGCTGGGCGGTGACCTTGAACCCGATGAGGGCGAGATCCGGGTCAATGGCAGGCGGATCGGGGCCGGCAGCGATGCGGCTGTCGGCGCCGGGATCGCCTTTGTTCCGGGCGACCGTCAGGCCGAGGGGCTGATCACCGGCGCCAGCCTGATCGCGAATTTCCAGCTGCCGTCGCTGCGCGATCTTTTCGCAACGAGGCTGGGGATCTGGCGGCAGGCAACAGCCCGCGCAGCCGCAGAGCGCCGTTTCAAGGCGCTGGAGGTGAAGGCACCCGAAGGCATCGACAGCCCGGTTTCGGCGCTGTCGGGCGGCAATCAGCAAAAGGTCCTGCTGGCAAAATGGCTCGAACGGGCGCCGCAGGTTCTGGTGCTGGAAAACCCGACCCAGGGCGTCGACAGCGGCGCGCGCGAGGCGATCTACCGCACCATTCGCGAGGCGGCGGCGGCGGGCATTGCCGTATTGATCGTCACTGATGACCTGCCCGAGCTGATCGGCCTCTCGGACCGGATCCTCGTGATGGTCGAAGGCAGGATCACCCGCGACATCGCCGCGCCGCCGCAGGCGAAACCGGCAGAGGCCGATATCGTCGCCGATATGATCCCGGCGGGTCTGTCACCAACCGCAATTCCGTCAGCGACCCCGCCAGCACCGCTGGCGGCGCTGGCCAGTGTTTCAGGAAAACTCCATGTCTGACCATAGTCTTACCCTGCAGCCTGCCCGCCTTTGGCTGAGGCAGCTGCGGCCGGGGGATCTCTTGCCGGTTGCTGTGCTGGCGGCGCTGATCCTTTTCTTCGCGCTGCGGGCGGGATCCTTTCTCAGCCCGGCCAATCTCCTGATCATGAGCGGGCAGGCCGGGATCCTTTTGCTGGTGGCGCTTGGCGCGACGCTGGTCATTCTTATGGGCAGCATCGACCTCTCGGTCGGCTCGATCATCCTGCTGACGGCGGCGATCCTGTCCCGGGTGGTGAATTCCGGGGTCACTGCGCCGATCCTCATCATCCTGGTCGTGATCCTTGTCGGTGCGCTGGCGGGGCTGGTGAACGGGCTGATCTTCACCTTCGGCAAAGTGCCCTCGTTTATCGCCACGCTTGGCACGCTTTCCTTCTTTGCCGGGCTGGGGCTGACGGTGATCGGCGGGCGCTCGATCTATTTCGACGCGCCGGGGGTGCTGTCGCTTTCCATCGGGCAATGGATTCCGGGCGTGCAGAATTCGGCAGTGATCGGGCTGATCGCGCTGGCCCTGGTGGCCCTGATCACCAACAGGACGCGGTTCGGGCTTTATATCTATGCGATCGGCGGCAATGAGCGGGTGGTGCGGCTGTCCGGGATCGCGCTCAGGCGGGTGAAGATCCTGGCCTTTGTCACCTCGGGGGTGACGGCGGCGCTGGCGGGGCTGCTGATCTCGTCGCAGCTGGGCTCCAGCGGGCCCTCGCTCGGCTCGACGGCCCTGCTTGATTCCCTCGCAGCGATTGTGGTCGGCGGCACCGCGCTTTCGGGGGGCGTCGGCGGGGTCGGGCGCACCTTTCTCGGCGTCCTGATCATCACCGTTCTGGTCAATGGGCTGAACCAGATGGGCGTCCAGGACTTCGCCCAGACCATGATCAAAGGCGCCGTTATCGTGCTGGCCGCGATCTTCACCATGGCCTCGCAACGCGGCCTGACCCTCAAATGAAACGGGAGGCCAATGTGCCGAAACTCTATACAAATTTCGAATCCGGTAACAGCTATAAGATCCGGCTGTTCGCCGCGCTCGCCGGGATCACGCTTGAGGAATATGAGGTCGATCTGCCGGGGGATGAACATCATGGCCCGGCGTTTCTTGCGATCAATCCGCGGGGCGAGGTGCCGGTTCTGGTCGATGGCGAGCGCATCTTCCGCGATTCCGCCGCGATCCTGACCTGGCTTGCCGGCACCTATGCGCCCGAAGGCTGGGGCGGCAGGGATACGGGCGAGCAGGCCGGGATCATCGACTGGCTCGCCTTCTCGGCCAGCTGGATCCAGTATGGTGTCTTTACCGCCCGCGCCATTGTCTCGTTCAAAGGCACCTATAACGGCGTCGGCTTCCAGCAAGAGGCGGTCACCCTGAACGAGGCCCGTATCCGGGGTCTGAAATCGCTTGAGATCCTCGAGACCGCGCTGACCGGGCAGGACTGGCTGGTGCTGGGCCGCCCGACCATCGCCGATATCTCGGTCTTTCCCTATGTCGCCCTGGCCCCGATGGGGGATATCCCGCTGGAGCCCTATCC
>NZ_JAMCCR010000035.1:0-4456 GCF_023371075.1 Pseudomonas sp. GX19020
CATTCAACTTTATTTCTTGTGTGTTTGTTTGTCTGGTTGTTAGGATTGTTTTGCGCCAGAGCTAATAGGGAGCCGCTTCGATGTGCGGGATTGTTGGACTTTTTCTGAAGGACCGTTCGCTGGAGCCCGATCTGGGCCGTTTGCTGACGGATATGCTGATCACGATGACGGATCGCGGTCCTGATTCTGCGGGGATCGCGATTTACGGCGATGATGCGGGTGGCAAGCTGACGGTTCAGTCTGCCTTTGCGGATCGCGATTTTGCGACGCTGGAGGCGGATCTCGGGGCGGCGATCGGGGCGAAGGTTTCGCTTTCGCGCAAGGACAGCCATGCGATCCTGACGCTTGCGGCGGATAAGATCGCGCTCGCACGGGCGACGCTTGCGGCTCTGCGGCCGGATGTGCGGGTGATGAGCGCCGGCGATTCGATCGAGATCTATAAAGAGACCGGTCTGCCGAAGGATGTGGCGGCGCGCTTTGGTGTCTCAAAAATGTCGGGCCGGCACGGGATCGGCCATACGCGGATGGCAACCGAATCGGCGGTCACCACCATGGGGGCACACCCGTTCTCGACCGGGCTTGATCAGTGCCTTGTGCATAACGGCTCGCTGTCGAACCATAATTCGCTGCGCCGTGAGCTGATCCGCGACGGTGTGAAGTTCGAGACCCAGAACGATACCGAAGTTGCTGCGGCCTGGCTGTCGCATCAGCTGGCCCAGGGCGTCGAGCTTGGCGATGCGCTGCGCGCCGGTCTTGATGTGCTCGATGGCTTCTACACCTTCGTTGTCGGCACCAAAGACGGCTTCGGCGTGGTGCGTGACCCGATCGCCTGCAAGCCGGCGGTCATGGCCGAGACCGACCAATATGTCGCTTTCGGATCGGAATACCGCGCGCTGGTCAACCTGCCGGGCATCGAGGACGCCCGCGTCTGGGAACCGGAACCCGCAACCGTCTATTTCTGGAAGCACTGATATGCAGACGATTGACCTTGCAACCACCACTCTGCGCGACCTGAACGCGACGCTGCAGGCCACCAAAGGCCAGACCAATGCCACCGCCTGGGAGATCGTGAACCCGAAGGGCAGCCATGCGCTGGCCGTCGGCCTCGATGCCCCGATCGAAGTCACCGTCAAGGGCTCGACCGGCTATTACACCGCCGGGATGAACAAGCAGGCGACCGTCACCGTGAAGGGCTCGGCGGGCCCGGGTGTTGCCGAGAATATGATGTCGGGCACCGTCGTGATCGAGGGCGATGCCAGCCAATATGCCGGGGCGACCGGCAATGGCGGGCTTCTGGTCATCAAAGGCAATGCATCATCGCGTTGCGGCATTTCGATGAAGGGCATCAATATCGTCGTGCATGGCAATATCGGCCATATGTCGGCTTTCATGGCACAATCGGGCAATCTGGTTGTGCTGGGCGATGCCGGTGACGCGCTTGGCGACAGCCTTTACGAGGCGCGGCTCTTTGTCCGGGGCAGCGTCAAATCCCTCGGCGCCGACTGTATCGAGAAAGAGATGCGCCCCGAGCATATCGCGATCCTCCAGGACCTGCTGGCCCAGGCGGGCGCGGATGCAAAGCCCGAAGAATTCAAACGCTACGGCTCGGCCCGCAAGCTCTATAATTTCAACATCGACAATGCGTCGGCTTACTGAGGGATCGGCCATGAAAGACGAACAGAAGACGATCCCGCAGACCGTGCCGCGCCAGTCCTGGACCTATAGCCAGGAGATCAATTCCGAGATCCGCCGCGCCGCCGCCACCGGCATCTATGACATCCGCGGCGGTGGCGCCAAACGCAAGCTGCCGCATTTCGACGACCTCCTGTTCCTTGGCGCCTCGATCTCGCGCTATCCGCTGGAAGGTTACCGCGAGCGCTGCGAGACCAAAGTGGTCCTCGGCACCCGTTTCGCCAAAAAGCCGATCACGCTCGATATCCCGATCACCATCGCGGGGATGAGCTTTGGCGCGCTTTCGGGCGCGGCGAAAGAGGCACTTGGCCGCGGCGCCACGCTTTCGGGCACTTCGACCACCACCGGCGACGGCGGCATGACCCCCGAAGAGCGCGGCCATTCCAAGACCCTGGTCTATCAGTATCTGCCCTCGCGTTACGGCATGAACCCTGACGATCTGCGCCGCGCCGATGCGATCGAACTGGTGGTCGGCCAGGGCGCCAAACCGGGCGGCGGCGGCATGCTGCTGGGTCAGAAGATCTCGGACCGGGTTGCCAAAATGCGCAACCTTCCCAAAGGCATCGACCAGCGCTCGGCCTGCCGTCACCCCGACTGGACCGGCCCCGATGACCTCGAGATCAAGATCCTCGAGATCCGCGAGATCACCGGCTGGGAGAAGCCGATCTATATCAAGATCGGTGGTGCACGGCCCTATTACGACACGACGCTGGCGGTCAAAGCGGGCGCCGATGTCGTGGTGATCGACGGCATGCAGGGCGGCACCGCCGCAACCCAGGACGTGTTCATCGAACATGTCGGCCAGCCGACGCTCGCCGCACTGCCCCAGGCGGTGAAGGCGCTGCAGGATCTGGGCATGCATCGCAAAGTGCAGCTGATCGTCTCGGGCGGCATCCGCACCGGCGCCGATGTGGCCAAGGCGCTGGCGCTTGGCGCCGATGCGGTCGCGGTCGGCACCGCCGCGCTGATCGCGCTTGGCGATAATGACCCGCATTGGGAGGCCGAATACCAGAAGCTCGGCACCACCGCCGGGGCCTATGACGACTGGCATGAGGGCAAGGATCCCGCCGGCATCACCACCCAGGACCCCGAGCTGCAAAAGCGCCTCGACCCGGTCCAGGCGGGGCGGCGGCTCGCGAATTACCTCAAGGTGATGACGCTGGAGGCCCAGACCATCGCGCGGGCCTGCGGCAAGAACCATGTCCATAATCTCGAACCGGAGGATCTCTGCGCGCTGACGGTGGAATCGGCCGCCATGGCGGGCGTGCCGCTCGCGGGAACCAGCTGGATCCCGGGGCGCGGCGGCTACTGAACTGCTTTGGAAAGCCGGTCCGGATCTGGGCCGGCTTTCCTTTTCACAACATCAGGCCAGCCCCTCGACGGGCCAGCTGTATCAAAACAACAGGGAATCGAACAAAATGGCCTTGGACAAAGGGCAAAGCGCAAAGCCGCAGACCGGTGCCGAACTGAAGGCTTATGCCGAAGAGCGCGGCATCCGCTATTTCATGATCTCCTTCACCGATCTCCTGGGGTATCAGCGCGCCAAGCTGGTGCCGACCTGCGCGATCGAGGGCATGTGCCAGGATGGCGCCGGTTTCGCAGGCTTTGCGACCTGGCTCGACGTCACCCCGGCGCATCCCGATATGCTGGCCGTGCCCGACCCCTCGACCGTGATCCAGCTGCCCTGGAACCCCGAGATCGCCTGGGTCGCCTCGAACCCGGTCATGTCGGAAAAGCCCCTCGACCAGGCGCCGCGCAATGTGCTGCGCAAGCTGGTCGATGAAGCCGCCGAGCTGGGCCTGCGCGTCAAAACCGGCGTCGAGCCGGAATTCTTCCTGCTCAACCCCGATGGCTCCGCCGTCGCCGATGAATTCGACGATGCGGTCAAGCCCTGCTATGACCAGAACGCCATCCTGCGCCGCTATGACCTGATCAAAGAAATCGCCGATGCGATGCTCGATCTCGGCTGGGAACCCTATCAGAACGACCACGAAGACGCGAATGGCCAGTTCGAGATGAACTGGAAATACGATGATGTGCTGGCCACCGCCGATAAGCACGCCTTCTTCAAATTCATGACCCGCGTTCTGGCCGAGAAATACGGGCTGCGCGCCACCTTCATGCCCAAACCCCTGATGGGCAAGACCGGCAATGGCTGCCATGCCCATATCTCGGTCTGGACCATGGACGGCAAGTCGAACGCGTTTTCGGATGACAGCAAGGAACTCGGCCTGTCCGATAAGGGCCGCGCCTTCCTTGGCGGCATCATGAAACACGCCTCGGCACTCGCGCTGATCTGCAACCCGACGGTGAACAGCTACAAGCGCATCAACGCGCCCCGCACCTCGTCAGGCGCAACCTGGGCCCCGAATTCGGTGACCTGGACCGGCAATAACCGCACCCATATGGTCCGTGTCCCCGGACCCGGCCGGTTTGAACTCCGCCTGCCCGACGGCGCCGCAAACCCCTATCTCATGCAGGCCGTCATCCTTGCCGCCGGTCTCGACGGCATCCGCACCAATGCAGATCCGGGGCCCCGCTCGGATATCAACTTCTACACCGAGGGCCATCTGATCAAAGACGCGCCGAAACTGCCCCTCAACCTCCTCGACGCCATCCGCGCCTTCGATGCCGATACCGAGCTCAAAGCCGCCCTCGGCGAGGAATTCTCAAGCGCCTTCATCAAGATGAAAACCCAGGAATGGAACGAATATTGCGGCCATTTCACACAATGGGAAAAACAAAATACACTCGATATCTGAAG
>NZ_JAMCCR010000036.1:0-4013 GCF_023371075.1 Pseudomonas sp. GX19020
GCGCGGGTTCGGCGAGGCCGAATTCCGCCAGATCTCGCGCTGGATCGTCGAAGTGGTTGATGGGCTCGCCGCCAATGGCGAAGACGGCAACGGCGAGGTCGAGGCCAAAGTGAAGGCCGAGGTTCAGGCGCTCTGCGACAGGTTCCCGCTTTACCCGACACTCTGACGGCTTTCACTATTCGAACATTCAGATCGCAAAATGCCGGAAAATCTTCCGGCATTTTTACGTTTTTCTGACAATTTCGCAAAAAACAGGGGCGCTGGACCATGCCAGCGCCCCTTCTGATCGGAACCTCTCCTTTTGCGCCAGAGCGGACCGTCAGTTCTGCAGATAGCTTTCGATCGTGTCGTCCAGCGCATCCTTCCAGAGCGTGTGATGCTTCGGCGCCATCGTGCCGGTGATCACCGATTTGTAGGAATTGTTGCGGAAGCCCATGATGTCCTGCTTCTTGTGATCCTTCCATTCGAAGAAAATCTCGCAGGCGCCATCGACATCGAAGCTCGGGTAATCCGTCTCTGCGATCAGTTCTTTAACGTAATCCCCCTGATACTGGATCGCATCATGGGTGTCTTTGCCGGCATCCTCGCGCGCAACGCGGTCGGTCACATCAGCCTGCATAGCCTCTTTGCCCGGCAGCGCGATGCGCCCCAGGATCACATCACGCGCCCACCAGGCCTGGGCGTCGAACATGTTAAAGGTGAACCACTGATCCTGCATCCCGATATAGAAAAGGGCCGGGTTATGGACATAGGCGACCCCTTTATAGAGGTCGTTCGTCGCAAGCCGGTTCGCCGTTCTCAGCCGCAGCCCGTCGGGCAGGAAGGGGAAATGGTGCTTATAGCCGGTGCACAGAATGATCGCGTCGATCTTCTTGGTCGTGCCATCGCCGAAGGTGACGATATTGCCTTCGACCTTCTGCATATTGGGCTTTTCTTCCCAGTTATCCGGCCAGTCGAACCCCATCGGCGCCGAGCGATAGGTGTTGGTGATCGACTTCGCGCCATATTTCCAGCATTGCGAACCGATATCTTCCGACGAATAGGACGTGCCGACCAGCATCACATCCTTGCCGGCGAATTCGCGCGCATCGCGGAAATCATGGGCGTGGACGATCCGGCCGTTGAAGCGCTCGAATCCTGGGAAAGAGGGCACATTCGGCGTTGAGAAATGGCCCGAGGCCACGATCACATGGTCGAATTCTTCCGAATAGCAGTGATCTTTCGGCAGGTCCTGGACGGTAACGGTGAATTTCTGCGTCGCCTCATCCCAGTCTACAAGGCGGACCACATTCTCAAAGCGGATCCATTTGCGGACCCCTGCCTTTTTCACGCGCCCCTCGATATAGTCGAGCAGCACCGCGCGCGGCGGGTAGGAGGCAATCTGCTTGCCAAAATGTTCTTCAAAAGAATAATCAGCGAATTCAAGCCCTTCTTTCGGGCCATTTGACCAAAGGTAGCGGTACATCGAGCCATGAACCGGTTCGCCATACTGGTCCAGACCAGTGCGCCAGGAGTAGTTCCACAGCCCGCCCCAGTCGGACTGCTTCTCGAAGCAGACGATCTCTGGAATCTCGGCGCCTTTTTCGGCGGCCGACTGAAAGGCGCGCAGCTGTGCAAGGCCAGAAGGGCCTGCTCCGATGACTGCGATTCTCTTACTCATGCGTGTGCTCCCGTTGGTCTGAACCAGTTTATGGATTGGTTCCTTATTCACTGCGCCAATTACGCGACAGGATTGCCAGCATGTCAACAAATCTTCATGCTGGGAAAAAGATTCCTGGCGGAATCGCCGCCTCCCGGGCGGTCTGACGCTGAAACAAGGGGCGGGAGATGACCGGTTCTGTCAGTCTGGCACAGCGGCTCGCGGTCGGAGGTCTGGTCCGGCGCCTGGAAACCACCACCGGACAGCGGATCCCGATCGGCTTTCTGGCGCCTTTGAGCGGCCAGGTGCGGTCCTGGGGCCTGCCCGGGCTTTATGGCTGTCAGATCTGGGCTGACCAGATCAATGCCTCGGGCGGCATGATGATAAGCGGGCGGCGCCATCAGGTCGAGATCCTCGCCGAAGATTGCGGCTATGACCCCGACCGGGCGTTTATCGGCGCGCGCCGGCTGGTTCTGGATGGCAATGTGCGGTTTCTGATGATGCTCGGCGGCGACTCGCTGCGCCGGCTCCGCCCCTGGCTGACCGAACGCAAGATCCTGACCTCGACCCTGCTCCCGAGCGATCTTTCCCCCGACACGCCCTATCTGATCGCGCCGAGCGAGACCCATCCCCTGCTCAATGTCACCGCAGTCGGCTGGCTGGCAAAGAACCGGCCCGAGCTGAGGCGGGTGGCACTGTGCAGCCAGATGGATGAGCTGGGCCTGCCCTCGCTTGCCGCCTATCGTGCGGCTTTCGGCGCCGAAGGTTTCCAGATCACCAAAGAGATCCGCTATCCCAATACCGGTGGTGATGCCGACGAGATCGTGGCGGCGATGCTGGCCACGGATCCGCAGATCCTGTGCTGGTGCACCAGCCACACGCCTATGGTGCATGCGCTGACCGAAGCGGCGCATCGCCAGGGCTTTACCGGCCAGCTGCTGTCCTGCACCGCCGATGGCTACCGCGAGCTGATCCGCAAAACATCGACGGAGTTCATGGAAGGCTTTCTCTTCCAGTTCCCCGATTTCGACGACCCTGCCCTGCAGAATAAGAGCTTTTTCTTCAACCGCCCGACACAGTTCCACAGCGAATACGAGCGGCGCTTTCCCGGCAGCTGGGGCTCGGTGTCCTGGGAATATGCGGCGACGCTGGATCTGTGGCATATGGCGGTGCAAAAGGCCGGAACCGTGGCGCCGGTCTCAGTCCTTGCGGCGATGAAACATGGCGGCCGGGGCGAACATGCCTTTGGCCATGCGCGCTGGCTCGGGACCGAATTTTACGGCAATGACAATCTGTTGGCGGGGGATTGGCCGGTGGTAAGCATCACGTCTGGCCGGGCGCGGGTTGTCGGCTTCGGCTCGATCCCGGCCTGGCTGGCCGAACATGGTGCACGGCTTCGCCAGGAAATGGAGGCCCTTGGCCAGATGTGGTATCAGCGCGAGGGCAAAGAGCCGCTGCCGATCCGCGACACCACGCTGGACAGCGCCGCCTCCGCCCCGCTCTGATCCCC
Source organism: Pseudomonas sp. GX19020 (assembly GCF_023371075.1). Classification (NCBI taxonomy): domain Bacteria; kingdom Pseudomonadati; phylum Pseudomonadota; class Gammaproteobacteria; order Pseudomonadales; family Pseudomonadaceae; genus Pseudomonas; species Pseudomonas sp. GX19020. Next base: position 3,150 of record NZ_JAMCCR010000036.1, read on the forward strand.
CCGGATCTAGTCTTCCTGCATCAGGAGCTTTTGCTCTTCGATCAGCAAAAGCTTGGTAAATTCGACCGCGCTTTCGATGTCGCGCGCGGTCAGGGTGTTGAACAGCGTGTTGTAATAGCGCTGGCACTCCTGGATACGTTTCGGTGTCAGAAAGCGGCGGTTCAGCGCGGCGCGAAACGCCTGGTGGCGGGCTGCGATCACCAGATCATAGCAGGCCGCAATCAGCGGATTGCCGGTACCTTTGGCGATCTGGCGGTGAAATTCATCCTCCAGCCGCGCGAATTCACTCGCATCGGTGGTCACCGCCTCCATCGCGGAAAGCACCTCGCCAAGCGCCTCGATCTCGCGCGGCGACATGGCGATGATGGCAAGGCGGATCATCTCGGGCTCAAGAATGCCGCGCATCACCTGCAGATCAAGTGGGCTCGTCTCGGCCGCCACATCGCCGACATCGATATCTTCATGGCGTGACAGCCCGGTGACAAAGCTTCCCGAGCCGGCACGGCGACGGATGACACCCTGATTTTCCAGCACATCCAGTGCTTCGCGCACCGTATTCCTCGCAACCCCCAGCTCTCCGGCCAGGGTGCGTTCCGAGGGCAATCTCTCGTCAACCACATATTCCTGCGAGGTGATCCGCGCGAGCAGCGTCTCGGCCACGATCCTGACGGTCGCCCCCAGCGACTGATCGGCAAAGAGCACTGTCACCTGTTCCGGCCTGCGCATTCTGTGCCCCTCCTGTTGCTGCTGTCCTGAATATCATCAGATGCACCGCGCCGGTGCAACCGCATGAAAAAAGCGCGCCCGGTCAGGGGCGCGCAAGTCCAACGAACTGGCTCAGGACCAGCCCGCCAGGGGATCAAG
>NZ_JAMCCR010000037.1:0-1750 GCF_023371075.1 Pseudomonas sp. GX19020
GAGGACGTGTTTTCCGAAATAATCGACTTCCTCCTGGAAATGCAGGAAGCCGAGAAGGATGAGGTCGGCGCCGGCCTCTTTCAGGCCGACGATGCGTTCGGCGACCTGGTCGGGCGTGCCGATCAGGTTCGAGCGGAAGCCGTCATTATATTGCACGAGGTCCTCGAAGGAGGATTTCGCCCAGTTGCCCTCGCCCTCGGGGCTGGCGCGGCCGGCATTCACCACCTGTCCGGCAAAGCCCCTGACGGCTTCGGGATTGGCCTGCGCGATGATCTCCTGCAGCACTGCCTGCGCCTCGGCTTCGGTCTCGCGCACGATGGCGAAGGCGTTGATGCCGACCTTCACTTTATGCCCGTTCGCCGCGGCTTTCGTGCGGATATCCTCGACCTGGGTGCGCAGCCCCTCTGGCGTATTGCCATTGGTGAAATACCAGTCCGAGACCCGTGCCGCCATATCCCGCGCCGCGCGCGACGAGCCGCCCTGGAAGATTTCCGGTTGCGGATCAACGGGTTTGGGCTTCAGACTATAGTCGCTGAAGCGGTAGAAATCGCCCCGGAAGGTAAAGCTCTCCTCGCTCCAGATGCCGCGCAGCGCCCGGATGAATTCCTCGGATCTCCGGTAGCGCTCATCATGATCCAGCCAGGGCTCGCCGATCGCCGCGAACTCGCCCCGGAACCAGCCCGAGACCACATTGACCGCGATCCGCCCGCCCGAGAGATGGCTGATCGTGGCGATTTGCTTTGCCGCCAGCGCCGGGTTCCAGGGGCCGGGAAGCAGCGCCGCGATCACCTTCAGCCGTTGGGTATGGGCCAGAAGATCCTGGCTGAACGAGACGGATTCATGTTGATTTTCAGCGCCATATCCTGCGGTAAAGCGGATCTGGCTCAGCGCATAGTCAAAGCCCGCCGCTTCGGCGATCTGCGCCAGTCTGCGGTTATATTCCGGCGTCCAGCTGGTGCGCTGTTCGATATCCGAGATCACGAGGCCGCCCGACACATTGGGCACCCAATAGGCGAATTTGACGGGATCGGAGGTCATATGCAGCCCCTGTGAGACGGGTTGTCCTGTGAAACGGGTTATCCGGCGAGACGGGTTATTCGGCGGCGGCGCGGATCCGCGCGGCGCCGGGGAAAATCGTGCTGAATTCGTCAATGGCGCGGGCGAGCCGGTTCAGCGCCGGGTCCGATACCAGCCGCCCCTCGCTGAAATCGCGATCCGAGACATGCACGGCGGTCGAGAGCACGCGGGCCTCGAAAAAGGCAAATAACGGCCGCAGCTGATGTTCCACTGCCAGCGCATGTTTCTCGCCCCCGCCGGTCGCGGCGATCAGCACCGGCTTGCGGAGCAGCGCGGCCGGGTCGATCAGGTCGATCAGATGTTTGAAAAGACCGGGATAAGAGCCTTTGTAGATCGGCGTCGCAACGATCAGCGCATCGGCCTGCAAAAGCGTATCGAGATTGTGCCGCGCCTGCGGGCTGAGGTCATCGGCGCGCCGCGCCCGGCCCAGATCCTCGCCGAAATCGGCGATCTCGAACAGGGTTGTGCGCGCCTGCAACCCGGCCCCGGCCAGATCCAGCGCCTGCCCGACCAGCGCGCGCGTTTTCGACGGCGCGGTGATATTCCCCGCAAGACCCACGATATGAAGTTCGGACATACAGCTTTCCTCAATCCCGACAAGTACCGTCGTGATAAGACCCGGATACCTCAACGCGCCATTCCAAATTCAGCCAAACCGCAGTGGGTTTCTTTC
>NZ_JAMCCR010000038.1:0-1732 GCF_023371075.1 Pseudomonas sp. GX19020
GGAACGCCTCTACAATCGTCGGTTCCTGCAGATGGCCAGCCATTATCTGGTCGAACCCGTTGCCTGCACCCCTGCTGCGGGTTGGGAGAAAGGCCAGGTGGAGAGCCAGGTCGGCACTGTCCGTCAGCGGTTCTTCGCGCCCCGCGTCAGGGTCAAGAGCTACGAGGAACTGAATGCCTGGCTGCTGGACAAGTGCATCGCCTCGGCCAGAACCAGCAAGCATCCGGAGCTGACGGACAAAACCGTCTGGCAGGTCTTCCAGGAAGAGCGCCCACACCTTGTTCCCTATGCCGGGCGCTTCGACGGATTCCATTCACTGCCTGCGGCGGTGTCAAAGACCTGTCTCGTGCGCTTCGACAACAACAAATACTCCGTCGCGGCAACGGCTGTCGGGCGGCAGGTCGAGATCAGGGCCTATGCTGAGCGGATCGAGATCCGGCAGGAGGGTCGACTGGTCGGAGACCACCCGCGTCACTTCGGCCGGGACCGAACAGTTTACAATCCCTGGCATTATGTGCCTGTTTTGCTTCGCAAGCCCGGGGCGCTGCGTAACGGCGCACCGTTCAAGGACTGGGTTCTTCCCGGAGCTCTTGAACAGATCCGCCGCAAGCTGCAGGGCTCCTCAGATGGCGACCGCCAGATGGTGAAGGTCCTCGGCGCTGTGCTGACGGAAGGGATGCCTGTGGTTCAAAAGGCATGTGCCGAAGCTCTGTCGCAAGGCGTCCATTCTGCCGATGTAATCCTCAATATTCTATCCCGCAGGCGAGATCCGGAACCACCACCGCTTCTGCTGACCTCTCCGGCCTTGCAGTTGACCCATGAGCCTGTGGCGGACTGCGCCCGTTATGATCTGCTGCGGAGGGCCTGCTGATGGATCGTGCTGACATCATGGCCGCAATGGGCGAGTTAAAGCTCTACGGGATGCGCGCCGCTTATGACGAACTCATGGCGGTGGCTGTGCGCCGCCAGCATGAACCCCGCCAGATCGTTGGAGACCTTCTGGCCGCCGAGATCAACGAGAAGAAAGCGCGGTCGGTCAAATACCAGATCACCACCGCCAAGCTGCCCTATGCCCGGGAGATCGAGGAGTTCACCTTCGATGACACCCCGATCAACGAGACCCTGGTGCGAGATCTGGCCAGCGGGGAGTTCCTCAGCCAACAGCGCAATGTCGTGCTGGTTGGCGGCACGGGGACCGGCAAGACCCATATCTCTGTAGCCATCGCGCGCGCGGTCATCCGCAATGGTGCCCGGGGCAGGTTCTTCAATGTCGTCGATCTGGTGAACAGGCTGGAGGCCGAGGCCCGTGCCGGACGGGCGGGCCGGCTTGCAGAACATCTGATGCGGCTCGACTTCGTCATTCTCGATGAACTCGGATACCTGCCATTCGCGCAGTCCGGCGGCCAGCTACTGTTCCATCTGGTCAGCAAACTCTACGAGCAGACCTCCGTCATCGTCACCACCAACCTGGCATTCGGCGAATGGCCGACCGTCTTCGGGGACGCGAAGATGACCACCGCGCTGCTCGACCGGCTCACCCACCACTGCGACATCGTCGAGACTGGCAACGACAGTTGGCGCATTAAAACCCGAGCCTGAATGCCCTCCGAAACGCAGGCCCGCGTCGGCTGCGCAAGCTGGAAAGCTACGCCGCCACGGGCCTGCTCACCCGCTCGCCAAAGGGGTCACTTTTGGACGCCGATCAGGGGGCACGTTTGGATGCCGATTGACA
>NZ_JAMCCR010000039.1:0-1604 GCF_023371075.1 Pseudomonas sp. GX19020
TTGGCGATCGGGCCGATCTCGGCGCGGACCCAGGCCTCCAGCTCGCGCTTCAGCTCGGGGGTCGGCGTCACCCCGTTCATCAGCGTGACATAGGCATAGATGCCCTGCCCCTTGAGGTCATGCGGATAGCCGACAACTGCCGCTTCGGCGACCTTCTCATGCGCGACAAGGGCGGATTCCACCTCTGCCGTGCCCATCCGGTGGCCGGAGACGTTAATGACATCATCGACACGGCCGGTAATCCAGTAATAGCCATCCGCATCGCGACGGCAGCCGTCGCCCGTAAAATAATACCCTTTATACTGGCTGAAATAAGCCTCTTCAAATCGCGCGTGATCCCCCCAGAGCGTCCGCATCTGCCCGGGCCAGCTGTCGCTGATGCACAGCACGCCCTCGCATTCGGTTTCGCTCAGCTCTGCCCCGGTCTGCGGATCGAGCACCACCGGCTTCACCCCGAAAAACGGCACCGTCGCCGAGCCGGGCTTCGTCGCCACAGCTCCCGGCAGGGGCGTCAGCATATGGCCGCCGGTCTCGGTCTGCCAGAAAGTGTCGACGATCGGCAGTTTCCCTTTTCCAACATATTTGTCGTACCAGGCCCAGGCTTCGGGGTTGATAGGTTCACCAACCGAGCCAAGCAGCTTCAGAGACGACAGGTCGTGACGTTCGACAAATTCCGGCCCCATCCCCATCAGCGACCGGATCGCGGTCGGCGCGGTGTAGAACTGGTTGACCCGGTGTTTGGCGCAGACCTCCCAGAAACGGCCGGCATCGGGCCAGGTCGGCACGCCTTCGAACATCAGCGTGGTGCCGCCATTCGCCAGCGGCCCATAGACGATATAGCTGTGGCCGGTGACCCAGCCGACATCGGCCGTGCACCAGTAAATATCGCCGTCATGATAGTCGAACGTATATTGATGCGTCATCGCGGCATAGGTGAGATAGCCGCCCGATGTATGCACCACGCCCTTCGGCTTGCCGGTCGAGCCGGACGTATAGAGGATGAACAAAGGATCCTCGGCACCGACCTCGACATAGGGGCAATAGGGCTTCGCCTCGGCCATTTCCGCCAGCAGGTCGAAATCGCGGCCCGAGACCCAGGAGGTCTGCTCGCCCGTGCGTTTCACCACCAGGCATTTCACCCGGTCCGAACAATGCAAAAGCGCCTTATCGGTATTGTCCTTGAGCCCGGTCTTCTTGCCGGCGCGCGGTGCCCAGTCGGCGGTGATCACGAGCTTCGCCTCGGAATCATTGATCCGGTTCGCCAGGGCATCCGGGGAAAAGCCCCCGAAAACAACGGAATGCACCGCGCCGAGCCGGGCGCAGGCCAGCATCGCATAGGCCGCCTCGGGGATCATCGGCAGATAAAGCACGACGCGGTCGCCCTTTTTCACACCATGCGATTTCAGCACATTGGCCATGCGCGAGACCTGCTCGAGCAGCGCGCGATAGGTGATATGTTTCGCCGGCTCCTTCGGATCATCCGGCTCCCAGATGATCGCGGTCTGCTCCGCCCGGTCGATCAGATGGCGGTCGATGCAATTCGCCGCCACATTCAGCGAGCCGTCGCCAAACCAGCGGATCGAGATATTCCCCGGCGCGAAACT